>NZ_JBPCEP010000018.1:0-108133 GCF_050971705.1 Niallia sp. M35
TGTTCTATAATGTTAGTTATAAAACGATTATTGTTGACGTTTGTTTGTTCAGTTTTCAAAGAGCAATTTAGTTAGTCACTTAGGAAGCGACTTTCCTAATATAACATCTATCAACATTCATTGTCAATAGTGTTTTTTAGAAATTCTATTCCGTCGTTTACTTCAACAGTTCATGTTGTTTCAGCGACGGATATTAATATAACATTATTCTACGATAATGGTCAACACTTTTTCTAAAACTTTTTTATTTTTTTTCTAAAACACGATAACATCGATGATAAACACCTGGACTTTTCGTAGAAATGTTGACTACTTCTATTAAATGCTTATCGATTAAGTATTCGATCAACATTCCTAAATCAACTGCGTAAATAAGCAGTTCTTCTTTTTCTAACAGTTCGTTAAATGTCCAAGCGTCTTTTTCTTTTAATATATCGAGTATATAGCTTGTGCTTGTTCTCATTCTTGAATGAATTAAAAATTCACTTGCTAAGAATAATAGCTCGAGTCTCTTTTCAATAGGCTCATCACTATTTACTAATTCTACATATAGTTTATAGATTTCTGGCTCCATTTGTTTTACTTGGCTCCATACCGTTACTTCTGGGTGGAATCCATTTTCGATCACAGCTAATCGAGCTAAATGATGTAAGGAATGAACAATATCATTATAGGCGTCCAGATAATGTTTATTTTCAAAGAACGCTTTCCCATCCATATATCGTTTAATAAGCTTGGCGAATTCTAGCGCCATTTTTTGTTTTCTTTCGTTAACGGGAAATTCTTTTAACTCATTTTTGAGTCGATAAATAAATTCATTGCGATCAAAAACAACTCTCCCATTATATATCCATTCAAAAATTCTTTTGTTATTCCCTAATAAAATCCAGCTTCTTAATTGTTTTTCTGTAACAATATGTAGAGCCGCTTTCTTATCTGCATATGTATAGTGCTTGATAAAAACAGGCTGTTCTGCTTCTTTCACAATAATTAGCATGACTGTATCAAAAGTATCTGTCACGGTCATCTCATTTTGTTTCTTATCAATGATTAATACGCCCAATGTATTTGTCTGGCTAGCTCTTTCTTGATATATAGGACGAAGAATATCTTCCATCGTTATTCCTCCATCTCCATGAATAATTTTATTCGTTTCGTATTATTTCGACATTTTCTCTTAAAATCCTGCCCTCATCTAGGCATACATGAAATCTTACTATAACTTGTTTAAAAATAGAATTACTTTTTGCTATCATTTCTGCCATATAATATTTCAGTCTCGTTTCAACGATTAAACAGAAAAAAGAGGATATCTTTTTAAGATTTCCCCTCGCTACGTTTATACGAAAGCAACTCTTAAAAAGACAGCCTCTTCTATTCTCTACATTAGTGCGCTTCTTTTTGAGCACAATCAGGACAAGTACCGTAAATTTCCAGACGGTGGTGGCTGATTTTGAATCCTGAAACATGGCTGGCAAATTGCTCTACCTCATCAAGTCCTGGATAATGGAAATCAACTATTTTGCCACACTCTTTACAGATAATATGATAATGATGAGAAGTTATAAAATCAAACCGGCTGGAGGAATCTCCGTATGTCAGTTCCTTTACTAAATTCACTTCACGAAAAACTCTTAAATTATTATAAACAGTGGCTACACTCATATTTGGAAATTTGCCTTCAAGTGCTTTATAAATTTCATCGGCAGTCGGATGTGACATTGAGCTTATTAAATATTCAAGTATCGCATGACGCTGCGGGGTAATGCGCACTCCTGTTTCTTTCAGCTTATCAAGAGCTTCTTGCAACTCATTATGTTCCACGGACATGCACCCCATTTCTAAAAGATATTCTTATTTTATAATGTTTATAAATAGTGTACTAATAATAGCAGGGTTTTGTCAACACAGTTACTGTAAGAGCGCGGTTTTCTAGATGTATGAACAATCTGAAAACACAATAATGATTATTTAACAATAAATACTATTATATAATAGTCGATGCTAAGATGTTATTGATAATACGCTTACATTATATGCATGAAACCGTATTTTTTTCACCAGAAGTTTTATCCATTTCCCCCTTCTCTCCATAAAAAAAGACCAACGAACGTTTTCGTTGGCCACCGACATATATATGAGGAGGTATATGCTCACTATACAATATGCTCTTCGGCTTTTAATGAGTGGACAAAAGTCCCTACCATAAAAATTAGGCTTCGATTTTTTCTAAAGCTTGTTTGATTTCTGCTACATGGCCAGCGACTTTTACTTTGCGCCATTCCATCGCAAGCTTCCCTTCTTTGTCGATCAGGAAGGTTGATCTTTCAATTCCCATATACTCTTTTCCAAAATTCTTTTTTAGTTTCCAAACATCAAAGCTTTCCGCTACTTCATGATTTTCATCCGCTAATAACGGGAATGGCAGCTCGTGCTTTTCGATAAATTTCTGATGTCTTGAAATCGGATCAGGGCTGACTCCTAGTACTACTGCGTTGTATCCTTGGAAATCTTCATAATTATCGCGAAAATCACATGCTTCTGTTGTACATCCTGGTGTCATATCTTTCGGATAAAAATATAAGACAACATTCTTTCCTCGATAATCGGATAATTTTATTTTCTCTCCATTATTTGCTTCTAACTCAAAATCTGGCACTGCTTCTCCAATATGAACAGACATTGTATCCCGCCTTTGCTTTTTATTTAAGCCTACCTAAAATGCTTTTATGAATCAAGAAAAGCAGTTTGCTAGTTGTTCAGATCAAATACTGCCCGTGCTACAAAAGCAGCGGGAATTGTGTATCCGATCAACGCCTCAATAAGGACAACCATCCTCCCCATCCCAATTGGCATTAAGTCGCCAAACCCTACGGAAAATAAAGTCACCCCGCTAAAATAAATACTTGTATGGAGTGTATGAAAGAAATCATAGTTTAAAGAAGGTGCCTGTCCATCATTATAAACCGGGATGCCATTCATCTGGAATAATGTATAGATTAGACCAAAGCCAATCATAATGGTGATATAGACAAAGATTAAGTACATAAAATTCTCGAATGAGACCCATTTTTCTTTTCTCTGGTAAGGAACAAATAGTGTTTTTAAGCTCATTGCAATAAAAAATAGAATGAGTGCTAATAAGACATAAAACATTTCCTTACCTCCTTACTTCCTTGGCATAAATGTAATTCCTCTATCATTAATATCTATGCTTGTCTTGCTTATTTATTCGTTTATCTCTTTCTCCTATTGAAAACGTACGAAAGGTACTCTTAGGTTAAAAAACTGTTTCCCTTTATCTTCTTTTAAAAAGTGCTAAAATGGGGGAAGGTATTTTTTATAGAATGATACGATTTATAGGAGGTTTATATGTTACATACAAATTCAGAACGATTGCATGAAGAAGCTTTAGAGATTATTGTCGGAGGTGTCAACAGTCCTTCGCGCTCTTATAAGGCGGTTGGCGGCGGGTCACCGATCGTAATGGAAAGAGGACAAGGTGCTTACTTCTTTGATGTAGACGGAAATCAATATATCGATTATTTAGCTGCATACGGTCCGATTGTTACAGGACATGCTCACCCACATATTACAAAGGCAGTAACACGCGCTGCAGAAACTGGTCTTCTATTCGGAACACCAACTCCGCATGAAGTGAAATTCGCGAAAATGCTGCAGGAAGCCATTCCATCCATGGAAAAAATCCGGTTTATGAACTCTGGAACAGAAGCAGTAATGACAACCATTCGTGTTGCTCGCGCGTATACAGGCAGAAATAAAGTCATCAAATTCGCTGGATGCTATCATGGTCACTCTGATCCAATGCTTGTTGCAGCTGGCTCAGGTCCTTCTACGCTTGGCACACCAGATTCTGCCGGTGTTCCTGCAGTAATTGCTGCAGACGTTATCACGGTTCCTTTCAATGATTTAGATGCGTATAAAGATGCATTGGATAAATGGGGCGATCAAGTAGCCGCTGTTCTGGTCGAGCCAATCGTTGGGAACTTCGGAATTGTTGAACCAGTAGAAGGATTTTTACAAGGAATTAATGATTTAACACATGCAGCAGGCGCACTTGTTATTTATGATGAGGTAATTACTGCTTTCCGCTTTACTTACGGTGGAGCACAGGATTTATTAGGTGTTTACCCTGACTTGACTGCCTTAGGAAAAGTAATCGGCGGTGGTCTTCCAATCGGCGCTTATGGCGGAAGAAAAGAAATCATGGATCAAGTGGCACCAGTTGGACCAGCATACCAAGCAGGAACTCATGCTGGAAATCCAGCCTCCATCCAAGCTGGAATCGCTTGTCTAGAAGTATTAAAGCAAGAAGGCGTATACGATCATCTCGATAAATTAGGCGCATTATTAGAAAATGGCATTTTAGAAGCAGCTGCCAAATATAATGTTCCAATTACTATTAACCGCCTAAAAGGAGCACTTACTGTCTTCTTTACGACCGAGAAAGTCTACAACTACAAACAAGCAGAAAGTACTGACAGTGAAATGTTTGGCCGCTTCTTCAAGCTATTAGTAGAACAAGGAATCATGCTGGCACCATCCAAATACGAAGCATGGTTCATCACTATCGCGCATACAGAAGAAGACATCGAAGCAACCCTGCACGCAGTTGACCAAGCATTCGCTGCATTAAAAGAAGAATATAAGTTTTAAGTTTAGAAAAAGGTTCAGAGAAATGCTGAACCTTTTTTTACTAATGAAAACTACCACCCTATTACTACGTTTTTTACCTCTCCTACTATGTAAAATCATTTCAATTTTAACAACAATATGTCCATTTTTTTAAAATCCTTCGAAAAAAGAAAAAATTAGTCATCAGTCTATTGAAGTTCACATCTAATCAATGTATAGTACATTATTGTGTTTACTTTTCGTGTTTTTCGCAAAAAGTAAGGGGTATAAGAAAATAGTTAGAAAGATTAAATGAAAGGAACACTTATTTATGACATTAGGAGCGCGCGTTCTGAAAACAGGAATCGCCATCGTGTTAGCTTTATTTCTAGCGCAACTTTTAAATGCACCAACTCCTGTTTTCGCAGGAATTTCTGCCATTTTTGCTATACAGCCAACTGTCTATCGTTCTTATTTATCGATCATTGACCAAGTACGAGGCAATATCATTGGTGCTATTATCGCAGTCATCTTTGTATTAAGCTTTGGTAACAACGTTTTTATTATTGGACTTGCCGCCATCATTGTTATTACAATTAACTTAAAATTAAACTTAGAAAAGACAATTACTTTATCTGTGGTTACCTTGATTGCCATTATGGAATCACCTACAGATGACTTCATTACCTTTGCAATTATTCGCTTCTCGACAGTAATGCTCGGAATTCTTTCTGCTTCGACTGTCAATCTGATTTTTATACCACCTAAGTATGAAAATAAATTGTACAATCAAATTTCCGATTTAAGTGAGGAAATAACAAAATGGATCCGCCTAAACATTAGACATGCATCAGAACATAGTCTGTTAAAGAACGATATCGATAAAATGTCGGAACGTTTAATGCGCATTGATCAGTTATATATCCTGTACAAAGAAGAGCGGAATTATTTTAAAAAAACAACTTTATTAAAAACGAGAAAATTAGTCATTTACCGGCAAATGATTGCCACATTAAAGAAATCTTTTCAAACCTTGAAAAAGATTCATCGATATGAAAATGAGTTATTAAGTTTGCCGGAGGATTTTCAAAATATTATTCAACAGCAGCTTGATTGCCTTATTCACCATCATGAACATGTCATGCTTAAATTTATTGGAAAAGTAAAGCCTAATGTTGTTTTTGAAGAAGGCAGCATTTCTCTTGATCGAAACATACTTTTCCAAGAGTTAATGCTTTATTATAAAGAGACAGAACCATCCGTACTTGAAAATGAAGAAGAATTAAAGCAATATCATATGATGCAAATTGTTTCTGCCATCATTGAATATGACGAGAATGTAGAGCATCTTGATACATTAATCACTTCCATTCAAGTTCATCATCAGCATGAAGCCGATGTAACGATTGAAGAGTAAAATCCTTTATATAAAAGGATCCAGAAACTTGCTTCTGGATCCTTTTTTTCATCTCTAATTTCCCAATTGCTGAATTTGAAATAGATCGTGATAATGACCTTGCAATTTCATTAGTTCCTCATGTGTACCATCTTCCATAATTTTTCCATGTTCTATTAAAATGATGCGATCGGCATGAGTAATCGTAGATAGACGATGGGCCACAATCAAGGTCGTTCTGTCTTTAGCCAGTTCTTCCAATGATTCTTGAATGGACTGTTCACTTTCCAAGTCTAAAGCAGAAGTAGCCTCGTCCAAAATTAAGATTGGCGGGTTTTTCAAGAATACACGTGCAATTGCTACTCTTTGCTTCTGGCCGCCGCTTAATTTCACGCCTCTTTCGCCCACTTTTGTTTCATACCCTTCTGGAAGCTGGGTGATAAAGTCATGCGCATTGGCAGCTTTAGCAGCGGCAATTACTTCCTCTTCAGTTGCATTAGGCTTTCCTATCATAATATTTTCCCTAATCGATTCACTGAAGAGAATATTTTCTTGCAGAACCATCCCAATTTGATCTCGTAAGGAACGTGCTTGCACATCTCTGATATCTATTCCATCTAAGAGAATTCTTCCTCCTGTTACATCAAAGAATCTTGGAATAAGACTTATCAAGGAAGACTTACCGCCACCGCTCATCCCAACAAATGCTACTGTCTCTCCTTGTTTAATATGTAAGGAAATATTGTCTAATACTTTCGGATCGTTTGTCTCATAAGCAAAGTCCACTTCTTCAAAGGTAATATCTCCTTTTACATTTGTACAAGGAACCGCATTTGGTTTATCTTGGATATCATATTTTTCATCAATTAAATCAAACACCCTGTCCATTGATGCGATAGACTGTGTTAATGTCGTAGAAGAATTCACTAATCTTCTCAATGGATTATATAATCTTTCAATATAAGCAAAAAATGCCATCATCGCTCCTAGCGATAAATCGCCATTCAATACTTGATAGCCTGAATAGGCAATTACAATCAATGGAGAAATATCGGTAATCGTATTGACGACAGCGAACGCTTTCGCATTCCATTTCGTATGATTGACCGCTTTTTCCAAGAAGGTATTATTATACTTTTGGAAATGCTTTTGTTCATGATCTTCTGTCGCAAAGCTTTTAATAACCGAAATTCCTTGGACTCTTTCATGGAGAAAGCTTTGTACGCCTGCTAAAGCTTGGGATCTTTCTCTTGTTAATTTACGTAAATTTCCAAAAAAGTAGCTAACGGAAAGCGCGTAAAACGGCAGTAAAATAATAGAGACAAATGTTAACTTTACATCCATCGTGAACATGATTCCGATTGTAATCAAAATCGTTACGGCATCCAGCCATAAATTCATTAAGCCGGTTAAAATAAAGTTTTTTGTTTGTTCTACGTCATTTATGACACGGGAAATAACTTCCCCTGCACGGGTATTGGAATAATATTTTAGGCTCAATTTTTGCAGATGCATAAAAAGCTGATCTCTAATATCATAAAGAATTTTATTAGAAGTCCATTGAGCGAAATATTGACGATAGTATTCAATCGGTGGTCTCACCACGATAAAAACAATTGTCATAATGATCATGATTGTCCACAGATTGCTCATTTTAGTGGCCTGATCTAAGGCTGAATTGTTAATAATATCATCAATTACATATTTTAATAACAATGGAATTAATAGCGGAATGGCAAATTTCACAATGCCGATAATGATCGTCCCAATGATTTGCCATCGGTATGGCTTTACAAAGGTCATATACCTCTTAATACTGTCCACATATACTCCCCTCTCTATGTTGCATTTGTTCTTTTTCCTTTTTTTGTGTTTGGAAAACTTAATTTTCGCCATTCTGTTAAAAATACTGTGAAAGATAGCGCGTAAACGGTTGAGTGTGGCTGATCTGATCTGTGCGCTTTTGATTTTTGCTGATGCTAAACGGGCACAGAGAAGAGCTCTCTGTTACCTTTTTTCACTTTTTCTTTTGGTTCGGGCATGGAGAGCGCTTCTCTTTTCCCTTCGACTCGCTTTCAAAACCAAATCGGGCACAGAATCAATCCTCTCTAAAAATCCACTCAATCCCCCAAACCGAAACAGCCCACGAGCCATCAATCTTTGAAAATAATGTCACTCTTAATCGTTTTAATAACAATAGACCATTTTATCACTATTCGCAGCGAATGCATAAGAAAAAAGCCTGCTGAAATTCAACATGCTTTTTTCAGTCATCCATATTAACTTCTGTACGTTAAGTATCTTTCATACCACAAATCAACAAAATCTGGTGCAAAGGGACCTTTTCTTTGTCTTATCCAATGTATTAATTGCGTTACTTGCGTCTTCAAAATACGATCAATGACCTCTGGATATTTCATTTCTTGACGGTGACGTTCGTATTCATCTTCATCTAATAAATTGAATGTCATATCTGGAAAGATTTTGATGTCCAAATCATAATCAATATACTTAAGTGCCTCTCCATCGTATATAAACGGTGAGCTTAGGTTGCAATAATAATGAATGCCATCTTCTCTAAGCATGCCAATGACATTAAACCATTGTTGGGAATGAAAATAACAGATTGCCGGTTCACGTGTTACCCACGTTCTTCCATCTGATTCCGTAACAATTGTACGATCATTGCCACCTATAATTAAGTTCTGCGTCCCTTTAAGTATTGTTGTTTCGTCCCAGATTCGATGGATGTGCCCATTATGCTTATAACTGTGAATTTGTATTGGTTCACCCTCGATAGGTACGCCCATTTTTATTTCTCCCCTACTTTCTATTTACGGACGCTTTGTAACCTGTTACATACTAAAAGCGATTCATTATTTCCTTTAAGGCAACAAAGTACGATTCCTCTTTTTTCTTATTTCTTATTATAACGGTTCTCTAGTAAATTTAAAACAAAAGAACCATTGAAATTACACAATGGTTTTAAATATTCCATATTTTTATGAACTAGATGATAGTTTCAGCTCATTTTCTTGGTAGACTTTAATGACTTTTTCTGTTTGTAATTCAAAGATTTTTTGTATTTTCTTTAGCTCTTCCTTCATATTGCTGATTTCTATTTGCACTTCTTTTAGTTCTGTTTCTTTTTGGAGAATTTGTAGTTGTTCTTCTATCTCTTCGCATCTTTCTAATTCTCCTTGTAAATAGAGCAGTTTTTCCATAATTCGCATTTGCTCTCCAACTAAACCGTTAAATACATCCATGAAAAAACACATCCTACTCTTCATTTTTAGGTACTGTATTGATTTATATGTTTCATTTTATAAAAAGGGAACGGCCCTTTTTCTATTAACTCTACCTTTTACTATTTCTTCGTATGTATGTTAATTCCTTTGACTACTTCTGTAGACAAAGAAGAAGTTTTG
The DNA here is from genome assembly GCF_050971705.1 of Niallia sp. M35. NCBI lineage: Bacteria > Bacillati > Bacillota > Bacilli > Caryophanales > Bacillaceae > Niallia > Niallia sp. M35. Next base: position 9,460 of record NZ_JBPCEP010000018.1, read on the forward strand.
TCGAACATAAAAAAGTTTCTATAACAAAAGCAAAGGGCACTCTCCCGTAAGTGAAGTGCCCTTTGTTTGCATTATTTGCTTGTGTTTTGAGATTTTCTAGATTCAGCTTGTTGATTTTGTTTTCTTACTTCTGAAGCGTTTGTTTCGCTTGCAAATTCAGTACCAAATTGTTGACCTTGGCCTGCTTGAGCGTTTTGTTGTTTTACTTCTTGAATGTTAGTTCCACTTTGTGTAGCACCAGCTTTTTTAGCCATGAATATCACCTCCACGCCTATTAATTTGTCCCAGACGTTTCGTTTCTATCCAAAGTTTTTTATTACCAATAAAATCCAATCCAATAAAAAGAAAAAGGAGTTCTCCTTTATAGGAAATCTCCTTTTTCCGCCAGCCAAACCGCTTATACTAACAACGAAATACCGCCATCCACAATAATCGTTTGTCCTCTTATCATGCTTGCATCATCGCTTACTAAGAACATCACTGTATTGACGAGATCTTCCATTTCCACCATTCTGCCTGCCGGTGTTTTTTCAGCTGCCGCTTGAAGCAACTCTTCTCTGTTTGGAAAATGTGTCAATGCCTCAGTATCAACCGCTCCACCTGAAACGGCATTTACTACAATATTTTTTGGTGCTAATTCAACCGCTAAATATCTAGTTAATGCTTCTACAGCAGCTTTACTCACTCCAACCGTTGTATAGTTTTCTAAATAGCGAATCGCTCCTAGAGAGCTGATGCTAACGATTTTTCCACCTTTATCCATTAGCTTCGCTGCTTCTTGCGCACAGAATAATAAGGCTTTACTATTAATATTCATTGTCCAATTCCAATGAGACTCTTCCAATTCCATAATTGGTCGTAATACCCCAGATGCAGCGTTGTTAATAAATACATCCAAACGACCAAACTCTGCTTTTACTTCTGCAAACATCGCCTTTATTTTGTCTACATCTCCAACATTGGCTTTTACTAGAAGCACTTTTCTACCAAGCGCCGTAATTTCGTCAGCAGTTTCTTGCGCTGCCTTTTTGCTTCTTGCATAGTTGATAACAATATCATAGCCTTGTTTGGCTAAGCGAATGGCCGTTGCCTTTCCGATTCCTCTACTGCTGCCTGTAATTAATGCTACTTTGTTTGTCATTCTTATTAATTCCTTTCCCATCCATTTACTTCTCATTTTACCTCTATTCATGCATAGTTCGCAATCAACATCCACACAATAGAGGAGAAAACGGTAAAAGTAAAGGAAGGTATAACCTATGTATGTTGGCAGAGATATAACCAAATTAGCCATGATCGCTAAATCAGATTGGAAAGATGATGAACTTGCCTACTTTCACCACTCCTTGCAGCAAATGACCCCTTATCTCAATAGCGAAGGTGCCAGTATACACCGCAGCATCATAGAGGAAATCGAAAATAGAGGCGGGTTAAAAAGGAACGAAGCTGATTATACACATGGGACAGAAGTAAGCTATGAATAAGAAAGGATGACCACATATGGTCACCCTTTCTTCACTTGCTCTGGTAAAAATTTCAGCATTTTCTGATGAGACACAGGGAATGGGAATGGTGCAATTTCATCCGCATTTACTCTTCTGATATCTTCTTTCTCCTCTTTTAACTCTATTAATTTTCCGCTATATACATTGATGTTCCAGATCAAATGAGAAAAAACATGTTCAATCCTAGTAATCATTTCGCCAACTTCTACTTTAGCCTGATAGTCTTCTAACAGCTTTTCCTCAAGCTGCGCTTTCTCGCTTTTTAACACTTGAACAATTTCCATATTAGGAAACTCCCATAGATTTGCCAGCAATCCTGTATTCGGGCGCCTATGAATCAATGTTCTTCCCTCTTCATCTGTTAAAACGACTGCCGCAAGCTGAATTGACTTTTGTTTCTTTGTTTTTGTCTTTACAGGCAGCTCTGTTACTGTCCCATCCTCAAAAGCATGACAATGCTCTCTTACTGGACAAAGCAGGCACGAAGGAGATGTTGGGGTACAGATTAAGGCACCGAGCTCCATAAGTGCTTGATTGAAAAAGGACGGATTCTCATGCGAGATCAGCACACGTACTGCTTCTTCAAATGTCTTTCTTGTTTTTGGTTTGGCAATATCTTCCCAAATCGAGAGAATCCTCGATAAAACTCTCATTACATTTCCATCAACAGCAGGTTCTGGAACCCCATATGCTATACTCAAAATTGCACCTGCTGTATACGGTCCTACCCCTTTTAAGGACGCAATTTCTTTCGGAGTATCTGGCACTTTGCCCCCATACTTTTCATGCACTTCCTTAACAGCAGCATGTAAATTACGCGCTCTTGAATAATAGCCTAATCCTTCCCAGGCCTTCAGTACTTTTTCTTCTTCAGCCTTCGACAACGCCTCAATGGTTGGAAATTGAGAAATGAATCGGTTAAAATAGGGAATAACCGTATCCACCTTTGTTTGCTGAAGCATGATTTCAGATACCCATACTTTATAGGGATCTTGATCTTGTCTCCATGGCAGCTCCCTTTGTTCCTCTATAAACCAATTCAATAAATCTTCTCTAAACCGCTCGACATCCACTTGATTTTTGATTATTTCTTGCTTATCTGTCACGATTAACCTCCAGATGTTAATTATTAATTTTTTTTGGGAATAACAATATATAGATTTCTTTTACTACTATTGGACATGGTGTGCATCATAGGATGGAATGGGATAGAATGAAAGTAGCACAAAATGATTCACGTTCTTACCAATAGCTAAGTTAAATTGCAATAGTATAAATAAGTAAATTTGCCTCATTTTAAATAGAAGAGCTATTTTTTGATAAAATTACGCGTTTGTCCGATTGTTTGCCAACTTTATTTATTATTTAATAACATTATCCGTATTTTTACATCATGCGAATATATTAACTGTTTGTAGTGTATCTTTTGTTAAGAAAAAAGAAAAGGATATTTTTATTGTAATTATGGTGTTTTCATCCAAATAATTCGGAGAGAAAATCAAGGAGGTTTGGTATTTTGGATACAGGAACTCATATTGTTATGGGAGTTGCACTTGGTGGGTTAGCCACGTTAGACCCAGTTGTTGCTTCTGATCCTGCAACAACTACAGGTGTAATAATCGCCACCATCATCGGCTCACAAATACCAGATATCGATACAGTATTAAAATTAAGAAATAATGCCGTTTATATACGCAACCATCGTGGAGTGACACACTCCATCCCAGCAGTACTTTTGTGGCCCCTACTTATACTTGCTGTCATGTACCCGCTTTTCCCAGAGGCAAATTTGTTCCATTTATGGCTTTGGACATTTATAGCTGTTTTCCTGCATGTGTTTGTCGATATATTTAATGCGTATGGAACGCAGGCTCTACGTCCTTTTACAAATAAATGGGTCGCATTGGGGATTATTAATACATTTGATCCCATCATTTTCTCCATGCATATTGTAGCAATCCTATTCTGGTTATTCGGCGCAGATCCTGGCTATACCTTTTTAACTTTATATATCGTACTGATTGGCTATTACCTTCTGCGGGTATTTACACAACGGCAGGTAAAAATAAATGTGAAAAAAAGAATTCCAGATGCAAAGGAAATCATTTTATCGCCAACCATGAGATATAACCATTGGCGTATCGCTGTGATGACCGACGACTCCTTCTATGTCGGCAGGTCCCATCAGCACGAAATTGAAATCTACGATAAATTCCATCGTATTCCAGTTCCAGATACACCAGTTCTAACCGCAGCTCAAAAAGATAAGAACCTATCTGCTTTCTTATCCTTCTCTCCTGTATTTCGGTGGGAAGTTATCGAGCTGGATGACCAATACCAAGTCCGCTTCATTGATTTACGCTACCGAAGCAATGGACACTATCCATTTGTCGCCGTTGTTCATCTCGATCTAAACTTGAATATCATCACTTCCTACACAGGCTGGATTTTTAGTGAAGATAAGCTGAAAAAGAAACTCGATATTTTAACCAATTAGCATGAAAAATGGTCGACCTTTAAAGTCGACCTCTTTTAATGCAATTTCTTTTTATCATCTGCAAGGAATTCTTTATATTTTGGGTTTTCTGCTACAAATTCATGAAGCTTTCCACCGTAGTTCTCAATCCACTGACTAACAACTCGTTCCGTTACTTCTTCTCCTTGATATTTACGACCCGCTTTAGCATAGGTTGACTCAAAATCTTCCCATAATAATTCCACCCATGTTTGTGCTTGGCCTACTGAAATAAACGAATTAAGCTCCAACAGCCGCTCCACTAATTTCTTCTGTGCTTCATGCATTATTTTATTCCTTCTTTCTTTTTTTGTATTTACTAATAGATTGCAGGTGATTAACAAATACTATCCATTGTAATAAACAAAGTTGAAGTTTATTACCTTTGACTTAGTTGATTCTTTGGAGGTATGACGATGGGAAATGTAGATAATACAAATGATGTTAAGCTTGAGGGAGAACCGAGAGCAAAAACAGAATACGCTTCGAAAAGAGCCAATGGCACAATCAATACACATCCTCAAGAGAGAATGCATGCTTCCTCACATCGCAAACCAAAAAAATAAACAGTTCTTTATTCTGTAGGAAAGAGGGAGAGACCATCTTTTGGTCCCTCCACTCTTTTCCTTATGCTTTCTTCTTTAATAATGCGATTGGAATCCCCTCTTCTTGGCTTCCATCTACTTGTCGCTTTCCCCACGCAAAAACGCCGTTCATATAATCGATTTGAAAAAGAACTCCTGGATCGCCTTCTATTTCATATATTTCATTAGCTTTATAATCTTTAGGATTTAATAAATACGATTTGGCAAGAACTGCTTTTCTTTCTAAAACAGCATATTCATTAACCATACCAAGCTGCTCAGCTTTTTTTGCTTGATCATTTAAAGTGGATATTTCCATACGGAGCTCATGTTCTGTCATCATGCTATATCTTTTTGTCAGCATTTATATTCCCCTCCACTACCAACTAGTTTAATAAAAATCCTCAGAATCGGCAAAAAATTAGCTTTCATTTCTAATAAAGTTTGTTGTTAACACTACACTGATAACTAATTAGTCTTCATTTTCTATTTCGTCTAAATACTGTTCGATAAGATCCATAGAGAATCCTTTACGGTATAAGAACTGCTTCATTTTTTGCTTGAATTCATATCCAGTGAACTTGGCAAATTTTCTTCTTGCCTTCTCCCCATGGATACGAACGGTTTCTAATTCATCTGTATCCATTTCCACAATCTCCGGCATCCTTTTTACTTGTTGGATAATATCAGAGGTATATCCCTTTCTAACAAGAGTCTGCTCTAATTTCTGGATGATAATCTTCTTAGAATCCTTTTTCTTGCCAGCCAAAAACTTCGCAACAATTTTCTTCGCTGCTTGCATTTGGTCCTCATAGGAAAGCTCCTCCATCGAACGTTCGATTAATTCCCGCTGGATCCCTTTTTCCCTTAATTCTCGTTTAATCGTTTCTGCTCCTTTGGTTGTCGTATTCCGTTGAGTGCGAACATAGGAAAAAGCGTAATCTTCATCATCGATGAATTTCATTTCCTTTAATTTTGTCATTACCTCTGCTATCAATGCATCATTTTCCATTTTAGCGGAAAGATGCTTCCTTACTTCCATTTCCGTTCTTTTTACCTTAGACAAATACCGAACGGCCATATGATATCCTTTTCTTATTTCATCTGTATATTGGATTTCATTTAATAAGAGCGAATCTAGCTCCATCCCTTTTCGCAGCTTATATTTAATTAGGACTGTTTCATCGACGCTAAATGCATACACATCTTTTCCCTGTTTCAGGGTAAAAATATTATAACGGTCATTCAATTCCTTCTGTCTTGTTATTTTGCTTATAATCATTCCAATCACCACATTATCTATTTTTCGCCTTCTCTAAATCATCTAATGCGAACTTTATCTATTTCAAATGTAGCACATAAAAGGTGGAAAGACATACTTTTGCCTCTCAATTAATTTACCTTCGCATTTTGAATCTATTTTATATAACTAGGGAAGAATAAAGAACATAGTAGAAAAAATGGAAAGGATTGTTGTGATATGGAAGGGAAGAAAAAGCAAAAACCAAAACACACACTATCTAGCATGCAAGCCGTAACCTATCAACATGAATTCAAAATGGCTGATCGAGCAGCTAATAGAAAAGATACTAAATAACCGTTTAGAGGAAGAGATGATTCATCTCATTCTCTTTCTCTACCACTTTTTTTAAAACCCTTACATTTTTGTGGATAACCAAAACCTAATTCTGTTGATAATGTGGATAACCCTGTGGAATACTTTATTTTCAGGATTTATCTTGTTAGTAATTAAGTTGATAACCTCTCCATTTTTCCACAGTCACTATTGTGATTATTTTCTGAAAAAAAACATCAAAAGGCTTCCCTGTTCTTATACCTAATTTGTTTTAGTTTTTTCACTAGAAATAATGCTGAAAGAGTATTTTATTTCCCCCTCTACCATTCTAAAAACGAAGAACCACTTAATCACTGCAGAAATTAAGTGGTCCATCATGATTTATTTCACTTTCATGGCCCGTTTTCGTTTAACTAAGGATATACTTAAGCCCGCAGCCAATAGGAATAATCCTCCGATTATCCAATTATATTCGTTTGTTGCAGTGTTCGGTAATGCTTTCCCTGTGTTGTCAGTCTGCGGATTTTCAGCACTTGGCTTATCTGTTCCCGGCTTTTCTGCTCCTGACTTATCTGCTCCCGTCTCTTCTGTTCCTGGCTTTTCTGTTCCCGGCTCTTCTGCTCCTGGCTCTTCTTCTACTGGATTTTCAAAAAGTGATTGGATTTCTGTTTCTGTAAGAACAAGTCCATCATATACGCGTACTTCATCCATTAAACCTTTAAAGGGCATGTCCCAATAGTTTACACCTAAACTAAATTGGGCATTAACGGTTGTAAAGACATCTGGAAAATTCCCATCAGAAAATTTTTCCTCTCCATTAATGTAAACCTTTGCCTCTCCTTCATTTACCGTAAATCCGAAATGTGTCCATTCATTTTTGGGGATTATAGAGTCAGATACCGCATCATACCATTGGTCACCATTATGGGACCATACCTTTGTCACATTCTGTGCATTCGGCACAAGACTAATCCAATTATTCTCTGTTCTCGCACCGAAGAAAGTCGTTGTAAATTCCGTGATTTCTTCCGGTTTTATCCAAAGTGATAGAGAATACTTATTACTTGCAATTAAACCATCTGCCAATTTAAGTCCAGATTCTCCGTTAAATTTAGCAGCATTCCCTGCAATACCCTTTGCAAACGTAACTTCCCCGCCTGTATTGTGAATGCGATCACCTGTTACTATTGCATCGGCTTGATTACCAGATCGATCTGCAAACCCATCATTAAAGTCATAATAGGCAGTTAATCTCCCTTCCTCTTCTGCTAATACATGAACCATTACAGACAATGATTCTTTCGCATCCCCTAAAGTAATAGTTGCTGTTAATTTTACATCAGCATTTTCAGAACCAAATGGCGGTCTTGTTACAATCCCATCATTGGAAATGATTTCTGGCTGTGAAGATACCCAGACAATGGCTGTACCTTGTGCTGCTTGAGTTGGCAAGGAGATATCCTTGATTACCTCGGTCGGAATGGCCTTAATTAGTTCCGCTTTCACACTTGCTACCACTTCTTGGTTTGATTTACTATCCCCACGACTCCCCCAAATTACCACTCCTTCACCAGACATGGCACTAAAGGTCATCACCCATTTCGCGGTCGCAGGATCATATTGACGAATAAATACGCCATCATATATTTGCCCTTCTATCTCAACTTCCACTCTGTAATCATCGTATAGCTTCCATGTCCCACTTACAGCACCGGAAACTGTCTTATCTGCATTTAATTTAATCCATTGCGATTCTGTTAATTTCCCCGTAATTTCTTTGCCGTGATTGATATACTTATAATCACCAACAATATCTTTCTCAGACACAGTCTCTATTGTTTCACCCGCATATTGAAATGGAGTTGGCACTGGCCATTTCTCCTTGTTTTTAAAGGTTTGATGGACACGCACTTGATGCAGTTCTCCTTGCTGAGGGAATCGAGCATGTGTCACAATAAACTCTTTGCCAAGTTCTTCTTCTATCAAAAAAGAATTATGTCCTGGTGACATATAGCCTGTTCCTATCCCACTGCCCTCTTCTCCAAAATCTCTTTTAAACAAGAAATTTCCCATCATTTTATTCCCAATTTCTTTATGATCATCATTGCTCGGGAAATTTCCTGGACCTAAATTAAAGCTTTCTGGAAAAACAGCAGCATTGCCAGATGCGTCTTCATACGGTCCATCAATCTTTTTTGATCTGAACTGCCTCATTTGATAACCACCGTCAGAAGCTAATCCACCGTACGTAATGTAAAGATAGTAATACCCTGTTTCCTTATCGTAGACAGCATATGTTCCTTCCCCAGATCTTCCATATCCTCCAGCAATCTTCGTACCGAAATATCGATCAACTATTCTGCCATCCGAGGTTTTTCCATCCTTTCTAGGATAAATGGGTACACCAGTTTTCTTATCTAGCGGCAAAATAAACGTTCCACCTGACCAGGAACCATATGTCATCCATAAATCTCCATTCTCATCATAGAGAATATTTGCATCAATCGCATTCGTATAAAGGGCGTTATTATAATTTCCCTCACTTGTAAACCAATCTGGATTTACATTATCTAAAGTACCGTCTGCAATCAACTCTGCGATATTCGTATTTTCCCAATGTTTATTAATCACACTCTTATTATCAGTCGTTTCATAATTGGTAAAACCAGAATATATAATAGTATCCCTATAATCATAAGGTCCCTCTATATTTTTCGATACAGCAATGCCTATCGCTGAACGAATATAGGTAGAAGAGACACTATAATACAACATATAAGCTCCCTTTGAACCATCATCCCAAGCATAATCTTTATTCCAAAAAATATCAGGAGCCCATACAGAATAGCCCCCAGTGCTATCTGCATCATTTTCCCCTGCCCATTTAAAAGACTCTGCAAGATTTTCAGACAAATTCCCATAGATTGGATTATTTTCTGGCGTTTGATATTCACTTGTCACCAGAGAAGTCCAATTCATTAAGTCCGTTGATTTGGCTGCTGCTATATGTGATCCAAAAACATAATAAGAGCCATTATCCCCTTTAATGATGGACGGGTCGTGAACGGAAACATGCTGAAATTCGATCGAATCAGCTTGAGAGCCTTCTGCCTTTACCTGTTTCTCCTTTTCATAAGGCCATGGAAATAGTACGATTATGACCAACAAAAAAAATAGCCATTTTTTTATCACACACTTCACCGTTTCATTCTCCCCTTCACTGCGTTAGTTTGTAAACGCATACATTTCTATCCATAATAAATCCCATCTTATCTACATTTTTTGATAGGAAGTCTCGTGGTGTACAGAACCAAAGTGAACGTTCAAATTTTTTATGTAAAATGGGGTACAATATGGATGCCTTTCGATGATACTAACATTTAATTAACCACATTAAATTAACTTTTTTATTAATTATATTCCCACTCCTTTCTTAGCTTCCAGCTTACACTACTCTCCATTAGCTTACTATATCCCCACTTCTTAAACAATATAAAAAGTCGCATTTTAGAGAAACTTCATAGATTTAAAGATGCTAATCTACTTACTACCCTATGTTTATCTCCCCTAATAAGTACTATTTTTAAATTAAAAAAATAAACGATAAGTGTTTTTCACCTCACCTTAATTAACATAATTATTAATTAAAATAAGATAAAACCACCCTCATCGGTAGAAGCGTTATGTTTCCTCTGATATTGGAAAAACAAGATTATTACATTCCTATTATCCAGGAAAAATTCGACAAAACGCATTCATTCTTCCAATATTCCCCTTTAAAGTAGCTGAAAATTCCCTCTTGTTTCAAGAAAGCAATTTGGGGAAAATAGTACTAACTAGTACTTTTATTTGAATAGACAGACTCTAATTTGTACCTTTTGATTAGGCTCGTGCTATAATTAATAAATAGTATTAATTTTGTAAAAATGTTAAAGGAGATCTGTTTATGACAAAATTCACTGGCTACATTGGCACATACACAAAAAAGACTAGTAAAGGTATTTATTCATTTGTATTAGACACAGACGCAAAAAAAATCACAGATGTTTCTCTAGTGGCTGAAATTGAAAACCCTACCTATTTAACGATTACAAACGATAATCAACATTTATTCGCAGTCGGTAAAGAAGGCTCTTTAGGCGGCGTTTCTGCTTACACTATTGATTCAGATGGCAGTCTTGCCCTTATTAACAGCGAATATACGGAAGGAGCATCTCCTTGCCATGTAAGTGTAAACGCAGACAAAACGCTTGTTCTTTCTGCAAACTATCATAAAGGAACTGCCGAATCCTATCCGGTACATACAGATGGCTCATTAAGCAGTGCTGCATCTATCATTGAGCATTCAGGGACAGGCCCAAATCCAGCTCGTCAAGAAAAACCCCATATGCATTTTGCTGGATTCAGTCCTAATGATCAATATGCAGTTTCTGTTGATTTAGGAACAGACCGAGTAGATACGTACAAGCTTGTTGATGGAAAGCTAGAAGAAGTCAGCAGTTTATCCGTTAAACCTGGAAGTGGTCCAAGACATATTGCCTTCCATCCTAATGGCAAATTTGCTTATGTCATGACAGAATTAAGCAATGAAGTCATTGCATTATCTTTTAATGCTGAAACTGGAGCATTCGAGGAATTACAATACATCTCTACACTACCAATTGATTTTACGGAAAATAGCCAAGGAAGTGCTATCCATCTTTCTTCAGACGGAAACTATGTTTATGCAGGAAATCGCGGTCATAATTCAATTGCGATTTTCCAAGTAAATGGGGAAACTGGTCAATTAACCTTTATTGACAGAACTTCAACAGAAGGAAACTGGCCGAGAGATTTCGTTCTAGATCCAACAGAACAATTCTTGCTTGCATCCAATGAACAATCAGATACCCTTACTTTATTTGAAAGAGATACAGTTACTGGAAAACTAACTTTATTGCAATCAGAGATAGAAGCACCAGAACCAGTATGTGTAAAATTCTTAAATAATTAATTCAGTCATAAAAAAGGAGAAGGTCTCATAAAAAGCCTTCTCCTTTTTCTCTATCCTTATGCTAAGTAAGCTTCCTGCACTTGTTTATTGGTAATCAACTCTGCTCCTGTTCCTTCTAATACAATTTCTCCTGTTTGAATGACATACCCTCTACTGGCAATTTGCAATGCTTGAAAGGCATTCTGTTCTACTAATAAAATTGTCATTCCTTGGTTATTGAGTTCTTTAATAATTTCAAAGATTTGCTCGACAATAATTGGCGCAAGTCCCATTGATGGTTCATCCAACATTAGTACTTCTGGCTGCATCATAAGCGCTCGCCCTATTGCCAGCATTTGCTGCTCGCCACCACTCATGGTTCCTCCTTTTTGCTCGACTCTTTCTTTTAATCTCGGAAAATACTCAAATACTTTTTGCATTCTTGCTTCCATTAATTGTTTATCCTTTACAGCAAAAGCGCCAATTAATAGATTTTCTCGTACAGATAGCTTAGGAAAAATCCGCCTTCCTTCTGGCACTTGGGAAATCCCTAAAACGGCTGTCTTATGGGCTGCTACATTAGCAATATCTTTTCCATTAAAAAGAATACTGCCTTTTTTGATTGGAACCTGCCCGCTAATAGATTTAAGAGTCGTCGATTTGCCAGCACCATTACTTCCAATGAGGGTAACGATCTCTCCTTTATCAACATGTAAACTAATTCCTTTTAATGCCTGAATTCCTCCATACCAAGCTTCTATATCCGTTAATTCAAGTATCTTTTCCATGCTGCTTCCCCCTTTAAGCAAGTGATACTGCTCCTTTTCCTAAATAGGCTTCAATTACTTTCGGATTGGAACGTATCTCTTCCGGACCACCTTCTGCAATTTTTTCTCCATGATCCAATACGATGATATGGTTTGAAATTTCCATCACCAGCTTCATATCATGTTCAATTAAAATAATGGTCAAATCATATTTCTTACACATATCTTGAATTAAACCAGTTAATAGACTTGTTTCCTTCGGGTTCATACCAGCAGCAGGCTCATCTAATAATAAAACGCTAGGCTTTGTAGCTAGAGCACGAGCAATTTCTAATCTCCGTTGTGCTCCATATGATAAATTTGCCGCTGCTTCATTTAATAGATCAGCAAGCCCAACATATTCTAATAGGCGATATGCCTCTTTCATTGCTTTCTCTTCCTCCTGTTTAGCCTTTGGCAATTGAAGCAATGTCCCAACCAAGCTGCCTTTGATATGGTTATGCATTCCGACCATGACATTTTCCAATACGGTAATATCACTGAAAAGGCGGATATTCTGAAAGGTTCTGGAAATTCCTTGTTTCGCTACGACATGCGGCTTAAGCCCGGCAATTGTTTTTCCGTCAAGGAGAATTTCCCCAGATGTCGGTTTATACACCCCTGTTATCATATTGAAAAAAGTCGTTTTTCCCGCTCCATTCGGTCCTATTACCGCTGTGATGGAATTCCTCTCGACAGACATATCAATATTGGAATTCGCAACAAGTCCACCAAACTTTTTCGTTAGTCCTTTCACTTCGAGTATATTCATTTGTGCCCCTCCTTAAGCAATATAGTAGACTCCTGCTTTTCTGCTATGCTCTCTTTTAATTTCTTGGCATTAACCTTTTTATTTTTTGCCGGTATTAATCCTTGTGGACGATATAAGGTCATAATAATTAAAAGGGCACCGAAGATAAATCTTTGCATTTTTGCTGGAGATAAGGCATCAGGAATAGTGGTTACTTGGCTTAGCCACCCCGTTAACTCGGTTAGCACCTGTAAGTTTAATATCGTTACAACTGCCGCTCCTAGAATAACACCTGGCACACTTCCCATTCCTCCAAGGATGACCATAACAAGAATGGTCGTAGATTCTAAGTAAGTGAAACTTGTTGGATCCACAAACATTTGCTTTGCGGCAAACACAACTCCCATCATTCCGGAAAAGGATGCCCCAATAGCAAATGCCGTCAACTTTGTTTTTACAAGGGGAATTCCCATCGCTTGTGCAGCAATCTCATTTTCTCTGACCGCCTTCCAAGAACGGCCTAATTTTGTATGTTCCATTCTAGTCACAGCATAAATTACAATAATAAACATAACTAGCACAATATAATAGAATTGGTTCGGCTGTGACAAAGTAATACCAAATAATTCAGGCTGTTGAATACTTGGCAGCCCCATCGCTCCATTCGTGATATTTACTGGCTTATCTAAGTTATTAAATACAATCCGGATTATTTCCCCAAAACCTAATGTAACAATAGCCAAATAATCTCCTTTTACTCTTAATACTGGAATCCCTAATAAAACCCCAAATAGAGCAGCTACAAATAAACCAATGATAATAAAAAACCAAAAGCTATTTCCGGACAATGGATATGTTCCAAAGGGCATGAAGTTATTCGCTTGTGCTGTCGCAAACACGCCATATGTGTAGGCGCCAACAGCAAAGAAAGCAACAAATCCTAAATCAAGCAACCCTGCAAGACCAACAACGATATTCAGCCCTAAAGCCATACAAACATAAATCCCTACCATAGTTGCTACTTCCATATATGCTTGATAGGATGGCCCTTGACTAGCTGAAATCGGGAGAACAATCACTAAAATAAGTAAAGCAATTCCCCACTTCATTTTATTTCCAAGATTCATATAATATAGGAGTAATAGCGATAGCAATAATAGTAAAAAGGCAATCACTGATTTTTGCGAGAAAGCCAATGCAGCAGTTGTCACCAATACATAAGCAAAGAAAAGAATAATTTGGGCAACTTTATTTGTTTGGATGGTTTTAATCATGTTAGCCATCTTTTCCACCTACACTTTCTCTGCTACGGCTTTGCCAAATAAGCCTTCTGGTTTAAAAATAAGGACGATAATCAATATGGCAAATGCAACAACATCTTTATATTCTGCTCCCATAATCCCGCCTGTGATAACCGACAGATTCGCTGCGGTGAACATTTCAATCAGTCCAATTAACATACCGCCGAGCATTGCTCCGCGTATATTGCCAATTCCGCCTAAAACTGCGGCAGTAAAAGCTTTAAGTCCTAGTATAAATCCAATGTACGGATCGATTGTTCCATATTGAACAGCAAATAATACACCAGTGGCGCCGCCTAAAGCAGATCCTACAAAGAAAGTGACAGAGATAACCTTATTCACATTAATAGACATTAAAGATGCCGTGTCTCTATCTTGCGCCACAGCTCTCATCGCCATGCCCCACTTTGTTTTGTTAACAAAAAAATCTAATCCTACCATCAAAATAACGGCTACTATAATAACAACTAAAAACGAGCTTTTAAAACTTGCAGCATGAGAACCGAAAACAGATCCGATATTTATTTTGTCAGAAAATAGATTAGGCGAAGTAATTATGTAATTCCCTTTGAATAATTCTGTAATGAAACGAACGATATCCTGTAGTAAAAAGGAGATACCAATAGCTGAGATAAGAGCAATTAACTTTGGTGCTTTTCGCAGTGGACGATAAGCGACTCTTTCGATTCCCATTCCTAAAAAACCTGTGATGAGACTAGTAATTAGGAGCATGACAATTAAGGAAAGTACAGCAGGCAGCATCGAAGTCCATCCTAGACTTGTTAAAGTAATTAAGATGGCCGTGCCAATGAATGCACCTGACATAAATATTTCCCCATGAGCAAAATTTATCAATTCTAATATTCCATAAACCATTGTGTATCCCAATGCAATAACGGCATACACCGCTCCTAATGTTAATCCATCAATTAAAACTTGCGGTAATGTTTGTAAAATTTCAGTTAGCATTCTCTTCCCCACACTTTTGATTTAATGGTTTTAGTAGATAGAGTTTAACCGCATAAGATGAAAGATTTCCCGCTACGGTTACTCAACAGATTCATTCTATTGACGTAATCACCATATATGCTGATTTCTATCTACTAAATAGCTAAGATTAATTTCCGGCATTTTAGTTCTTTACAAATAAAAAGGACGATTGATATTCATGTCCTTTTTATTTACTCGTTTATTGGCTAATTTCTCCATCTAATGTAGCTGGGTATTTGGCTTCATCAAATTTATAAATAAAGATTTTTGCGAATTTATTATCTCCTTTCTCATCAAATCCAACTTCTGTCACTACCCCCTTGTAATCTTGTGTAGCACGCACAGCTTTAGTAACCTCTTCACGTGTTGGTAATTTGTTATCATTCTCTTTAATTGCTTTTTCAATGCCTGCTAGTAAAACTGCTGCAGAGTCGTATGCATAGGCAGAATAGGACTCAATGTTTTTGCTGAATGCTGCTTTATAATCTTCAGCAAATTTTGTTCCTTCTTCTGATTGGGTTGTATCACCGGCAACGGAAGTAATGAAGGTATTTTTCACAGCATCTCCTGCGATTTCAACAAAAGTAGATGAGTCTAAACCATCTCCACCCATGAATGGAATATCTAATCCTTTTTCACGTGCTTGCTTTACCAAAATTCCCCCTTCTGCATAAAGGCCACCGTAATAGATTAGATCAGGTTTTTTAGAGGCTACTTGGTTTAAAACACCGTTAAAGTCTTTTTCACCAACGGTAATTCCCTCATAACCAACAACTTCAGCTCCTAAATCTTCCGCTGCTTCTTTAAAGGCATCTGCTAGACCTGAACCGTAAGCTGTTTTATCTTGAACAACAAAAATTTTCTTTGCCCCTAAAGTTTCCACAGCATATTGTGCCCCAGCAGGACCTTGGAAATCATCGCGAGCAACAACACGACTCACTGTTTTTAAACCGCGATCCGTATAGTCAGTGGCTGTACTTGCCGGAGATACACTTACAAGATTATTTTTTTCATAAACTTCAGATGCTGGAATGGAAACACCTGAGTTTAAGTGACCGACTACCCCTAATACAGATTTATCCGCAACCACTAAGTTAGCATTAGCAACCCCTTTTTTCGGATCTCCCTGATCATCCTGTGCATCTAATTTAAGTTCGAATCCTAATTCAGCAAACTTATCCTTTTGTTGATCAATAGCCAGCTGCGCTCCTAATTTAATTGCTTCCCCTAATGTAGCGCTGCCTCCAGAAAGTGGTGATTGTGTAACAATTTTAATTACTTTTTTGTCTCCTGAATCCCCTGAATCCGAGTTTGTGTTTGAAGCACAACCACTCATAAATCCTAAAGCTAATGTTGCAGTCATCGCGAAAGAAAGTACTTTTTTGGATAACATAATATGCCCCCTATCATTGTCTTTTTATCTATGAAACGACAGGATATTTTCCCAATTGCTCCTGTTCCATGTTTGGATTATAATCTTCTTCTAGACAAGTGTCTTTCATATTGTCAGAAAATTTAACAGTATATTTTTCTGAAAAGTTAATATATTCTGAAGCTTTTCTTCGTACTTCGAAATGATTAGGAATGATTGGTTGTTCCGCATATTGGACATTTGTTGGGGGGGAAATTTAATTTAGTTTGAGGATTGGATGAGAGAAAAGATAGCAAATGATTGGGCATTACTTTCTAATATGGGGAGGTTGAGTGGAGATCATTCGCTTTGTGGGTGTGGTGGAAACGGGGTAGTTTCGTTGTCAAATTGTCTATTTTATCGTTTTATTAGTGATTTTTTAGCATTTTTTCTGAGATTAATAGAATTCTACACTCAAATTGAATGTAGAGGGTCTGAGTTTGGCTGATATCAGCCAAACTTTTCGACTTATCAGCCAAACTCTACGGCTTATCAGCCAAACTCTTCGACTTATCAGCCAAACTTTCGACTTATCAGCCAAACTCCTCGACTTATCAGCCAAACTCTCGACTTATCAGCCAAACTACTGATTTATCAGCCAAACTACTGACTTATCAGCCAATCTCTACAACTTATCAGCCAATCTCTACAACTTATCAGCCAATCTCTACAACTTATCAGCCAAACTTTACGACTTATCAGCCAAACTTTCGACTTATCAGCCAAACTACCGATTTATCAGCCAAACTACTGATTTATCAGCCAAACTCTCGACTTATCAGCCAAACTACCGATTTATCAGCCAAACTACCGATTTATCAGCCAAACTCTTCAACTTATCAGCCAAACTCTCGATTTATCAGCCAAACTACTGATTTATCAGCCAAACCTCTCGACTTATCAGCCAACTTGCCCGTTATCAGCCAAACTCTTCAACTTATCAGCCAACTTGCCCGTTCAGCCAAACCGGGGTCAACTTATCCCCAAGGCATATCGGTGCTAATAACACTTGCAAATGCCTTACTATGTTCTCTTCTATCTTTACGTATTTTTACGCGTTGTTCTGCTGTGTTATAAAGCATGGTCTCTTCCTCGGACTGGGGGATTACTTTAGGAACCCGTCTTGGCTTGCCGTTCTCATCTAATGCAACAAAGGTTAAAAAAGATGTAGCAGCGAGCTTTCTTTCCCCTGTTTTTAAATTTTCTGCTATTACCTTCACAAAAACTTCCATCGATGATTTTCCTGTATGTGTTACATAGGATTCTAAACATACAGAATCTGTCGGGCGAATAGGAAACAGGAAATCAACGGAGTCCGTTGAAGCTGTGACTACATCGCTTCTTGAATGTCTCGATGCAGAAATAGAGGCCACATCATCTATATAACTCATCAGTTTCCCTCCAAATAAGGAATTATGGTTATTTGTATCAATTGGGAATATTCGGCTTGTTTTTACTACTAATGATTCCTTGCAATATTTTTCTTCTTGAACTGTCATTCCGAACAGCCCCCTTTTTTTAAGTAAGTATTGGAAATTGTAATAGAAATATTGTAGATCTACCATCTGAATTTTGTAAAGATAAATATCCTCCCTGTGCTTTGGCGAGCAGAAGACTATATGGCAATCCTAAGCCGATCCCACGCTCGATATCTTTCTTATTTTTCCCTCGATAAAATCGTTCAAAAATATAAGCTTGTTCTTCTTTTGGTATGCCATAGCCATTATCTTCAACTAAAATTATGATGTTCTGGTCATCATGGGTTAATCGGATTGTTATTTTTCCACCCTGCTTCCCCTTGATTGCATGTAAGCTATTATTTAATAAATTTACGATAATTTGTTGAAAACGAACACTATCAAGCATGGTAAAAATCGGCTTTTCTGGATTTATAAAGGTAAGTTTCGCAGAGGACAAAGACTCCGTATGGACAATTTCCCATTGATAAATAATTTCTTTTAAAGTCGCCTGTACATTCAGCTTTTCCTTATTCACTTTAATTGAACCAGCACTAAAGCTATTAAAATCTAGTAAATCCTCTACCATGCTTTGCAGTCTGCCAGCTTCTTTTAAACTCATCGATAAAAATTGGCTTTTCTTCTTTTCTGGAATGACATTGTCATTGACAGCTTGAATTAAAGCACTGATAGAGGTGATCGGTGTTTTTAATTCATGGGTAACTCCTGCGAGCAATTGTGTCCGTAAACTTTCCAATGCATAGAGGCGCTTAGTCATTTCGTTAAAAGACAGCATCAATTGGTATAACTCTTTTTCCTGCACTTCTTCATTTAATGTAATGTGATAGTTACCATTCATTAATTGTTGAGCAGCGTTGGCAACCTCTTCAACCGGCTTTGCCATCTTTTTAGATAAAGAATAAATAACGAACCAGCCTAGCAGCGCCAAACTAAGAAGCAACAATCCCAGTAATTGATATTCTTCCTTATTTAAATGCTGCAGTTGATTATGCGGCTGAATGATATAGACTGAACCTGTTGGCGTCCCATCCTTTAGAATAGGGGCTATGACAACTGATGCTTTTTGATTATTCCAGAGCGTGACCTTTTTAATCGTTAATTCACTGACTAAGGGCAAAGACTCAATTAGCTGCTGTTTTTCGCGAGAATCTGGTGGGAAGTTCTGATTCATAGAGCGGATATTACCGGCAGCATCTTTTAGAAAAACATCTAGTGGCTGCCCTTCATTGATAAACTTCTGTCTATCCTGCAAAAATGGCAGACGAATATCCTTCAATCTGCCTTCTACCATTTCATTAGCATGCTCCGCTATTTCCTGGGCAACTAATTTTGTTAATTCTAAGCGATTTTCCAAAGCATTATGGCGAATCCACAAAATTGAAATAATCCCGATAATCAAAAGTCCTCCACATAATGTCAGCAAATATCTTTTTGTCCAATAATAGAGAAGAGGCGTTTTTTCTTTATTGTTTTTCCTGAATATAAAATTGATAGCCCAATCCGCGTAATGTTTTAATTTCGCCATCTTTTGGATCCCACCCATTTAATAATTTCCTTATTCTTTTAATCGCTAGATCAACCGCCCGATCACTTCCATCATAGTCATTTCCCCATACATGATCCAGAAGCTGATCCCTTGTAAATGTTTGATTTGGATTGCTTGCTAAAAAGAGAAAGACAGAAAGATCTCGCGGAGTGAAGGGAACCTCAATTCCATTAAGAAAAACTTGATGGGAGACATAATTTATTTTTAAATCGCCATAGTATTTCACTCGCTCATCTTCTTGATAATGGGAGGATCTTCTTAGTACCGCTTGGACACGGGCGATGACTTCCTCCCCTACAAACGGCTTGGTAATATAATCATCCGCTCCATTTTCAAACCCTTTTAGTTTTTGCTCTGTATCTGATAAAGCTGTAAGCATAATAACAGGACATGCCGATTTCTTACGAATAAACGAAAGAACGCTCCAGCCATCTACATATGGCATCATAATATCTAATAGAATAAGGGCAGGAGTTTCTTCCTCTAGCTTCCGTAAAGCCTCTTCTCCATTATAAGCATAATCTACATCATAGCCTGCATTTTCTAAATAAGCTCCTAAAACCATAGAAATTGCTAGTTCATCTTCCACAATTAGAATTTTTCTCATCATTTTTTCCTTATGCTTTATTTTTTCCTAATGAAACT
This sequence comes from Niallia sp. M35, assembly GCF_050971705.1. Classification (NCBI taxonomy): domain Bacteria; kingdom Bacillati; phylum Bacillota; class Bacilli; order Caryophanales; family Bacillaceae; genus Niallia; species Niallia sp. M35. Next base: position 29,540 of record NZ_JBPCEP010000018.1, read on the forward strand.
CATTATACCTATTATTGTCAGAAGAAAAAATAGATCAGCCTTCTATCCAGCTGATCTATTCCGCTTATTGATATCTTAATGCTTCAAGGGGACTTAAGTTAGATGCTTTGTTCGCTGGAAAAATCCCAAAGATAATGCCAATTAGTACAGAGAAACTAACGGAACCACTGACAACCCACCACGTAATCTGGGAAGTCATCTCTAATGTGCTCGACAATATGTCTGCACTAGCGATTCCAATAGCTGCTCCTAAAATTCCGCCTAATGCACTAAGTACAATAGCTTCAATTAAAAATTGGAGCATAATATCTTTTTTCCGAGCACCTATTGCTTTTCTAATCCCAATTTCCCTTGTTCTTTCTGTAACCGAAACAAGCATGATATTCATAATTCCGATTCCTCCAACGATTAAGGAAATACTTGCTATGCCGGCTAATAACAATGTCATCGTATTGGAAACAGAATCAAGGGCCTCCGATACAGAAGATTGATTCCGCACAGAATAAGTAGTTTCATCTCCATCAAACTGATTGTATAATTCTTGCTTCATTTTTGCCATTCCCATTTCAACTGAATCCTCATCCGTCATAAGCACTGTTGCTGAAGTTACATAGGTTTGACCGATAAAGCGTTGTGCTGTTGTAAATGGAATCAGGACAGAATCATCTACAGATCCAGTTAACTCTTCCCCTTTTTCAGCAAGTACTCCGATTACTTTAAATGTTGTTCCATCAATTTGAACGGTTTTATCGACTGGATTTGCGAATCCGAATAACTCGGTTGCTATATTATACCCCAACACCACTACTTTATTGCGATTATCCAAGTCAATGTCCATGACATTTCTTCCTGACTTCAAAGTAATATCCTGTACCTCTTCATAAGAAGTAGTAACACCTGTAACAGTAACTCCAGAGCTTGATGTCGTTCCATTTCTGAGTGTACTGGATGTTGTCACTGTTGGTGAAACAGCCTTTACTTCGTCAAATTCTGCAAATGCCATCAGTTCATTATAATCGACAACCTCTTCCTCACTAGAGTTTCCCGATAAATTTACAGAAACTGTTGTCGTTCCTAAGCCGGCAATGTCATCGGAAACAGAATTGGAGGCTCCCATTCCTAATGAGGTTAAAGCAATAACCGCTGCCACACCAATGATAATACCGAGCATGGTAAGCACTGCTCTTAATTTATTCATTGCTATATTTTTAAAAGCTATCTTGATTGCTTGTCCTAATTTCAAGAGACAACTACCTCCTTTGTCTCTGCTAGGCGACCATCTTGAATGCGAATAACTCGCTTAGCCTGTTTAGCGATTTCTAAATCATGGGTGATTAAAATTATGGTATGTCCTTGTCTATTTAGGTCTTTCATTAAATTCATTACCTCGACTCCTGTCTTACTGTCTAACGCTCCAGTCGGCTCATCAGCAAGCAGGATTGGCGGATTCCCCGCAAGAGCACGGGCAATGGCCACGCGCTGTTGCTGTCCACCAGATAATTCTGTTGGTTTATGTCCCGCTCTTTCCAGTAATCCTACTTTTTTCAATGCCTGCATGGCAATTTCTTTTCTTTCCTTACTTCCGATTCCTCGATAAACCAAGGGCAGCTCCACATTTTCAAAGGCAGATTGTTTCGTAAGCAGATTAAAGGATTGGAAAATAAAACCGATCTTATGATTTCTCACTTCTGCTAACTGTTTGCTTTTTAACGAAAAAACATTTTGCCCGTCCAAGTAATATTCACCAGAATCGGGTGTATCCAAGCAACCGATTATATTCATTAATGTTGATTTACCTGAACCAGACGGCCCAATGATAGCAATAAAATCCCCTTTATTGACTGTAAAGCTTACATTATCCAATGCCGTAACTGTCTCTCCTCCAAGTGTATATTCCTTTTTCACATTTTTTATTTCGACAATTGCATGCTTTTCTATCATTCATTTCTACCTCCAAATCCACCGGAAGGCATTCCGCCGCCTTGGCCTCTGAATTCACCATTTGGCATTTGACCTCTACCTTCTCCATTTGGCATTTGGCCACCACCAGGGAACATTCCTTGTGTTTCACTATCACTTGATGATTCAAATGTTGGCAGTACTACCGTTGTTCCTTCCTCTAAACCACTTTTAATCTCCGCAACTTCTGTATTTTGTAATCCTACTTCCACCGTTTGTTTTGTTGAGGCAGTTTCCTTTGTGCCATCTTCATTAGTAGTTGTGCCATTTGCTACTAGAACATAATATTCTTCATTCTCCTTTTGTACAGCTTCTACAGGAACCGTCACGACATCTTCCGCTTTATCGGTTGTGATAGTAGCTTCTGCTGTCATTCCAACCAACAATCCACTGGGCTTAGTTATTTTCACCGCAACCGCATATTTTGCGACACTAGTACTGTCACTGTTTGCTTCTTTTGCTACACTCGTAACTTTTCCAGTAAACTCTTTGTCTTCCAGTGCACTCACTTTTACATTAACAGCTTGGCCCGCCTTTACTTTCGAAATATCTAATTCATCTACGTTAACTACCATTTCTAGATTGTCATAATCAGTAACTGTTACAACTTCTGTTCCCATTGATACATTGCCATCTTCTGCAACATTTAGAGCTGTAATTTCACCAGAAAAAGTTGCAACAATTGGGTCGAGTGTATCATTCTCGAATGTTACTAGCTCGTCGCCTTCTTCTACCTCATCCCCTACTTCGACTAACACCTCGTCTACTGTTGCATTTCCTTCAGAAGTGAAAGTCTCTTTATTGATAGCTGCAATGCTTCCAGTACCACTTACCTCTATTTCAACATCACCAGCTTCTGCCGTTGCTGTTTGCGACCTAGCCTGTGCTCTTACTTCTGTTTGATTATCATTGCTAAAATAATAATAAGACCCAATCCCCGTCCCTATTACCAAAACTGTTACTCCACTAATAATCCACTTCTTTATACTTTTCTTCATTTTTTGCTTCAACCTCTTTCTATTCTATTTTAATGAATTTACTTGATTCATTGTCTTGCTGTTTACAAGTAATAGAATAAAAGAGTTATGTGTCAGGAAGAAGTCAGGGGAAAACTTTTTTAGGATTTACAATTTTGTTTTGGGGGTGCAGGGGATTGGGCTCTGTTGCTTTTCTTCTTGTTTGTGGTTACAGAGACGGATTCTCTGTTAACTTTCTCCGCTTTTATTAATATTCAATTAATCCGATACCTCTCTAATCACCCAACCTTATCCCTCCATCATCACGGGATAAAATTCCATTGACGAACATAGGCTTCCTATTATATGATAACTTATTGTGTGAAAGTTATTGGATAACGTGGTTCGAGACCATCCCACGTAAAAAAACTAAGGGAGAGAAAAAATGAAAACAAAAACACTTGCAATGAACGGTTTAGTGGCTGCATTGTATGTCGCTGTTACGATTGCGATTGCGCCGATTGGTTTTGGCAGTATTCAATATCGTGTTTCGGAATTATTTAATCATCTTGTTGTATTTAACAAAAAATATATTTATGGAATAGTCGTTGGCGTATTTTTAGCAAACTTATTCCTGTCAACCATTAAGTTATACGATTTAACTTTTGGGGTTGCTCATTCTATTATTTGTTTGTTAATCACAATTGGTATAAGCAAGTTTATTAAAAGTCACCTTTTAAGAATGATTATTAATACCCTTGTGTTTACCTTTAATATGTTTATTATTGCCTATCAATTACATCTTGCACTTGGATTCCCTTTCTTAATCACTTGGGGAACAACAGCTATTGGTGAATTTGTTGTCATGGCAATCGGTATACCTATTATGCATTTCTTAAACAAGCGAATTCCCTTTGGGAAGTTAATGGATTAAATACAAAGAGATCAAAATAATCTTGCTCCTTAAGATTATTTTGATCTCTTTATTTTATATGAAATATAATCCAATCATTCTTTGTTTATTTTCTTATTCAATTATCCGTTAACTAGAATTTATATTTCCACTATTAATTCCGATAAATTCATTACCTTTCCACCAACTTTGACATCTATTACTTCTTTTCCTTCAACCATTAATTCAACTTTTATCTCTGAAGGCTTTTTCATCGAATAACCTTGTTCCATTAAATAGGAATAATCACATCCCATTTCTGGATTTTTATACTTAAATAGATAACTAGCAAGGGCGCCATTGGATGTACCAGTAGCAGACTCTTCATTTATACCGTATAAAGGGGCAAAGTTCCTGCAGTAACTATGAGAACCAATCAGAGTTTCAAGTGTGAAAACATGATATCCAACACTATTATATTTATTACAAATTTGGGATACTTTTTTAAGATTTGGGGTAATAGAATTCACAATATTTATATTTTTCACCGGTACAAGTATATCTCTTAGACCTGTTGAAACGATTTGTATTGGTAATTCATCTATCAGATCATATTGATTAATGTTTAAAGAATCAGCAATTTCCTTCTCATTTACTGTTTCATAAAACCTTGGTGTGTTTTGTTCCATCATAATGGTCGAATCTTCCCTTACTTCCACACTTAAAATTCCTGCCTTTGTTTCTTGAAGAAATACCCCTGGCTTAATTATCCCCTTATTCAGGAGTACATAAAATGTTGCTATCGTAGCATGTCCACATAGGTCTACTTCCTCTTCAGGGGTGAAAAACCTCACTTTAAAATTTGCTGATTCTGACTTCATGACAAAAGCTGTCTCACTAAAACCAACATCGCCTGCAATCTTCTTCATATTCTCATCAGATAAAGCATCTGAATCCAGCACAACACCTGCTGGATTCCCCCCTTCTAATGTTTTAGCAAATGAATGGGCTGTATATACTTTTAATTTCATAGTTTTTATTCTCCTTATTTTGTAGTCAAAGTTTATTAAAATTCAGCGGAAACTTCTATATATATATCCTTTTTATTAACTTGCCCATCAGTTTTACTGCGCTTTTGGCAGAAGAAAAGACCAAATCGTATGCTATTTGGTCTTTTTGCTACTTTTATATTTCGTGTGGTTGGTCTCCACAAAAAAGGAACAAAATTTCATGTATTTAGTTTTTTTTAATACCTATTGTCAACCGTATCTAATGCTTGTTTTAAATTACCTTCTCTTTCCGTAATCTCTTGTTCTGCTTGATTACGTTTTTGTTTTCCTTCTTCTTGGATATGTAGAGTCTCTTCTAATGAGCTCATCAGTTTATGCTGTGTTTCTTTTAGCGAATCGATTTCGACCATTGCCGGACGGTTTTCCTTGGCGATTTGTACCATCTCTTTTGCGTTGGCATCCATTCTGCTTGTATTCAGTTTTGCTTGTGTTTCAATCGCATGACGCTGCCTTAAAAGCGTTAAAGCAATGGAAACTTGGTTTCTCCATAATGGGATCGATGTCATGATCGACGACTGGATTTTATCAATAACCGTACGGTTCGTATGTTGAATCAAGCGGATTTGTGGCGCTGTTTGTATGGTAATTTCTCTGCTGACTTTTAAATCATAAATACGTTTCTCTAGTAATTCCGCAAAATGAATTAAATCATTGACCTCTTGCAGTTTCATTCGATCACCGGACTCCTCTGCAAGTTTTTTTTGCTCCGGAATAAGCTTTTTCGTCATTTCTTCGTATTTCATTTCCGCTGCTGCAATATATACGTTTAAATCTTCAAAATAGGTCTTATTATGTTCATAAAGCTGTTCTAATAAATGAATATCTGCAGTCAATACATTTTTACTGCGTTCAAGACGCACACTCATGCGATCTATTTGGGCACTTGCTTTTTGATAATTTGATAGGACTTCATGGACACTTTTAGAAGGCTTACTAAATAATCGGCGAAAAAAACCCTTCTTTTCCACCCGTAATTCATCAGGATTGATTTCATTTAATTTTTCCATTAAATCACTAACGATATCCCCGACTTCTCCAACATCTTTGCGCTGCACATGCTCAATCATTGTATGGGAAAAAGAAAGTAATTTTTTCTGCGCTGCTGCCCCGTAAGCAATCATCGTACGGTGATTGGTTGGATCTAGTTTATCTGCAAGTTCATATGCTCGTTTTTGATTTTGTGGAGATAAAACATCAATAAGGCGAACAGTTTCAGCTGTTTCGCCTTTTTGCATGAACAAATTATTGCTTTCTCCTAAAGGATCGGAGAAATAATCATCTGTAATGTTTTTCATTTGTCGTTCATCTGTCATTTAGTCCGCCTGCTTTCATCTAACAAATCAGTGTCCTTCTCCTTATTAGAAGTATGTTTTACTACATCTAATTCAAAATGCAGATCATCAATATCATCTGATAGAATGCCATGAAGATCGTCTTCCAGCGTTCTAGAAAGCTGCTCTAATGTTCTTCTTGTGTCATTTAAGGTTGCCTGCAGTGCTCTGTTTTTCTTCGGCTGGGCAGATAAAAGGGCATATTTTTCTGCGATTTCCACTAATGAATCTAAGTGCGAATAATAGAATTTCTCTGCTTTATAGAAACGGCGCGGCTCTTCCTTCGTTAATCGATAGATTTTCTTTGTTACTCTCATTAAATCGATTCTTTGCTTAAAAGAAGGAAAGTGGCGGATGGCAAAAACATGTCGATTTAATCGACTAATTTTCTCATTCGCTTCCTTTAGCTGTGTTTGAATAAATTTATATTCTTTTCTTGATAAACCTTGCCTTACCATTAATTGATGTTTAATTACTCCATCTGAGATGAAATAAGAGACTCCAGTTGCCGCAACTCCATATAGAACGGATAGGATAAAATATTGGTCAAATGCCACATAACTGATTAGCCATGTTAAAGCACCTACAGGAAAAGAAATGCCTGTTCGTACTAAAAACATTAAAAATGAGTTCACTATAATCGACTCCTGCCTTCGTATTCCTTTATTTTTTATACGTTTCATTTCAGCTTTTGTTTCAAAAATCGATGATTTATCTACTTCTATTTTAACGTAACCAAGTTCTTTCTTGCTATAGACTTTAAATGGAATCTTTTCTACGACTAAAGACGTATTTTGTTATGTGTCCTTACATTATGTGTATGTGGAAAAGCATAAAAAAATGATTTGATGCTTTTATTCTATCAAATCTAGGCTCTTGTTTCATGTTTTCTCTTTTATTGGATAGATGTGGAAGCAACCAGTTTACAGCAAAAACCCCGAAATGGTATTTACCATTTACGGGGTTCTTTTCTTGCTATCTTATCCAAGGCGATTTGCAAGTCTAGGCTGCGGCTGTTTTGGTTCTTTTGGCTGCAGCTTCATGTGTGGCGGCTTTATGATTAAAGTAATGATAAAGGAAACGACACATAAAACAGTAATGACTGTAAAGGTTGCATGGAATCCTCCAAGTACTGCTGCAATCATAGCTCCTGCCAAAGCTCCAAATCCAAAGCCTTGATAGATTACACCATAGTTTTTACTTTGATTTTTCAGTCCAAAGAAATCAGCGATAATAGCCGGATATACGGTGATAACACCTCCGAAACAAAATGCAATTGCGGCTACACAAGCAAAGAATAATGGAAAGCTTAACGGAACAACATTTAATACAGTGACTGCTACAGCTGTTACAACTAATGTTCCAGAAACAACTTTTATTCGACCTACTTTGTCAGACAATGCTCCAAGAATAATACGACCGATTGTATTGAATATCGCTACTAAAGCAACGGCATTGGCAGCTGTCGCCACATCTAGATTCGCTAGACTGACACCAATATCTTTTACAATACCGATTAAGTATAATCCACTCATACATGCGGTAAAGAAAATAACAAAGAGTAAATATGCTTGCTTTGTTTTTAGCATTTCTTTCACTGTATAATTCTTTTGCTCTGGTGCTAAAGAATTTGTAGTTGTTTCTACTTCCTGTGCTTCTTTTAAAAGGAATGATCCGCCGACAACCATCGCTAAAGCAATAATTCCCCAAATTAAGAAGGCTGTTGAAACACCATAAGCTGCGATTAAGCTTGTATTAATATATTTAAAAACTAAGCTACCGGTTCCATATGCTCCTACAGAGATACCAGAAATTAATCCTTTTTTCTCAGGGAACCATTTAATTAAATTAGATAAAGACGTGATGTACGCAGTTCCGTCTGCAAAACCTACACAAACACCTGCTACAAGATAAAGCATCCATAAAGAAGATACTTGGGAAGTAACCATTAATCCTCCACCTAGCATGATTCCAGCACAGGCAATTAAGCGGCGGAGTCCCCATTTATCTTGAATTTTCCCGGCAAAAAGGGTTGCGAAGGCAAGCGCAAAACTAGTAATGGAAAAAGTGATAGCCGTTGCGCTCAAATCCCATCCAAATTTATCAACAAGAGGTTGGTTGAACAAGCTCCATGTGTATATTGTTCCTAATCCCATTTGCACAATAATGGTACCAATAACTATCAGTAAGCGATTGCCATTTCGTTCTTTCATTCCGATCTCCTCTTTCTACTCGGTTTATAAACAGTATTTTTTACTATAAAAGGTTGTTTATGCTTTCTTTTGATAGTTAAATTATACCGCCTGAAACATTTTTGAAACCGGTATCAGAATGAAATGCCCTTTATTCGGAATGAATGGTATTTATAGATGCATAATTTGTCGAAATGCTTTTGCTTTGCTTCTGCTAACAGGAATTTCCGCCTTAATATCCTTTAATCTCACCAGATATGTATGGTTAAACCATGGGACAATTTCATGGATTTTTGAAAGATTCACGGTGTAGGAGCGATGACAGCGGAAAAAGGTATCCTGTGGCAATTTATCATGAAAATCAGAGATACTCATTGGCATCATATATTCATCTGTCTTCGTATAAACTAATGTTACCTTTTCGCTCGCTTCTGCATAATAAATATCATTAACATCTGTCACAATGATATTTTCATTTTTACGCAAGTTTATACGACGTGTTACTTCTGTCGTAATCTCTTCTTCTCCACCGCTTTCTTTTTTGAAAGATGCTTCTAATTTTGCCAGCATCGCGGCAATCCGCTTTTCTTCATACGGCTTAAGAATATAATCAAATGCCTCTAATTCAAAAGCTTGTGCTGCATGCTCTTTATACGCAGTTGTAAAAATGATATAGGGCTTTTTCGCAAATTTACTAATATTGCTTGCCAAAAGCATCCCATCTAAAGAAGGTATATTAATATCTAGGAAGATGGCATCCACTTCTTCTGCTTGCAAAAATTTAAGCACATCTAAGCCATCTTCAAAAGTGGCGACAATATCAATTTTGCTGTGGGTTTGAATTAAATATTCTAATTCTTCTTTTGCTGGAATTTCATCCTCTACTATTATTGCCTTCATGCTATCTCCTTCGTTATGTCAAAATAAACTTCCGTACCTGGCTCTAATCTACGAATGTTTAAGCCTGTTCCATACATTAATTTTACTCGTTGATGAACATTTGTTAAACCGATTTGTTTGGAGGATACCTCTTCTTTTGCTAAACGATCAATTACCTCCTGGGCAATCCCTTCTCCAGTATCCCGCACACTAACCCTTACTGTCTCTCCTAAATCTTTGACTGATATCGTTACAACTCCAGGACCCTTTCGCTTTAAAATTCCGTGCACAACCGCATTTTCGACCAATGGCTGGATGAGAAGACTCGGAAGTTTAATATGTATATCATCTATCTCATAGTTCACTTGCAGGCGGTTTCCGAAACGAGCTTTTTCAATTTGAATATAGTCTCTCACTTGCTTGAGTGCGAGCTGGATATCAATAAGCTCTTCTCCAACCTCTAAGTTATAGCGCATATACCCCGATAAATTAATAATTAATTCTCGTGCTTTTTCAGGATCGCGACGGGTTGTGGATGCAATCGCGTTTAGCGCATTAAATAAGAAATGGGGATTAATTTTTGTTTGTAGTGCTTTTAGTTCGGCCTTATTTGCTTCCTCTTTCATTTGTTCCACTCGCGACACTTCCATAAGGGTTGAAATAATTTGCGCCAATCCGATTGCCATGGTTTGCAATGTATTGGTAATTGTATAAGCTTTGCGGTAATAAATTTTTAGGGTACCGGTTACAACGCCTCTTTCTTCTAACGGAATAATTAATAAACAATGAATTTGCGGAGTATGATGATCGGCAATATTATTCCGAATCGTAATCTTGCCACTTCGAATGGTGTCTTTCGTTAAATCACTGATAATCTCTTGGCCGATCTTATATTTTTCCTCCCCAAACCCTACATATGCAAGAACATCTTTTGTATCCGTAATAGCTACTGCGTCTGCTTGAATATCTTCTTTTATAATGGTACAAATAGTTCGCAAAGAATTCCCATTAATAGAACGAAAATAAGGCAAGGTCTTATTCGCAATGTTAAGGGCTAATTGCGCCTGCTGTGCCGCGATTCTTTCCTTTTCTCCTTCTACGCTAGCAATCATCAAGACAATTAGCCCAATGCTCCCTTGCCCTAAAATCATCGGTAAAGCAATGATCGAAACAATATCTATTCCTAAGTCGAAAGGATCTGCCATAAACAATATCAAAATCATTGTTAGCATTTCACATAGCATTCCAGCAACTATTCCATAAATCCAGCGACTACTCTTTTTCACGCGAAGGTGAATATAACCAGATACAATCCCTGCTAAAATACTTGTAATTAAACAAGGAATAGAGGTTACGCCACCAATGTCAATTAAATAACGATGTAGACCGGAAACAATTCCGGTCACAATTCCAACCCATGGGCCAAACAGGATACCACCTGACATAATGGCAATTGTGCGGATGTTGACAATCGAACCTTCTACTTGTATTCCCGAATAGGTCCCGAACAGAGCGAAGGCACAAAATATAATCGTAATTAATGTCAGCTCTGTTGGCGAGTGATGATCCTTTTGCAAGGTCTCTTTAAACTTCGGGACTCTTGTCATAAAAAATAAAGTAATGAGTAAAAGGGCAGCTCGTTCAAATAATTGAATGAGCATTTGCAATTCTAGGGAAGAGTTCATTTTTCTTCCTCCTTGTGTTCAGCAGTCTTTGGTGTATTTTAATACTAGTAATGTATCATTAATTTAAGAAAAAGAATCCTCTAGATTACTGATTTCTCCACTTTCTACATCGACGCAGTAGTTACAGTCCAACTTCCCGCACAGCACCCATTTCCTATCAGCTGGATCAAACACATAGTAAGGGGTTAAGGTGAAATACGGCTTCAGCTTTTTGTAAGCTTCGTCCTTAGTAATTTTTATCTCCTTCTCTTTCTTAATTAGTTCCTTTTCCTTTTTATCGAGAATTTCATCCCAAAATTCCTTTTTATCCATAAAATTCACTATTTTGCCTTCTTGATCATGAAAAGTAAGGATTTTTCCTGCAAATATACTTTTAGGCGCACTTTTCTCAATCCGTGCAAGCAAATTAAAATTTTCTCTATATAAATATTTAAGCATCCATTTACCTGAATCATTCGGATACTTCATGCGCAAAAAATCGGTTACTTCTTGGATACATTTTTCTGTGTCTTCGTCCGTTATTGGCAACGAATCTGGATGTGTCACTTTTAAATATGCATCTTCCACACTTACTTCATCGTCCCAATCTAAGAACTTCCTTTCAAAATCATCCTCTTTTCCTTCCTGCCATATTATCTCTTTGTTGATGTTTTTTCGAAGCCCAAACTTCTCCTCCATAAATGGAAGGCTTCCTTTCCGATCATTTCTAATATAAGTTTCTTCCACTCCATATACGATTAACATGCCATCCTCTTCAGGAAATTTAGCTAAAACTACTTGATCACTCGCTATATCCTCGATATCCGCCAGCGATAAAGTATATTCCTCTTCTAACTCATTCTTATTCGTTAACACCATGATATCTTTCGAATAAAATGTTAGCTCTCCGTCTTCATTAAACTCTACAGTTATTGAAGAGGATGGAGATAATGGAATATCATTCCACTGTTCCTCAAAGTAATACTCTCTTTCATCTCTTCGCTTGCAAATAAAGTCCTTCTCTATATTTATACCTGCGAATTCGGCAAGCCATTTTTTTACCTCTTTTACGTCTTTATGTGGAAATACTACCCCATTTTTCGCATAGGTTACTCCTTGGACAAAAATAACAGTTTCGAATTCCTCCGTATGTATATTTATATCAATCGAAGCAGTCCCTTCCGGATTCTCCTCTTCATCTGTCCAATCGGCATATTTATTCGGAAACCATTCCATATTTAAGAAATACACTGTCTCGCCATCCAATGTAAGCTGTCTAAATAGATGGTGTCTACCTAAATAATAATCTTCTAACCCCCATTGTCTCCTTGTAAAATTAATTAATTTTTCGATTCTTGCATCCATTCTTTTCTCCTCCTTTATTTCACTTTATAATCTATCACATCCCATATACCATCTTCCAGCAATATCCATCCGTCCTTTTTAGCTATTGCAGAATTACCTGCCAATCCATGAATATAGATATCTTCTTCTTCCTTTAACCCTTGGGCATCCTATATTCGCTAAATCCCATCTTTTCATTTCTTCGCTATTCAGTAAATATTCCACTTCTCTTCACACAAATTATTTTCTTAGATATCAACAGCTTGTAATTTTTGTTTACTTACTCCTTCTATTTTTTTGATTTTTTCCTGCATACATAAAAAAGCATCCTCATTTGAAGGATACTTTTCGGAACACTTTATTGTCTTTTTTTCGTCTTTTTATTATTTAATTTCTCCGCTGCTGTTAATGGTTCATTGGCAAATTCATGATCATATTGACGAGCTGTATCATTTTGCACTGCTTGCTTCGCATTTTTATTTTTATTTTTTGTCATGATTATCACCTCCACCCATTATTCTCTCTTGCTCCTTTTTGAAATATGTAAGCGGCAAGATGAATTTTTGCAATAAAATAGAGACCTCTTTTATGCCCGCCATAGGCATTAGAAGTCTCATAAGGTTATTTTCCATGTGTAACTATTTTAACTTTTTGTTTCATGGTTGGGCTAAATATATTTCCTTTTTTATAAGCAATCCCTGTCGCTACGATTAGCAGGATACCTGTTACTATAAACACAGACTGAGCAGGGAGAACTCCTCCAAGAAAACCACCAATCATCGGTCCAAACATTCCTCCTAGTTGATTGGCTGTTTGATTTAAACTAAAGGCTCTCCCACGGAAATCCTCTGCAGTTGATTTTACAACTAACCCGTTCAATGCTGGGAATACCGCACAGAAAAAGAGCCCAAAAATAAAACGAGTAATCGAGAAGCCCCAAATATTACTGAAAATAATTTGAGAAAAAGTACCAAGACCGCCACCAAGTAATCCGATAAATAAGACGCGGTTAAATCCAACCTTATCCGCCCACTTACCCCAATATGGTGCCATAATGACACTAGCAATACCAGGGAGTGAAAAGATTATACCTGCTAATAAGGAGGCTTTATCCATGGAACCTCCAACCTCTAATATATAGAGAGGAAGTATTGGCTCAATCGTCATAATCGAGCATGAGGTAACAATTGTTAACAAGAGCACAAGCATTAATGGTTTATTGGCAAAAGCAATCCGCAAATCGTTTCTGACAGATCCTTTTTCTTTACTTGGAGAGAAATTATCCTCTTTTACCCAGAAAATAATCAGAAGCGTTGCAATAAAAACAAGGAGACCAGCACTTGCAAAGGAAAGCCGGTTTCCGACTAATTGGGAAATCACGCCTCCAATCAGCGGACCCATAATCCCACCCGATGCAGATGCCGTTGAAATCATTGATAAGGCATAACCAGTTTTATCTGAAGGAGTATTCGTCCCAATTAAAGCTATCGCCCCAGGAATAAATCCAGACAATAGTCCTTGCAGAATACGAAGCACTAATAGTTGATAGGGATTGGTAACAAATGCAGCTAATGTATAAACGACAAATAGCACAAATCCCGCGCGAATAATCATCGGTTTTCTGCCATATTTATCGGCAAGTCTTCCCCAAAACGGAGAAGCAAACGCCCCGGCAAAAAAAGCTGCACTAAATAGTACTCCAGCCCAAATCTCTGTGTTTTCATGAACATTTAATTCAATAAGAAAAATTGGTAAAAAGGGAATTACCATGTTAAAGGATGCAGAGGTAAAGAAAACCCCTATCCATAAAACAAGCAAATTCCGCTTCCAAATTTCCATTTAGTATCGCTCTCCTAAAACATCAGCAATCAACAACTAAGCCAATGAGATTTTATTTCCTCCATCATAGCATACAACCATTTATTTTTATACCCGAAATTTCCATTTTCCGAATAATTTAGGCTGCGAAAAAAAAGAGAAACAATCTAACGTTTCTCCTTTCAGCTTGTTGACAAAAGGAATTTAGGAAATGCAAATGGAATTATTATGCATTGATTGGAGTGGAAGGGGTGAGACTCCTGTGGGATCTGCGAGACAGTCTGAGACCCTGCAGGCCTTTAGGGCGAAGCGGCTCAGCGCGAGCCCCACGGAAAGCGAACCCCTGCAACGGAAATCAACTCTTATTTAAAAGAATGTATATGTATAAACTAAGACAAACTCCTAATTACTGAATTAGGAGTTTGTCGACAGTCTGAAAGGAGAAACAATCTAACGTTTCTCCTTTTTTAATACTCAATTGATTTTAAATTCTTTTACTAATCCATTTAAATCTACTGCTAAGTTAGATAATTCATGTGAGCTATCTGAGAGCTCTTGCATAGAACTGCTTGTTTGTTGAACGGAAGCGGATGTTTGTTCAATCCCTGCAGCTGCTTCTTCGGAAATTGCAGCAATATCTTCAATCGAACGATTCATCTCTTTACTTGTTTCTAAGATAGATGCTAGATTTTCGGAAACAACTTCAATGCTATTTACCATATCATTAACAGCAGCTTTAATGCCTTCGAATGTTTCCCCAGTCATTTTAATCTGTTCCGCTCCTTTCATTACTTCTTCATAACCGCCTTGCAAGGATTCTGTTACCACGCTTGATTCTTTTTGAATGCTTCCGACAATATCGGTAATATCTGTGACGGAGAATGCAACTTGTTCAGCCAGCTTCCTTACTTCATCTGCAACTACCGCAAATCCTTTTCCATGCTCTCCAGCACGTGCTGCTTCAATAGCAGCATTTAATGCAAGCAAGTTTGTTTGATCAGCAATCCCCTTGATGACAGAAACTAACTTAGATATTTCGTGCGATTGAGTATCAAGGCCACGTACTTTCTCCACAGCTTCTTTCATAATTTGATTAATTACATTCATTTGTTCAATTGAATTTCCCATTAAGCGACTGCCATCATTCGTCATGCCTAATACCTTGTTTGATGATTGATAAATTAACTCCCCTTGGTTATAAGCATCACCAATCGTGCCAGAGAAGGATTCCATTGATGAGGCTAAATCAGTAGCCGTATTTGCTTGGCTTTCTGCTCCTGACGATAGCTCTTGCATAGTCGTTGCAACTTGCTGACTTCCTGCAGTTACTTCATTAGTAGATTGGGATAAGTTCTCACTCTGCTTGTTTACCGTAATCGATACTTCTGATATCTTTTGAATAACCATTCGTAGATTATTGCTCATTTTATTCATAGACTGAGCTAATTGGCCAATCTCATCTTTACCTTTGTAGTAAACCTCTTCTACCGTTAAATCTCCTTGCGCAATCGTATCACTAACCTCTACTACTTTCTTTAAGTTACGTGTAATTCTGCTGCTGATGATAATAATTAATGCAGTACCGATTAGAAGTGCTATAATCATTGAAATAATTAACGTCTTTGTAGCCACACTTCCACTAGCGATTGCGTCTTCCGCTGCCTCTGTCCGACTATCTTGGACCTGTTCTTGCATTTTATTTAAAGCCGTAATCGTTCTCTTGCGAATAGTTGTATTGGTTAAACTTAAGGAATTAACGGCCGATCGATCGTTTGCTTCAATCGCTGGGATAATTTGTTCTAAGAATAAATCATTCATTTGTTTATTGCGATTTATAATCTCATCGAATAATGCTTTTTCATCCTTATTTCGAAGATCTTTTTTTATTTGTTCTTCATATTCATTAAACTTAGTACTAATATCTTGAAATTCATCCACATATGTAGGATTTTGATAGTCCAGATAATTTAAAATACTAAGACTTTTCTCTCTGGTAAGTGATCCCATTTCCGTAATAATAAGTGCTTTTTCATCTGTTTTATTTAATTGCTCAATACTATTATTAATATGGATTAAACGTGTCGTTACTAATACAGTAGTAATTGTTAAAAGGGCAAAAACAAATAATAAAGTTATTCCATATTTCCAGCCAATTGTAATATTATTTAATTTAGTGAACCTGCCATTAACTCTTTTTAAATTTCCATTTCTTGATATCTTTCTAATATTGAGTTTGCTAAAAATAGATTTCTGCGATTTTTTTTCTTTTTTTAAACTGGTTATTTTTATTTTTTTAAATTTCATTTTCGCCACCACAAGTTCTCCCCTTTGATGATTTCAAACCTCCACTACTAAAGAGATTTTTCTCTTCTATTCCAAAATAGTAATTTTTGCTTTTTGTTTATTCCTCCTTCTCATTAAATATCGCTCTTTCTACTTATCTGCCTCTATTTTTATTGTGGTTATGTATGATTGCAATTAGTAAAATAGAATCAGATTCTTTATAAAGCAAGGTACTTTATTACTTTGTATGTATAATACTAATGTAATTTACAGAATAATTCAATTTTATTCACAAATAATTTATCGGACTTTTTACCCTTTTGTTTATATTTAAATAATTTTTTATTATATTATTTCTCTTTATTTTCAATCTTTCCATTTTATATTTCTTTCCATAATAAAAACAGTGATGGCTTTATCTCATAAAGTTATCACTGTTTTATTTTTTTATAAAAAGAGAACCATTAACTCTTCATCATAGTATTTTCCGTTTATTTTTATAGCCTTTCGATCGATTCCATACGTTTCAAACCCAAATGCTTGATATACTTTTTTGGCAGCTGCATTTTCAGCAACAACAGCTAAGTATACTTGTTCTATTCCTTGTAAATCACGTGATTTTTCTATTGTGGCTTTGAGCAAATGCTTTGCCACACCTTTCCCTCTACATTTAGGGGTCACATAGACAGCGTAAATATTCGCACGATGGCTCAACTTTTTCTTGGTTTCTCTCATTATCGTAACAACGCCTACTAAATCCTTTTCCACAAATGCCCCACATACATAAGACGCTGGATCACTAAGCCTGCTTTGTGTTCGACTTAATGGATAATCCTTTTCTTCCTCATAGCTAGAGCCAAATGCTTCTGTATTTGTTTGCAATGCTTCTAGTCTGAGAGCGAAATATGCTTCTGCATCATCGGGGCCTAATTGCCTGATTTCCATTTGGATCTCTCCCTATCTGTGTAAAGCTCTCTTTTGTAATAGTTGGTGCTGCTTCTTTTGATTGCTTAATCTCCTTATTTTTACGCAAGCCTGGTTGCTTAAACACCACGCCCACTTTTACTTGCTGGACTTCTTTCACCCCCTGAACAATTAGCTGCATGGCAAATATTGCAATCACAAAGGGCACAAGAATATATAAGTACCAGAACTGTCCAGAGCCTATTGCTCCTCTGCCTACCTGTCCGATTAATCCAGACCATTCATAGGTCGTAGATTGCGGAGGATCAGGAAACATTTGGTCCATCGATAATTTTGTTCCTCCCAAAAAATAATCAAAAATGCCTAAGTGCATGAAAATTAATAATACTTGAATAAATTGCTGCCCAAATAAAATGGTAAGTCTTGGACCTAAATGAGGGAGTATATGACGGATTAAAATTTGAAATTTCCCTCCACCGATTACCTTTGCACTCGCAATAAACTCATAATCAGACACACGATTGATTTCTTTGCCTAATAATATGGTAGTTAATGGAACCACCAGCAAAGTCAGAATCATTGTTTCCAAAAATACCCTTTCCCAAAAGGAATAGCTGAATCCTTCAAGACCTGGTAAAAGAATCGGTGTTAATAAGATATAGGCAATCAAACTTAGCGGCATAAAATGTATGGAATCTACCATCTTTGCAATCCATTGCTGTGCTGGATGTTTCAAATAAAAAGAATAAATCACTGCAAGTAATAACCCACCTACTACCCGTAAAAATGCGATAAGCAGGGCAAAAATCAGGGTATACTTAGCGCCAATCACAATTTGATCAAAGAGGCTGTAGCCTAGTCTATCGGATCCAAAGAAAAAAGGTTCCGTAGGGGCAAATGGCATGGCAGAAATTAGTGTTACTCCATCTTCTGCGTAAAACAATCGCATTTGATCGATATGATTATTGGTCGTTACAGAATAAATAATGCTATATCCAATAACCACAATAAAGAACAAGCTTCCCACCGCAACCTTCCAATTTTTCATATGTAAGGCAACTATTTTCCCTAACCAGGACAGTGGACGAATCATAGAAAAGTTTTTCCAACTAAACCTTCGCCCACCATCCCTTAGATTGCTACCAAACACCTTTAAAGATAACAAAAGATATGAAAAACTCATTCTTTGTCTCCACAATCCTTTTTTCACATCGCGAGCCTTCTCTTGCTCTTCATGAATCAATATATCGACTAGTTGAAAAAGGATAAAGAATGGTGTAAATATAAACAGCAAAGATACAGCAATTGTTATCGGCGTAAAATTTTCTAGCAGAAAATAGGTAAAGCCATGGACATTAAACAGCCTTTCGATTATAAATTGGCTGGATAATAATCCCCAAATAATAATTTTCATATGCTGAAAGGTCACAGGAATAATATTGCGGATAATATGTTTCCATAGGATTGGAAAATTGCGAATTCCTTTACTTCTTGCAAATGTTACATAATCCTTCAAATACTCCTCTTCCATCATAAGAATAAGAATTTTGAATAACGAAATAGCAGGAAGTATGGAAAGTGTAATAATCGGACCTAAATAAGCATTTTCCGAATAGCTGGCCACTGTAAAAATCTCAACACCCGTTTTCTTATAGATAACAACTACTAAAGCTTGCAAAAGTGTAGCAATAATAATATCTGGAATTGATTCTATTAAATCCAGGAATCTTTTTAATGGCTGTAACAGAAACTGCGGCAGAAAAAAAGATGATAAGGATAAAATAAAAGCAACAAAGCATCCGAGGAGAATAGCGCAAAGCAGAATTTCTATCGAATAAATAAAAGCAGGCCAGAGTACATCTAGAATCGGTTCTTGATCTACACCATTTAATGTGTATACCCAGCCTTCTTTCTGAAAAAATTCCTTCGACAAAAAGGAGAATAGAGTGAAGAAATATCCCTCTCCCTCAGGAAAATCTCTCATTTGAAAGTATTTTGGAAAAACACTTAATGCTAGTATCGTAATAGTGCCAAGTAAATAATAGATAATAATTTTCGCGAATTTTCTCATCGATCTCTTTACCTCTATCTAAATATTTATATTATTCAAATTATACGAATATATCAATCAATTAGCAACCTATTTTTTCCAAACAGAGAGTTTTCTAATTTAATTAATAGCAGTGAGATTTAGGATTTATTTGGCTAACCTAGGGGTTTCAGCCAAACAAATCCTCTATTTTTTCTCATCAACTAGCCTTTTCTGCAAGAAATATTGTTTAATACCTTCCGAAAAGTTATCTAATGTCCCAAATACTTCATAGCCATGCTTCTCATAAAAGGCTGGAGCTTGAAAGCTGAACGTATCAAGGTAAATAAATGTACATGCTTTTTCTATTGCAGCTTGTTCCATTTTTGCCAGCAGTTCGCTTCCATATCCTTTTTTTCTAACACTCGTGTCTACCCATAAGAAATCGATATGCATATGGTGCCAAAACATATGACCAGTAATGCCTGCCTTGATTATGCCCTCCTCATCTTTTACAACAAAACTAATATTTTCATAGGCGCTTTTTAATTTTTCTGGTAGTTGCTCCATATTATAGGCAACCAATTTTCTTCGAATATAATCACTATCTTCTTGAACCCATTGCTGGATAATTTCCATTATGTCATCCTCTTCTCTTCTTGATTTTTTCAGCAAATAAACTAAACATTTCCCTGACAGCCTCTTTCGGAGCTTCTTGATAAGCATCCCCTAAGCTAATTTCAAAGGAGGAGTTTTTCTCGTCAATCTCCTTCACATAGCCGCTTATTCCAATTCCTGCTTTTTCTTGAACAGCAGTTAAAATTTGTTCTACTTCTTCTTTTCCCAACTCAAAATGAACGTGGAACATATTAGACACCGGTACAATCGGAAGAGTGCGAACTCCTTCGCACCCATTAAATAGTGCGGCCAGCTCTTTAGCAGATTCATAGTATTCAGCCATTTTCGAAGCTCTCTTCTCATAATAATAGTCAGCTGACAAAATATACGGATACAAACTGATTAAATCACCGCCATATCTTCTTTTCCAAACCTTGGATTGACTAGTAAAATCAGCGCTTCCCGCTAGTATAGCTCCAGCAATTCCCCCAATTCCTTTATAAAAAGACAGATAGACACTATCAAACAATGCACATACTTCTGCAGCAGTTTTTTGATAGTAAGGGAGCACCTCTAATAATCTTGCACCATCAAGATGGAGTTTAATGCCTTGTTCTTTACAATAGGATGAAATTTGTTCTAATGTCTCAAAGCTTGGTAGTTGTCCGCCAATTTCTCGCTGCGGCAATTCTAACAGCACACAGGCAACTCCACGCTCCATCTCTTTAATATCATCTAACTCTATTACTCTAGTCTCATCGGCTAAAAGAATCGTTTCTATTTTATGAAGCTTCTTTAAACCATCTTG
Source organism: Niallia sp. M35 (assembly GCF_050971705.1). Taxonomy (NCBI): domain Bacteria; kingdom Bacillati; phylum Bacillota; class Bacilli; order Caryophanales; family Bacillaceae; genus Niallia; species Niallia sp. M35. Next base: position 50,307 of record NZ_JBPCEP010000018.1, read on the forward strand.
TTCATGGATTTCTAAATGACTCAAGGGATGATAAGCGACTTTTCCTAAATCTTTTTTATCACACCATATACGAAGAGCAATTTGCTGTGCCATTGTTCCACTGGGAAAAAATACAGCCGTTTCTTTTCCTAATAGATCAGCCATTTTTTGCTGAAAGTCCTCTATTATTTTTCCTTGTCCGTAAATATCACTTTCTGCATTTTCATCTATTTCTTGTAACGCTTCTTTTAATACTTGGACATTTCTTTTGCCATGATTGCCTAATTTATATGTTGTTTTGCTATAGGATTCTCTTAATATATTGGTCATTCTTTCCCCTACTCTCTCTCAGAATATTTCGACTACAAAATAACTATAGCACTTTTATATTCTGTGATGTATTTTTTATCTGTTTATTCTTTTGTTTCCTATAAAAGTGGACGAACGCGCTTTTATTTCATAAATGTTTTCTTTTCCCTCCATCAAGTACCAAACAGTAACTGACGCGGTTCTTCTCTTCCCTTTTCTCCTCTTCCATCTACAAAAAGAACAGTAATCTCTCTCATAAGAAATTACTGTTCTTTGCCGTTAATTATAGCAACTGTGCATTTGTATGATTGACGGTTGCTTCTCCTATATCTGTTTCCCGCTTGAATAAGCGCGTATATACTCCATTGTTATTCTGCAACAGTTCTGTATGGGTGCCTTCTTCGACAATGACTCCATTATCTAATACGATAATACGATCTGCTGCTAATACGGTTGATAACCGGTGAGAAATAATGAATATTGTTTGTTTCTTCGTTGTTTTTAAAACTGCTTCATTAATTTTCGCCTCTGTTATTGGATCTAGTGCCGAACTTGCTTCATCTAAAACAAGGATTGGCGCATCTTTTAGAATGGCCCTCGCTAAGGATAGACGCTGTTTTTGACCACCAGAGAGAAGGCTTCCTCTTTCGCCAACTTTTGTATTTAGTCCATCTGGAAGGGAGTCTACTAATTCACCTAAACCACTCGCACGGAGAACCTCATACAATTCTTCCTCTGTCGCCTCTTTTTTTCCAATTCGTAAATTATCTGCTAATGTCCCACTTCGCATTAATACATCTTGTGTGACAATGGCCATTTGGGAGCGAAGCCAATCTGTATCCCATTCTTTGATTTCTCGACCATCTACTTCAATCGACCCTTCTGTCGTATCATATAATCGAAACAGCAAGTCAATAACCGTTGATTTCCCTGAACCACTTGGTCCAACTAACGCTATCTTTTCCCCTGCCTTAATGGTAAATGAAACACCCTTTAAGACATTTTCCTCTTTATCAGGGTAAACAAAGGAAACATCTTTCAAACGAACGTCACCCTTTGCTCTTGTTCCCTTCAACCCTTGCTTCGTTTCTGCTTCCGATACCGGTTGTGAAAGCAAAATATCCGAACGATCCAATGCTGGTCCTGTTCTTCTGACCGAAAGCCAATTCCGAAGAAGACGCTGCATTTCATTTGCTGCAATCGTTACTAAACCACCTGCCGTTAGCATTTGACCACTTGTTAAATCGTTATTCCAAATAAGTAATGTACTAATAAAATATACTAGACCTAATGCAAAACCATTATAACTGGCAATCACTACAACCGACTGCATTCTTGCTTTTAATTCTTTTAGAGAATGTTTCACAAAAGAATCCCTAATGGAAATAACACTTTCCACTTCACTATCGGAAACACCCATTACTCGAGAAAGATGAATACCTGTTACAGATTCTCTTAATCTCTCTAAATATCTAGAGGCTTCTGCCCGAGCGTCTGCTGATGCTGCTCTCGTTCTTGCGCCAACATAGTTCGATGCCCAGTAAAAAAGGATTCCAAGCACAACACTTGTAATCATTAAATACGGGTGAATGAAAAGTAGAACGATACTATAAATCACTACCCCTTGTGCACTCGCCATAAAAGTTGACCCTTCCCATGCTAAAAAATTATGAAGGGTATCTGGATCATCCGAAGTTCGTGCTAGCAATTCTCCAGATGAATTGTTTTGATAAAATGAAAAAGGCAGTACTTGCAGATGTCCAAATAATCGTAGCTTTTGCCTATTTGTAACAGACTTTGCTGTAATATGGCAAAAATACTCATCAATTATCATCATTCCTAAATCTAATACAGCAGATAATACCAATAACCACATTAATCCCCATAGCCATGTATGATTCTCACTTGGCAGGATGGTATCAATGAGCCAGCTCAATGCTAAAGTTGGTATTAACGCGGAAAAAACTTGGCTAATTGCAATAACGATAGAATCGCCAATTACCCATTTCTTATAAGGCATTAAAAATCGAATAACACGTTTGCCGTCGCCCATTTGCTTTTGGTTGGAGATTTTCTGCTTACTCATCCAATCATCTCCTTTTCTAGCTCGCTATATTGTGCTCGGTATAATTGGTAATACTGCCCTTTTAACGCTAGCAGCTCTTCATGAGTTCCTTGTTCGGCAACCATTCCTTGATCAAGCAAAAGGATAGTATCTGCCTTTCTAACGGTTATCAAGCGATGGGCAATCGTAATGGTTGTTCTCCCTGGAATTAACTGTTCCAGCGATTCTTGAACCTTCTCTTCGGTTTCCCCATCTAAGGACGACGTCGCTTCGTCAAAAATCAATACTGGCGGCTGGCGCAATATCGCTCGTGCAAGGGCAACCCTCTGCCTTTGACCTCCAGATAGTTTTAAACCACGTTCTCCGACAATCGTTTCATATTTATCCTCTAAAGAATCAATCAGCTCTTTTAACCCTGCCGCTTCTACAGCCTGTTCCAGCTCTTCCATCGTTGCATCTGGTTTGCCATATAAAAGATTGTTGCGAAGCGTACTATTTAATAGGAAGGTTTCTTGTGAGACCACACCTACCTGCCTGCGAAAACTATTGCGATTATAAGCAAAGAGATCTTTTCCATCAATGGTGACAGAACCTTTCTCCGGTTCATATAATCCCAGCAGTATTTGAATAAGTGTACTCTTTCCGCCCCCACTCGTTCCAACAATACCGATATGCTTTCCTTTCTCTACCGATACCGACACACCTTTTAATACTTGCTTATCACTTCCTGGATAGGAGAACCAAATATTATGTAAATCAATTTCACCTTGAACTGAACCAAAATTCGGAAGATTTTGTTCATGCTCCTCTGGCAGATCAAAATATTCGTAGATTCGTTGTAAAGCAGGAATCGCCTGCTGAATCGTTAAAGCATTTTCCGCTAAGGAACGAACTGGCTGAAACATAATCGGAATAAAATTCAAGCAAGAAATAAGTGTTCCAACCGTAATATTCCCTTGCCAAATTGCCAATCCACCAATAAGCATCACCACACCAGGTGTAGCAATATTAAATAAATTTCCGAGACGCCAATTGACTTTTCCGATTAAAGCTGCCCGGATAGAATAATTTTTCCAATTTGTTAATTTCTGCTCTTGGGTTGCCATTTCGTCTTTTTGTGTTTGATAGGTTCTTACTAGTCGAACACTCTCAATGCTTTCCTGGAGATGCTGATACATATCTGCACTCATATCTCTTTGTACAGCACTCATCTTCCGCATGGTCTTCCCTAATTTAAAGGATGGAAAAATATAAATAGCAAATACTGCGAACATCACAATAGCTGCTGGCCAATATATTGCAAACACGGTGATAAAAGCTGCTACTGCACTAATCACTTGCTGAAGAATCCGAGGTACAACGGTATTGTTCAAATTCTGGATGGATTCTACATCATGGGTCAGGCGATATAACATGTCTCCACGAGGTGTATTCGAGAAAAAGGACATTGGTGTTCGATGAAGCCTTTTAAAGGCACGAATCTGCATATCTGTAATAACATCAAAGCCAATCTTCACCTGTATAAATTCTTGTAAGGATTCAAATAGCGCTTTTCCTAGAAATGCTGCTAATATTCCGAAAACAATCCATAATATAAAGGCTATCGCTTTATCACCGATTACTTCGTCTACCAATTTCCCGACTAGGATTGGAGGTAAAATCGTAAACGCACCGCCAACTAATGAGAAAAATAAGGCAATCAGTAACTTGCGCCAATATGGTTTAAAATGCTGTAAAGTAGTTCTTAATAAGTTCATTCTTTCTCCTCCCCACAAAGAGTTATTGTATTACAAATAATGAAAATATTCACTATAATTTCTAAAAGTTTTTCGGATGATGAAAATTCTTTCCTTTTAAAACAAAAAAGCTACCTTGATAGATAGCTTTTTTCACCTTATGGTTTTGGATTGATTGTCCAGGCTAAGCCAAACATCATCATGAAGAAAACGAAAATAAAAACACTAAGAGAAATTCCCATAATCGCAAAGGCTCTTGACCTACGTTTTGTGAATAAACCAATTATCCCTAAAAGCAAACTAATGAATGGGATTTTTGTAAAGACTAATTCAGGAAGAATATCCACCTCAAAAATAAGCCCTAAGTTTATTCCTGTTAATGCAACTAAGCTTAATAAAAAGGAAACAAGTCCAGTCCATGTATTTTTTGTTGATCTTATTCTTTGTTTTTTCAATACCAATTCCATAACCTCACTTCCCCTAGCTTCATTCCTTTAACCATATCGTTGTCCTGCAGCTTAACAAGTGATTCTTTTGGCCCTGTTACAACAGCACCATAGATGTGAATCCCGTTTTTTTGTAGATATTCAATTCTTTCAGGGAGTGCCAATGGTCTTTCCGCAATCGTTTCTGCCGTTTCTTGATTTTTGCTTAGATACGTTAGTATCTCCATAAATTGCTTGCTGTTAATTTCATCGCTATTAAAAGGAGACCAATTATCTGGATCTTCTTGTGCCGGATATCCAATAGGGGAAATATAATCACCATCTGCACTTAAATTTTTCTCTTCTAAACCTGTATCAACTGCAAACCATACTAAATCTAGATCCTTTGGAAATTCACTAAATAGCTCTTTTTCTGTATATAATTGGTCAAATGAAACAAAAGCCTCTGCAACAGTTCCATCCGGCAATCCTTTTAATACCGTTTCGTCTTGTTTAACCATATAAGGAATGGCTCTATGGGGGTGAAATAATACTTCCTTATCCTCATCACGGTATTCAGTAAATGGTTTTTCTGTAATAAAACTTGTATCTGGAAAAGAAGGCGTACTGAAGGTGAAGTGAGCCTTTGAATCTCCAATTCGAACATCCTTTTTTCCTACCCTTTTATATAGATCATAGGATAAATCCATATTGAAGAAGCCTATCTTGCTGTCAATCTCCATTTCTTCTAAGCTTACATTCGGTTTGGTAATATAAATCGTTTTCTCCATGATATCAATAAAATCATTCGCCTTATTTCCTATTCCGTAGTACAGATAGCTCCCTAGCGTTGCAACCGGGATGATAAGGAGGAGAATAGTAAGACTATATAAAATGTTGGTAAGTCTCGCCTCCACTTTCCCTCTTCTTACAATCAATTGCTGATCCTTATCCGTAAATGGAGTCTCTGCTTCAAATTCATCTATTGCTTCTTGGATTTTATTTAAATAATCTTTCTCTTCTTTTTCTTTAAATCCATCTTTTTTCATAAGTTACCTGCCTTTCTTCCCCATGCTATTTTCCTCTGCCTTTTGAACCATCCTGTTCAATTTTTTTCTTCCGCGGAAGACATGACTCTTCACCGTATTTTCTTTTAGATTTAGCACTGCAGCTGCTTCTTTATAAGGAAACTGATGGAAATCACACAAAATAATCGCATTTGCTTCTTTCTCTGAAAGCTGGGATATATAGTATAAGAGCTGCTTAAAGCTTTCTTTATGCACGATTTTACTTTCTGGTGTGGAATTGTTTATTTCCTCCTGAAAGGATTCCTTTAGAACAATTCGTTTTCTTTTTCGGGTGTAATCGATAAATGCATGATAAGCTACTTTGAATAACCATGGCTTGATTTCCAGAATGTCATAAGTATCTAATTGTTTATATGCTCGGTAGAAGGCATCTTGTACCAAGTCCTCTGCAGTATGATGGTCCTTTGAAAGGGAATATAGATAACGATATAATTCATTTACATACATGCGATATGCATCATCTAGCTCCAAACTTTTTCCCCCTTTCACCTAGACCACGTTTCACCCATACATAAAGTTGCACTTTTTGTAAAAAAATTCATGTTCCGTTTATCCCAGTGTATCGAACCGTAAAATATAGACACAACCTTGTGAAAAGAAGGCAAAAAAATCCCCTCCGCAACCGGAGGGGATTCCGAGGCAGGCTAGATATCGAGCACTAGCACTCACCTAATTATTCTTTCTAATAGCTTGCCTTACTTCCACTCAAAAACAAAATCATCATCTGATATAGGTTCTACTTTTGTCGCTTTAACATAGCCATTTCCTTTTACAGAGAAGAAGTCATGGTTCTTTGTATCTGTCTTCATGCCATTTTCAACAATCGGGTTGATTGGTTCTGAAGGATAGACAGGTTCATAACCAAGATTCATACAAGCTTTATTAGCATTGTAGCGGATAAATTTATTTACTTCCTCGACTAATCCGATTTGCTGATATAAATCCTGTGTATATTCCAATTCATTCTCATATAGAGATTCTAATAATTCTAATCTTTCGCGAGTAGCTTGTTCTTGTTCCTCTGGTGTCAATTGTGCATATAATTCTTGAGCGAGAAGCCCAACATAGACCCCATGAATGCTCTCATCCCGAATGATTAAGTTAATGATCTCACCTGAAGCAGTTAACTTTCCTTGTCCAGCTAAAAATAGTGGATAAAAGAAGCCGGAATAGAAAAGGAATGATTCCAAATAAACGGAAGCAACCATTGCCATATAGAGATCATATTTGTTTATTTTCGGGCTAAACAGCTTCTGATAATATTCAGAGATGCGTTTCCCTTTTGCTTGTAGCTGCGGGTGATTATGCACCCAATTAAATACTTCGTCAATCTCTTCTTCAGATGCTAATGTAGTAAAAATAGTGGAATACGATTTAGCATGGATTTGCTCCATCATACCCATAAACGAAAGAACGCCCTTACGCTGCAATCCTTCAATGTGCATGCCAATTAGCGGCATTCCCTCGCCACCTTGCTCTGTATCCAGCAGCGTAAGACCACCAAGTACTTTTTTGTAAGTATCTTGCTCCTCTTTCGACAATTCCACCCAAGTATTTTTATCAGAAGAAAGGCTGATTTCTTCTGGCAGCCAAAACTGTCTAGTATTCTGTGTATAGAACATTTGTGTGAAATCATCTTCATGCTGATTCCAGTTAACAGCATACTTTGTCATTTTATTACCCCCAGTAATTCCAGAAAACAGGAGGAGTTTCCCTCCTCCTACTTCTTCATTCTTCTCTTAAACGGCACATGCAATGCACTCATCAATAGCTAGATTGCGAGTTCTTGTATAGTAAAGTGATTTTAATCCAATTTCATTTGCATAAATATAATAACGAGCTAATTCTTTCGTAGAAACATCTGAGTTTACGTAAAGAATCGTTGATATCCCTTGGTCGACATGTTCTTGAGCTGCAGCGATTAAGTCCATTACCTTGAATTGGTTCATATCAAACGCTGATTTATAATACCAGAAGTTTGTTTCATCCATATATGGCATCGGATAATAAGTCGTAGAGTTAGCATAAGTGCGAGACTCAATTTGGTTAACAACCGGCATTACCGATGCTGTCGCATTTTGGATATACCCTATTGATTGGGTTGGTGCAACAGCCAAGCGATACGCATTATACATCCCATGTTTTTGCACTTGTGCAGCTAATTCTGCCCAATCTTCACAAGTAGGAATATAGATGCCTGCAAATAGTTCTTTTACTTTGTCTGTTTTCGGAGCAAAGCTTACTTGTTTATATTTTTCAAAATAAGTTCCTTTAGCATACTCCGATTTTTCGAACTCTTTAAATGTTTCTTCTCTTTCTTTAGCAATTAGCATGCTCTTCTCAATTGAATAGAAGTTCATCATCATAAAGAAAGTCGCCGTAAAGTCTTTTGCTTCTTCTGATTCATAGCTAATCTTGTTTTTTGCTAAATAGCCATGAAGATTCATCGCCCCTAAACCGACTGCATGAAGTTCTTCATTAGCTTTTTTGACAGATGGAGCATTTTGAATGTCTGAAATATTTGATACAGTAGTTAATGCTTCAATACCAACATGAACAGAATCTCTGAATACTTCGCCTGGCTTCATCACATTAGGGATGTTTAAAGAGCCTAAGTTACAGTTAATATCACGGCGAATAATATCTTCTTGTCCATAATCCGTAATTTCTGATGTCTCTTGAAGCTGGAAAATCTCTGTACATAAATTACTCATTTTAATTTGTCCAATATCCTTAAGAGCATGTCCATTATTGGCATTTGATTTATTCATAAAATATGGATAACCAGACTCCAATTGGATTTGCGCAATTTTTGTCAGCATTTCACGTGCAGACATAATGACACGCTTTTTCACGTTCGGATTAGCAACAAGCTCCTCATACATTTCATCCATTCTCATGTCATCCATATGAATGCCATATTCCTTGTACACACTGAATGGTGCGAATACGTATAGGTCTTTGTTTTCTTTCGCTAATTGGAAAAATTTATTTTCCACAATTAAGCCGATTGAAAGTGTTTGAATCCGTGACTTCTCGTCCGCATTGATTTTCTTTGTATCCAAGTATTCCACAATGTCCCAATGGAAGATATTTAAGTAGACGGCACCTGCGCCTTTTCTCTGTCCCAATTGGTTTGCATAAGAAAAAGTATCTTCTAGAAGCTTCATGACAGGCACTACACCTGATGCAGCATTATCAATTCCTTTTATTTGCTCATTGCGGGCACGAAGCTTCGAAAGGTTAAGCGCTACGCCCCCTCCTATTTTCGATAGCTGTCCAGATGTATTAATATTATGGAAAATCGAATTTAAAGAGTCGTCCATTTCTAATAAGAAGCACGAAACCATCTCACCACGGCGACTTCTACCTGCATTCAAGAAAGTAGGTGTAGCAGGCTGGTAACGCTGTTCAATCATCGCAATTGCATTTTTCTTTGCTTTTTCGAAATCACCTTGTCCTAAGAATAGAGCGACAATAATAATTCGATCCTCATACGTTTCAAGGTATTGCTTCTTGTCATTTGTTTTTAAGGCATAATCTTTATAAAATTTGGATATAGCCATATAAGATTGAAACTTAAATTCATATGCATATACAAGCTTTGTAATTTCCTCAATTTCCGAAATCTTGTATTGTTCTAAAACCTGTGGATAATAGAAGTCCTCTTCCACCATATATTTAAATCTTTGTTCAATAGAGTCAAAACGAATCAATTTTGGATTGATTTCAGATTCTAGAAATTCAGCAACAGCTTCTTTATCTTTTTCGAGGCGGAAAAACCCCTTTTCATTAAGCTGTGTCACTTCGTTGTTTAGTTCTATATGTCTCATAGCTAATACTTTGCACCCTTTCTCTAACTATCTCTACATCTTCAGGCATACCACTCATTTCAAATTTATGTAAGATTGGTACTCCGTACATGGTTGATATTTTATTAGCACTTAAAGCAAAATTCTGGCCCCAGTTTTTATTTCCACTGGCAACTACAGCATGAAGGTTTGGATGATTTATTTTAAGGAAGTCTAAAGTTGTTTGAGGAACTTGTCCCATCCCGGTTGTGTAAGTTAATAGTATATATGGTTCATGAACTTTTAACCCAGCGCTTATCTCGATTCCTTTATTTGCTGGAAGTCCTAATTTATTAAAAAATCTTCGTACATTTCCCGTCTTACTGTCATAAACAATAAGCACAAATTCTCCCTCCTTACAAAGACTTGAATAAAAAAAAGAAAAAAAGCTATATTTTAAGCAATACGCTCCATTTCTTACAAAGTCTACTAAATATAGATAGATGTCGATATTCCGTTTCAATATATTGTGTCTAAGACTATATAATCCTTTTTTGAGGTAAGAGTCAATAACGTACTTTTATATTTTTTTGTCAACAATTATCGCTTAAATTTGATAGATTTTTATATTTCCTTGTCGAATGATTTTGAATGAATTTAACTAACATTTGATACAGACTGTTTTCATTAGAATTTTCATTTAAAAAGAAGGCTCTTCATTTTTTATCATCCTAAAAAATATTCGCCTTTAGACAAACGCTAAAAAATTTTTATTACTCTTTTGCATAAGGTCATCTTATTAAAATTTTATTTTTCCATTTAAATTCAAAAGTTTATTATAAGGTTGCAGCCAATTTTTTTCCATACATTTTTTTGCTTTTTTCTTTCCCTTCTCTTAAAAAGATTACACCTTTTTCTCTAAAAATATCTGTTTGTACTTTTATCCATAAAGAAAGAAGGCAACAATGTGCTGCCTTCCTTTATCTCACTTAATATTTCATTTTTGTCAGTCCTACCATTTTTTATCAGGACAGCTTTTTTTGTCTAAGCTAGCACGGAAGCGGACAAAACATCCGCATTTTCCACAGGTATGTTGATTTAGGTGCTCACACTGGACACATATGCTCAATCGTAGATCTCTTATTTCCTCTCGCGCTAAATCTACTTCGAAGGAAAGCTGTTCTTGAACAAGTGCATCAACATCTAATTGACTAACTTGTTCCTTTAGCTCGCAGCCTACACAAGCCATCTCAGTTTTCCTTTGTTACGATGCTTGCAACACTCATAGGTGGTAAAGTAACCTTTAATGTTCCTTTCTCAACTATATAGCTAGTAAACTCTTTTTTTGCTACAGCCTCTGGTTCTTCAAATGTATTATGAGCATTCATTGCATCTGCCGTAATATATTCTGCTTCCACTATTTCAAACTCCCCTTCTTCTCTGGAAAGGGTAATTTCTCTCGTTTCCGTTAAATCATAGTTACATAGAGAAACCGTTAATTTTCCATCCTTTTTAGAAGCTGTATATGTTACATGATTACTTTCATCCCCATAGGAATCAACTAACTCTGCATCCTGATGATGTTTATACAAATCAAAAACATGATAAGTAGGGGTTTTGATCATTTTCTCCCCTTCTGTTAATAGCATTGCTTGCAAAACGTTCACCATCTGTGCAATATTCGCCATATGAACTCGGTCTGCATGCTTATGGAAAATATTTAATGTAATTGCCGCAAGCATAGCATCACGAATAGTGTTTTGCTGATATAAGAAGCCAGGATTTGTTCCAGGTTCTACGTTATACCAAGCTCCCCACTCGTCTACAATTAAACCAACACGTTTTTCTGGATCATATTTATCCATTATTGTACTGTGTTTGGTAATCAATTCGTCCATGTACTGAGCATGCTCTAATACAGAATACCACTGTTCTTCTGGGAAATTTATAGCATCGCCTTTATCCTCCCATACTCTTGTTGGAATGGAGTAATGGTGGAGGCTAATTCCATCCATAAACCTTGCTGCATTTTTCATTAATACTTCTGTCCAATTATAGTCATCTACACTTGCTCCACAGGCAATTTTGTAGATATTATGCTCTCCATATTTCCGAACATAGGTCTGATATCTCCGGTAAAGGTCCGCATAATATTCTGGACGCATATTTCCGCCACAGCCCCAAGATTCATTACCAACACCAAAAAATTCTACTTTCCATGCTTCCTCCTGGCCATTTTGCCGGCGGAGATTTGCCATTGGAGATTCGCCATTCATGGTCATATATTCTACCCATTCTTGCATTTCTTGGACTGTACCGCTTCCTACATTTCCATTAATATACGCTTCACAATCTAATTGGCGGATCAATTCAAAGAATTCATGGGTACCAAAGTGATTATTTTCGGTTACTCCGCCCCAATGTGTATTCACTATTGTACTTCTATTCTCTATTGGTCCAATCCCGTCTTTCCAATGATATTCATCAGCAAAACAACCACCTGGCCACCGAACTACAGGAATTTGAATCTCTTTTAATGCATTTACAACATCTTTACGAATTCCATTTTCATTTGGAATATCAGAGTCGGTACCAACCCAAACACCTTCATAAATGCACCGTCCTAGATGTTCTGCAAATTGTCCATAAATATATTTACTTATTGTTGGTCCTTGTTTATCTACTAATAATTTCACTTGCATGTTGTGATTCCTCCATTTTTAATTTTTGGAAAAACAATAACAAATTACTAAGTTGTTCACAATTCTATGTATGATATCCTCCTTTCTACTATTGCTAGTTACATAGTTAAAAAGATAAACTCATGACTAAAATATAATACAATAAGAAAGCGTTGTCAATAACTTACCGGTATACTATTATGATAATATCATTATTTTTAATTAACTAATTAGTTATATATGATATTTGATTTTGCTATTAACTTATTCTTGTAGTAATATAATAGTAATAAAGGGGGTACCAAAGATGCAATTAGATATATCGGAAAATTCTATCCCTGTGTACGAGGTTCTATCCAGCCCTACACGAATAAACATTATTAAATTATTATCCAAGAAAAAAATGAATATTGGCGAGCTCGCAAAAGAATTGAATATAAGCAGTGCCATAGTCAGTAGACATATTACAAAAATGAGTGATGCAGGTTTAGTAAAAACCGAAACAATCCCTGGCAAATCTGGTCTGCAAAAAATTGCTATCTTAAAAGTAGATCGAATCGAAATACAATTTCCTCAAAAGATTTACTCTGCTTTTGAAACCTATAAACAGGCAATTCCAGTTGGTCACTATTTTAATTTTGAAGTTTACCCAACCTGCGGCCTGGCGACTACCGCTAAAGCTATTGGCGAATACGATGATCCTAAATACTTTATGGATCCAGAAAAAAATCAGGCAGCTATCCTGTGGTTCACGAAAGGATTTATTGAATATCGCATTCCTTCTATTCTGAAAGAAAAAGATAGACTAGAGATGATTGATATTGTCTTGGAAGCTTCTTCTGAATTTCCTTATTCGAATAATGTCTGGCCTTCTGATATTACATTTTCTTTAAATGGTAAAGAACTGTGTACGTGGACTAGTCCAGGAGACTTCTCTGACACAAGAGGCCGTTTTACCCCCGATTGGTGGCCAAATGAAACCAACCAATACGGTATCTTGCTTACTATTCGCATCACCAAGCACGGGGTTTATGCTGATGGCAAAAAATTATCCGATACTACTATTGATCAGTTTCGCGAAGAACAAAGTGGAATGTGGGATTTAAAAGTAGCAGTAAAAGAAGATGCAGAAAATCTTGGCGGCGTTACTTTATTCGGAAAAGGGTTTGGAAATTACGATCAAGATATAAATTTCATTACGTATTATAGTAATCTCGTGTAGTCGATCTGATAAAAGTCGTACAAATTAATAGAAGAAAACTTTACGTCTAAAGAAAAGGTGTTTGAAGAAAAGCACCTTTTCTTTTTGTTTTAAATCTTCTTTTAATGAACACCATTTTTTAGTTTAGTCCTGAGATTGTTGGTGTTCATTTGCTTGATGAACGCCTCTTTTCCCTCAGCCTCCCTGGATTGTGGTTTTCATCCTCTCCATGAACACCATTTTTTCCTCAGCTCCCCGGATTATGGCTTTCATCCTCTTCATGAACACCTCTTTTCTCTCTTCCTTCCTAAATTTCGGCTTTCATCCTCTTCATGAACACCTCTTTTCCCTCTTCCTTCCTAAATTTCGGCTTTCATCCTCTCCATGAACACCTCTTTTCCCTCGATCTTTCTGGATTGTGGTTTTCATCCACTTGATGAACGCCATTTTTTCCTCAGCCTCCCTGGATTGTGGCTTTCATCCTCTTCATGAACACCATTTTTCCCTCAGCCTCCCCGGATTATGGCTTTCATCCTCTTCATGAACACCTCTTTTCTCTCTTCCTTCCTAAATTTCGGCTTTCATCCTCTCCATGAACGCCTCTTTTCCCTCGCTCTTCCTGGATTGTGGTTTTCATCCTCTTCATGAACACCATTTTTTCCTCAGCCTCCCTGGATTGTGGCTTTCATCCTCTTCATGAACACCTCTTTTCTCTCGGTCTTCCTGGATTGTGGTGTTCATTCCCTTGATGAACGCCTCTTTTACTCAGCCTCCCCGGATTATGGCTTTCATCCTCTTGATGAACACCATTTTTTCCTCAGCCTCCCCGGATTGTGGCTTTCACTCTCTTCATGAACACCTCTTTTCTCTCTTCCTTCCTAAATTTCGGCTTTCATCCTCTCCATGAACGCCTCTTTTCCCTTCTCTCTCACAAATTGTGATTTTCATCCCATCCATCAACATCATCTCGCCCGCCCCTTCATCTAGCAGCAAATCTCATCCGCCTTCCTCCATACTCCCAAATAAAAAAGCTACATCGACTTATTCGATGTAGCCAAACTCCACGTAATTTTTATTTCAATATAAGTACATCAAATTGCTTTAATTCCACAGCTTCCTTCACCACTTCTCCAGTTAGTAGATTAACCTTACCAACCAGCTCTTCCGGTAATTGCTGCTTGTTTACCTGTTGGTTAATGACAAAATAAAACGAAGCTTTGTCTGTATCTCTTTTCGTAATTTCTAAACCCTCTCCATTTGAACAAATTGGCTTTGCCTCTGTTCCCTCTATCACTTGGTTCAATAAATGAGTAAGACCAGTCTGTTCTACTTGTGTACCAACATACCAAACAGTCCCTTTTCCATAAGTGTTTTTTGTAATAGCCGGTGTATTTCCGTAAAAATCTTTTTTATAAGCAGCGACGGTCTCTGCTCCTTCTAGATGAATAATGTCACATAGCAGCTGACAGGTATAGATATTTCCATCCGCAAATTCAACCCCGTTTTTTTGTTCTGGGGCTAATGCGTCAATTTCCTCGACCCAGATTCCTGCTATTTCTCTTAATGGTCCTGGGTACCCGCCAAGGTAGACATTATCTGATTCATTAACAATTCCGCTCATAAAAGTAGTAACAAAATGTCCGCCATTTTCCACAAATGCAGTGATTCGCTCTGCCAGTCCTGCTTTCATCATATAAAGAACTGGGGCAACGACCATGTCATACTTAGAGAGGTCACTATCAACCGAGATCATATCAACTGGAATATTCTTTGTATAAAAATATTGATAGTATTGATGAATTTGATCAACATATTTTAAATCTTTATTTGGTCCACTCGTATACTCGAGCGCCCAATAGTTTTCCCAGTCAAAAATGATGCCAACCTTACTATCAATGGTAGAGCCTAAAAATTCATCCCCTAAATTCTGCAATTCATTCCCAAGTTCTCTTACCTCTCGAAACACTCTTGTATTTTCATGCCCGACATGCTCAATAACAGCACCATGAAATTTCTCGCATGCTCCGACGGAACGGCGCAGCTGGAAAAATTGAATCGTATCTGCTCCATGTGCTATCGTTTGGTAACTTTGTGCCCGCATTTTCCCAGGTCGCTTTAAGGAATTATAAGGCTGCCAGTTTTGCTGGCTAGGAGTTTGTTCCATTAACATAAACGGCTGCCCATCTTTAAGTCCGCGCATTAAATCATGACACATCGCTGTGTAGCTCAATGGTGTATTATAGCTTGGATAATTATCCCATGAAACGAGATCCATTTCTTTTGCCCATTTAAAGTAATCTAAATTTTTATAAGTGCCCATTAAATTTGTGGTGATAGGCGTATCGGCGTCATATCTTCGTATAGCATCCCGTTCCATCTTGTAATTTTCCAGCATACTATCGGAATTAAAGCGGCGGTAATCGATAGATATTCCTGCAAATGCGGTTTTATCACTGCCAATCCCTTCACTTAATGCATTCGGAAGAACGATTTCATCCCACTCATAGATGGTATGACCCCAAAATTCCAAATTCCATGCTTGGTTCAATGCTTCAATCGTTTGATATCGTTTTTTCAGCCACACTCGAAATGCCTTTTCACAGTTTTCACAGTAACACTCGCCGCCATATTCATTGTTAATATGCCAACAAGTAACATATGGATTATTTCCGTATCTTTCTGCTAATTTCCCCGCTAGTTTACTTGCATACTTTTGGTAAACGAGACTGTTTGGGCAGGCATTATGTCTCTGTCCAAATTTATGGTGTCTGCCCTCATAATCAGTTCGTGCTACTTCTGGATATTTTTTTACCATCCATGCTGGTAACGAAGCTGTTGACGTGGCCAGGATGATATCATACTTATCCCGGCTTAGCATTTCAACTATGTCATCTAGCTCCTCAAAGTAGTATTCATCTTCAGAAGGTTGAATTTTTGCCCATGAAAAAACATTAATCGTCGCTGAATTAATCCCCGCCTTTTTAAATATCCGCATATCCTCTTCCCAAATCTCTTTTGGCCATTGATTCGGATTATAATCTCCTCCATATAAAATACGATTAAAGAATTTTTTCGCCATCTTCATCCCTCCACTTTTTTTATACATTCATTATAGATAGGCAAATAAAGAAAAAGTATAATAAGAGTAACTAGTTTATATAAAAATATGAAACTAATGTAAGGGGATACATAAATGGAAGTACATTTTAATTTATTAGATGGTTCTAATCCCTTTTCCATCGAAAGCATCGGCTATCAGTGGGAGCAAGAAATGATTATGCGAGCGGATGGCTATCCGTATTACCATTGGTTACAAACGGAAGAGGGGTTAGGGGAGGTCACCATTGAAAATGAAAAGATCCGCTTAAGACCTTCGGAAGGAATTCTGATTACACCATTTGTTTCACATTACTATCAGGCCATTTCGGCCAAGGGCTGGCAAACAAATTTTTTAACGATTAACGGTACTTTTTCTCCAAATATAGCAGATATCCTTGGAACTGCTCCATACTATCTTGCCAACGATTGCCAAGATTTCTCTTACAGTAATTGGACGAGAAAAATGTTGTCCCATATAAAAAACGAAAACCAAAATAGACAGCAGCAGCTTTCCATTGATGTGTATACCTTTTTATTAAATATACGAGACCATGGCTTACATAGAACCGTCCATACTAATGATTTATATCAGCAATATATTTGGCCGAGTATCCAATGGATTGAAACAAACTATGTAGAGAAATGTGATATTGGCGATATCGCAAAGAGACTCTATATCTCCCCACAATACTTGAATAAGCTTTTTAGACGATTTGTCGGTGTTTCTATCTATCAATATATCCTTGCATACAGAATAAAAAAGGCAAAAGAAATCTTAGTTACCAATAGAGAAATAAAAATCAAGGACATTACGTTCTTAACTGGCTTCAATGACACCAGTCATTTTGTTGCCACCTTTAAAAAGGAAACAGGCTTCACACCAAAAGAGTTTCGAGCATTTTATTAAAGAAGCTCCTCCCTATCATAAGGAGGAGCTGTACATTATCAAAAGAATTTCTTTTTCCAAAAGACTAGAGCTGTTATTCCTGATAATAGGAAGGAAATCATAATCGCAATGGTGAAAGAATAGGACATATCCTGAAATGGAATATGCACATTCATGCCGTAAAAGCTCGCAACCATTGTTGGTAAGGATAAAATAATCGTGAAGGATGTGAGAAACTTCATGACCATATTAACATTATTGGAAATAACTGAAGCAAAGGCATCCATCATTCCACTTAAAATCGACATATGGGTTTCGGCCATCTCAATTGCTTGCTGATTCTCAATGATAACATCCTCTAACAATTCTTGATCATCTTCATACATTTTCAAATAATTACTTTTAAGCATTTTTTGCATAACAATATTATTCGATTTTAAAGAAGTCGTAAAGTACACTAAACTTTTTTCGATGTTAAGCAAAGAGAAAAGCTCTTTATTTTTCATGGACTGCTGCAGCTCTTTTTCAATGCTATCTGTCTTCTTGCTGATTTGCTTTAAATATTTTAAATAAGCTGTCGCCATACTATACAGTATTTGCAAGGAAAAACGAGTTTTTTTGTACGTAAAAAAGCTCTTCATTCTTCCTTCAGAAAATTGTTGAAAAATAGGATTATCCTTTAAGCAAACAGTAATAAAGCAATTCTTGGCAATAATCATTCCTAATGGAATGGTGTCATAAATTTGTGTCTTTTTTTCATCAAACGAAACGAGCGGAAGATTGACAATGATCAATATATTCTCCCCATCTTTTTCAATTCTTGAACGCTCTTCTTCATCCAATGGATCTTTCATAAACGCTAATGGAATATCTAAACCTGTTGCAATTTCTGTTATCTCCTGCTCTGTTGGTGCTATTAAATTGATCCAGCAGCCATTGACTACTTTATCTGTTTCCTGCAACATTCCATCTTCATTTGAAATATAAATTTTTCTCATGCTTTTACCTCCTCTTGTTGTAGAGGAAGTCAACATTCTCTGCCAAATAAAGTTGAATCTTTATCAGTATTCAAACTTCTAAAGGAAGGGCTATATATGACTTCCTCTTTCATGGCCGTGGGTTCTGGTTCAGGTTCCATACACTTTCGAGTACTCATAAAAATTCAACTCCTTGCTTGTAATCTTTAAACCTCTTACATACTACTTTATAATTTATTGATTGTAAACCGAAAAAGACTAAATTTCTCTCGTTCCCCTTATAGCTTACATAAATAGACACTATCTCTGCAATATTGCTGAGACTAGAGGAATTAGTGTTTCTTCTCCTATTACAGCAATATTGCATTTTTGTTTTCCTAAGCAAGAATCCATTATTTTGGCGTATTATTCTCCTTGCAGCAACTCTTCCACAGAAGGACTATTTAATTTATTTCTTAATACATATAATATAGCTGCGGCTACTATGAATGTAATACTATCTGCTATAAACAGGGACCAAACGACACCATGAAAACCAAAAGTGAAATTAGCAAAAAACAAAATAGGAATTAACACCAATCCTTGCACAAAGGCCATAACAAAGGCAGCAGTACCCTGACCAGTCGCCTGAAACATGCCAATAATTAAGAATGTAAAACCAGATAAAAACATAGATAAGAACGTTACTTTTAAGATATAGCTTCCTACTGTAATTAATTCGATATCATTAGTAAATAAACCGATAAGGTTGCTGGATGTAAAAAAGATAATTAATCCAAAAAGAACGGCCATTCCTAGTATAAGCTTACTCGTAAACGCCAAAACTTTTTTCATCCGCTTTCTATCTGCTGTAAAGGAATAAGCTATTAACGGCACTACCCCCTCACAAACTCCCATGATGAAAAACTCAGGAAACTGTTGTAATCTTGAGGAAATTCCATAACCAGCAACTGCTTTATCTCCATATATCATCATAAAGTGATTAAAGAATAGGGCTGTAACTCCCATAAACACATTCATCAAAAATACGGGAACCCCAATCGTTAAAATATGCTTAAAGATAGTTTTTTCGAATGAAAATTCTCGAAAAGATAAGGTAAGGAATTTGCTCTTTTTTCCCATATAATAACTAAAATAAATACAAGCCATAATATTTGAGAGAATGGTTGCTGCTGCGACCCCCATAATTCCTAGCTTTAAAACAAAAATAAACAATAAATCAAGCACAATATTTATGGCAACACTAAGTATCATTCCAATCATAGAAACATTTGCCGCACCTTCTGATCGAACTAATTGTTCCATAGTAAAAAATAAAATGATAAACGGTGAACCAATAATTAACATCAATACGTATTGTTTTGTATAATCGAAGGAATGGAGGCTACTACCCAATAATGAAACAATCGAATCTATCAATGGAACTGTAATTATAATGATTAATAAACCTAATAATATAGAACTGTAAATAGAAATCGAAGATACTTGTTTTACTCTATAATATTTTTTTTCACCAAGAAGCCTTGATATATAGGTACCCCCTCCCATTCCTATTAAATTTCCAAAAGCCATGATTAGAGCAAAGACGGGAAGTGCTAGTGTAATAGCTGTAAGCATCGCAGTGTCCTGTAAAAAGCCAATAAAATAAGCATTTAAAATCGAATAAACTACTGTCATTGACATACCAAGCATCATTGGGATAGCAAAATGGGCAACCGCTTTAGCAATTGGTGCTTTTTCAAAATAATAAAGATTTTCTTTTTCCATATTCCCACTACTTTCTTTTTTATTTAGTTAGAAATCTAACTATTTATTTGTAATAAACAGACCTCATTCGTTGAACCGTACTTAATCTAAATGTATTGAAAAGGAAAAACAATTTAGTTTTTTATTTACTTAGAACTCTAACTATATACGGTGATATCCCCTGTAAGATATCACTTTGCTAAAGTTGTTTGTCTACATTTACATTCATTCGTTCTAAAAAATGAAATAGCTGTTTTTTCTCTTCTTCACTAAAACCCTCTACCAGCATATTCTCAGCATTTGCAAAAAAAGCTTCAAAATCACCTACGATTTTTTTCCCTTTCTCTGAAAGAGACAATAACTTTCTACGCTCATCCTTTGGATCAATTGTACGTTTTATAAAATCTTTTTTTTCCAAATTATGAATGATACTACTGATGGAGGAACCCTTTCGATTAAACCTTGATTCTAAATCCTTATGCGTAATCCCCTGTTCCTCATGCGCATCAATGAAACCCATAGTACGAGCCTGTTCTAATGTAATCCCATGCGCTTCCAACCTTTTATCACCACTTAGCTTAATTTTATGATTAATGGTGCGAATAAGATATTGAAAATTTACTTCAAACTCCCTCTCCTTCATGTTCATTCCTTCCTTTTTAATTACTTAGAATACTAACTAATTTACCTCACCTTCTATATAATGTCAATAAAATGCTTTTTGTGTTTGTAAAATAACAACCTATAAACCCAAAAACAAAACGGTTTCCCTCTATGGAAAACCGTTTTGCGTCTCTTTTATACTAATTTATGGCCACAATTGGAGCAGAAATTGCCTTCCCCTGTTTTCGTTCCACAGTTCGGACAAAAATTGGGCCGTTTTTTCTCTTGATTCTGGGATGCTGCTTCTGGTGTTGGTTGTTGAGCCAGCGCTTGCTGCTGATTTTGCCCCTGGCTTTGATTTTGCTTATTCATTTTATCCATCATTTGATTAGCCATATTCATTCCCATCATCATGCCAGCCATATCAGACGCTGCACCCCCGCCTGACATTTTCCCATTAGCCATGCCATCAATCATCGAGATTTGCTGGTACTTATCTATATTGCCAACCATTCCGTGTGAGGCATTTTTATTAATCATTTCCTGTACTTCTTGCGGATAGCTGAAGCTCATAATCTGGAAGCCTGTTATCGCAAGCCCGCTTTCCATCATCTGGCTATTTAAATCTTCTTGAATGCCTTTGGCAATTTCAAAGGAGTTTGCTTGGAGATTGAACATATCCTTGCCTGCTGTGACTATCCACTTCATTAATAATTGATCCAGCACAGAGATAATGCGAATTTTTACATCTTCTACTAAATATTGATTTTTAATCCCAGCAATTTTATCGATCAGCGCGATATAGTCCTTTACTTTAAATTGAAAGGTTCCGTTTGCTCTTATTGGCATTCCACCAGGAAGCCCAGCAGCTGGTATATTTATTGCATTTTTCGTGCCCCATTTAACTGTAAATTCCTTAGTATTGACGAATAGTACTTCAACTCGCATTCCACTATTGAATCCGAACTTAAAGCCTTTTAAAGTGGACAGAAATGGAACAATTTGCGATTCAATATCATACTCACCCTCCTCTTGAAAAGCTCCTTCTATATTGCCATTATTTAAGAAGATAGCATCCTGTCCTGGGCGAATAATTAATTTACTTCCCTTTTTAATTTCACGATTTTTCCATTTATAAAAAATCATATCTTCACGAAATTCTTCCCATTCCACTACATTGGCAAATTGATTACGAAAAAATGACATCCTTTTTTAACCCCTTTCAATAAGTAAATATTTGTTTAGAATTTTCCTCTGCTTCCACTATGGGAGTGACCACCGCCAGTGATCCCGCCACCGCCACCTGAGTTGTTTTGTGGCTTTCTTTGTTTTGTTACTGTTTTTCGAATAAAGCGATCATGTCTATTTATAATCTTCGAGTTATCCATATACGTATTGCCATTCACGGTTACTTTTCCTCCAGATTGGAAAACCATTATACTCACGATGATCCCTGCAATCACGAGCGAGGCAATTAGCTGAAAGCCCCAATGGAAGAAAAATGCTGGCATTCCACTTGCATTATTTTCCTCGTTATATTCATTTCGAGCCTCATCTATGCCGCTATAATCATAATCATCTTCTAAATTAGCCGGATCATCCACTAAATAATAAGCCGATTCATGCATAAAAGTGGAGAAAGCTTCAAAATATTCACCATCTGATAAAGCTGGTGTTATCTCTTCACGGATATAATCGATTGTCGCATTATCCAATGCATCTTCCGCTTTTTTAAAACCTGCTAAATAAATATCTCTTTCTTCCATATCAATGGCTAAAATAGCTGTATTTCCATGAGGCTGGTCATAGCCAGGGGCTTCTTCGTCATAATAATCCTGAACATATCTTTTGATTTTTTTTCCATCTGTACCATCTAGCGTAAGAATCAATAAGGCAGTTTCGGTTTCTTCGCCTAATTCCTCTGCTAAGCTTTCCAGTTCTGTTTTTTCAGAATCTGTTAAAAGCTGGGCATCGTCAAAGATATATTCCGTTTGATTTTCTGAAGCTGCACTTACAGCACTGCCTGAAAACAGAGTAAATATTGCCAAGGCAATAAATAGTAAACTACTATAGTTCCTTAAAATTTTTCTCAAAAGAAACCACCACCCATTAAGACGGAGATACCTTTTAATGCAAGGAATGTGCCGCAAGCAATTCCGCTATACCATAGCGCTACCTTGCCTTTACTAATCGGCGGTTTCCCGACTACTTTTCCTGTCTGCCCATTCATCGCAAAAATATGCTCTTGGCTTTCGTAATCGTAACTGACCATCCATACAGGTAGCAAGACATAATCACTCCGGACCGCTTTTGTATCAATATTTCTATCCCGATAATTTATCGTATGATACCCAATAAAAGTAGAGTGTACAAAGGAATCAATGTAATCACTCACTTTATCTTTGGCTCGCGGCAATAATTCGGCATCCGTATAATTATATTTTTCAGAAATAAAGCCAGCTAGATAAGGTGTTTTAAAATCTTTTAACTGTTCATATGGAAAAGGTTCCAATTTATCCATTAATTCATCTTTCATTTTTTCAGAAGCATCAACTGGAATTTTCGTATAATCTAAATTTATCTTTCGATATGCTTCATAATACTTCGTTTCCGTATAGATATAATCACCGCTTGTATACGTCCGGACCTTTGTGCAAAGGGCAGTTACATCAACATCACTGTTTAAATCATAAAGCCAGAATGGTACATACATACCAGTAATACTTTTTATCCTGTCTGCATTCATAAATCCCTTTGGAGTTAATAGTCCCTTTCTACACCATTTTTGAAAAGCCGTCATAGCTTCTTCTTTACTGATTGTAAAAGGGATCACTTTCTTAGGAGCAAGCGCTCCTGCCAAGCGGTCAGCAATAACAACGCCTGCACCGCAAAAGCTACAATTTGTTGCCGTTGTGTCTGCTTCTGTTAGTAATACTGCCCCGCAGTTGTCACAATGGTATTCCTTCACCTCATTCTCTTCAAAAGAAGCGGTCATTAAATTTTCTGGATAGCTCTCAATATTCTCTTCATTTCCACAGCTAGGGCAAGATAAACTGCCTGTATCTGCATTAAAGCTCATATCTCCCCCACAATTTGGGCATTTATAATGAAGGATCAAGTAAATCACCTCAATTTTTATCTCTTCTTATACTAATCATACCTTATTTATCCACTCGCTGCTCTGCTGCCGTGAAAAATTTCCGTTATATACATATACTGATTGAACGTTTAAAAAGTTTCATTTTCACACTTTGTTTATAGATGACAGAGATGTAAACATTTACTCGAAAATAATAAAAAAAGTTCCTCGTTTCTAAAAAGAAACAAGGAACCTTCGATTGTTATCTATGCCCTATTAAAATCATCATGTTCCGCAATACGTTTTATAAGCAGGGTTAATCTTCACTGGAGCTATGCCGTACTCCATTTGTGCTTGTGTATATGCATACGGGTTAGATAGCATTTGTAATAATTCCTCCATTACACTTAAATCTCCGCCTTCTGCAGCATCAAGTGCTGCTTCGACACGATGATTGCGAGGGATTACGACCGGATTATGTTTTTTCATTCGTTCACGAGCAGCCACTTCTCCCCCTTCTTGTCCTGCAATTCTTTCCTTCCAAGCTTTATGCCATTCGCTAAATGCTTGATTTTTATTTAGTTCTATTCGTTCTACTTCCCCTATCGTTAAAGCACGGAAAGTATCTGTATAGTCCGCCCGATTATTTTGCATAATGCCAAGGAGCTTCTCTATTAGCTTAGCATCTTTTTCTTCTTCCGCTGCCACTAATCCTAATTTTCCTCTCATTCCATCAAGCCAATGCTGCTGATATAAAGGATTAAATTGATCTAATTGTGCTTGCGCAAGTTCCACTGCTTTTTCCGTATCATCATGGAATAATGGCAACAGGCTTTCTGCAAACCTAGCCAGATTCCACCCCGCTATTTTCGGCTGATTTCCATAGGCATACCGACCTTGAACATCAATCGAGCTAAAAACAGTATCTAAATGGAAGCTATCCATAAACGCACA
The DNA here is from genome assembly GCF_050971705.1 of Niallia sp. M35. Taxonomy (NCBI): domain Bacteria; kingdom Bacillati; phylum Bacillota; class Bacilli; order Caryophanales; family Bacillaceae; genus Niallia; species Niallia sp. M35. The sequence continues at coordinate 74,926 of NZ_JBPCEP010000018.1, forward strand.
TGGTCCATAGTCAATCGTCTCGCCACTAATCGTCATATTATCTGTGTTCATAACACCATGGATAAAACCAACTAATTGCCATTTAGCAATTAATGCAGCCTGCCGCTTCATTACTTCTCTAAACATTTCAACATACGGATTCCCATCTTTCTTAATTGTTGGGAAATGCCGTTCCATAGCATAATCCGCAAGTGCTTTAAGTTCCTGCTTTGACTCAAGAGCAGCTGCATATTGAAATGTTCCTACGCGAAGATGGCTTGCTGCCACTCTTGTTAAAATCGCTCCTGGCAAACTCGTTTCCCGGACAATCTTCTCACCTGTATCAACAACCGCTAAGCTTCTAGTAGTCGGAATCCCTAGTCCATGCATCGCTTCACTAATGATATACTCCCTTAGCATCGGCTTAAGCGCTGCTCTTCCGTCGCCACCGCGCGAATAGGGAGTTCGGCCAGAGCCTTTTAATTGGATATCGAATCGTTCGCCTGATGGGGTAATCTGCTCTCCGATTAACATCGCCCTTCCATCGCCTAGCATGGTCGGGTGGCCAAATTGATGGCCTGCATATGCTTGCGCAAGAGGAAAGCCTCCTTCTGGAACCTCATTCCCGCTTAATACTTGTATTATCTCAGGGCGCTGCAATTGCTCCCCATTTAATCCAAGTGTCTTAGCCAAATCCTCATTAAGCTTCACTAAACTTGGGGAACTGACTGGATTTACTGTCATCTTAGAATAAAATGTTTCGGGAAGACGAGCATAACTATTATCAAAATTCCAGCCAACATCTGTTTTTGTCTCTTTATTACTCATATTAGCTCCCTTCCATTCCTTTTTGATATTTCTATTATACCCTTTTCACCGTGAAGAACATGCAATAACACTTTGCAAAAAACAATTCTATATAAAGAAAACAGCTTCCTTTAGTTGAAAGCTGTCTTCCCTGTGCTGCAAAACAAGTTATTCTGCCAATACTTTATTTTGATTTTTCTTTTTCTTCTGAACTTTATTTTGATACATATGATTATCTGCTTCTGTAAATAAGGCTGTCATTCTTCCAAGAGAGCTTTGACCAAATGCGTAGCCAATCGACATTCTCACCATGTTTTCTTCTACGCATTTTCCCTTATCGCTTAATCCCATCGTCATCCTCTTATATAACTCTTCTATTTCTTCTTGCTGCATTCCTTGAATTAACAAGACAAATTCATCCCCGCCGATTCTCGAGACCGTAATATAAGGAGAAGAAAAAGTATTTAATAATTTTCCAGCTGCTTTAATTAAATCATCGCCTTGTTTATGACCGTACTTATCATTAACTTGTTTTAGTTCATCTAAATCACATAGGATAATGGCAATTACTTCATCTATTTTCGTATCAAATTCTTCCATCTTTTGTTCAAAGTAAAAGCGATTATATACTTCTGTCAATGCATCATGGATCAGCTGATGCTCTAAATTCTCTCGTAGTCTTACTTTCTCGTCGATATTACGAATGATTCCATGAATCGCTACAAGCTCTCCATGCTCATAAATAGGCGTCGCATATTCCTCAAACCATTTATAAGAACCGTCTGAACATCTCATTCGTTGAACCAATGGCTGACTATAATCAATTGCACCATGAAGTTTTTTGTACATAATGTGATAATCATCGGGATAAATCATTTCTAAAGGGGCATACGGATTCCGATAAAATTCCTTGACCATGCCATCTCCTAATACAGCATCGGCGGAAGGACTAATATACGAATGTCTCATTTGCGGTTTCACTTCATATCGATAAACGATGTCCTTTGAGCTTTCCACTAGTCGAAACATAATGTCTTCTTTTTCTACTTTCGCTTTCCACTTATTATATTTACGCTTATCATTTTTTTTCCAAAAGAAAATACCTATCATTACTCCGCAGCAAAAATATAATATCCCCATTTTTCTCCTCACCTTACCATTAGTGAGACTATCATCGACATATTACAGCTATCCAAATAATAGAAAAAAGCTAATCTTCGACCGATTAGCCCTTCTTTATCAAGATAAATCGGTAACTGGCTGACTTAATCTCCACGATCTTAGTCCCTATAGCTTTGCGTCTTCACCTTTCGATGAATTTGCCTTTATCATTTTATTATATTTAAATAATGAAATACTCTATTTCCTTTTTCTAGTTTCTATTACAAATTTTATAGGAAAATAGACAGATACACAAGAGAAAGAAAGGACTTTTCTCACAATTTTTACCAAACTTCTGAAAAATGAAAAAGAAATCGATTAAATAAAAAAATTCACAAAATCTCCATTTTTCTTTCATGATTTTTTGCTCTTTTTTGTTATCTTTATACATAAGCAGTCAAACTTGAAAGGGAGAATGCGATTAATATGAAAAAAACTAAACTTATCATTCCGATATTTATTACCATACTATTTGCTGTAACGATTCTTTTAATTATTACCCAAAATAACCGCTATGAAAAAATGGACGATAGCGATATCAAACAACTTGTTCAAGATTTTAGTTCCGGGAAGAAGTCAGCAGCTGCCGCTTCCATTACCTCTGATACATTAACGGTGAATACTCTCGACAACGAAGAGCATCTCTATCGCTTGCCCAAGGAGGAATTTTTTGTTTCTGTTGCTCCTTACTTAGTAGATACTCACCCTTGTGCTATCCATAATTTAGCAGGGTGCCGCGGGGAATTGGCAAATAAGGAATTTGCGGTACTTATTGAAGATGACGTGGGGAATGTTTATGTAGATGAACTTATAACTTCTCAGCAAAACGGGTTTATCGATTTATGGCTTCCACGCAATAAAGATTTAAAATTAACCATCTCCTATAATGGCAAAACAGCCAAATCGGATCTCGCTACTTTTAAGGATGATAATACATGTATTACTGCTCTTCCTTTGATATAAGGATAGAAGGTATCTTAATGACTACATTTAGATACCTTCTGTCAAAAGAGTTATTTATATTCATAATACTCCTGAGAATGATAGCTTCGAAATCCACAAGACTCATAAAGTTTAAGCGCTCGAGCATTTTTTGCTTCTACTTCTAAAAAGATAGAAAGGCCTTTTTCCTTTTCCATTTTTACCACTTTGGATAATGCCCTTCTGCCAATTCCTTTTCCGCGAAGCTCTGGAACAACAACGAACCCGTAAATCCATGCTTCTCCATCGGTTTCAGAAACTCTGATTTTCCCCGCTGTTTTTCCATCTACCTCAATAATCATGCGTTTATCACCAGCCTGCTCCGTTATGGTGTTAACGTAATCTCGAGCATCCTCCTCAGCTATACCAAAGCCTAAAACATCAAGCTCTATTTCTATTTCTATTTCTTTATCCTGATCATAATCATATGGTCTTAAAGAAATCGCAGCATCCTCTATTAAATCTTCCTTATGCCATTTCATTTGATGTTCCGAAAAGGCATAGGAACATGGTAGCTTCTCTAGAAATACTTTTGCACTCTGCGATGCAGCAGGAGCATTCAATAATATACTCGTAGCTTCTCTCTGTCTTGCTGTTTCTAAGCCTTCTTCCAGCAAAGCTGTAAAAATCCCGTTCCGGCGAAAATGTGGATGAACCATACCACACAACTCAACTTTTTTGCCAAAATAGTAGCTCCCTAAAAAGCCAGCTAGTTTGCCGTCTACATAATGAAAAAAGTCCTCTTTCTTTTCTCCATTTCGATTTTCGAGCATATCAAAGTTAAGCTTTAACTCAAAACCTTCTTCTTTCTCACAAATATCCTTAAGCTCTCTAATTTCAGCAATTTGTTCTTTTGACAGCATATTGATTTCTCCTCTATTTTAGGATGTCACTGCATTTTTATCTGTATTTCCTGAAAAATTTCTTATTAATGAAAGGGAATGATTTTCCTGAGATTGTTTTCCAAATTACCACATTCTCTATTTCCCTGCCATTCGCCCTCTATGACAACATACTGACAATTGCCGCTGTTTAAATAGTTGTAAATAATATAAGCTTCGTCTATTTCTGCTTTATCTAAAGTGCCAATAAACAGATTCTTTCTTGAAAGATATGTGCAAATCTGCCTCTTCACCACTTGCATATCAAAATGATTTGCTTCATATATTTGCCGGTATAAAATTTGATTTCGTCTAATCAGAAATAGCTTTATCCGGCCATTATCTAAGTACTCGACTGCTAGAAAAAGACGAGTATCTACCATAAAATTTATTACTGTTTCTGTTTGCAGAATCGTCTTTATTTTGGCAATGGTATCTCTTATTTCCGCTGCTTTCTCAAACTCAAAATTACTAGAAGCTTCATTCATTTCAGCGGACATCTCTTCTAGTATTCTAGTATCCTGTTTTTTAAATAAAGAGATAAGACGATGGATAATTTGTTGATACGTTTCTTCAGCTATTGGATTGAAGCAAATCCCTATACACTTTCCGATTGTATAATTGAGACAGGGACTAGTACTGTTTGTCGTATTGGAACAATCTATTTTATAAAATGATTTGATTCCTTTTATCGCATTTTCTACTGTTCTTTTACTAGTGAAAGGACCAAAATAATAATGAATATCTTCCTTCTCCAATTCATTTACAATCTCCAAACGGTAGCTGCCCTTCTGGTATCGGAATATGATGTAGTTGTATGCCTTTGTCGCTTTCATCATCCGATTGTACATGGGCTGGATCTCTTTTATTAACTTACATTCCAGCATTAATGCCTCAAACTCCGTGTCTGTGACAATAAAGTCAAAATCCTTTATATGCTTCACTAATTTTTCTATTTTACCAATCCGATTTTTCGAATGCTGAAAATAAGAAGAAACTCTATTTTTTAATCTTTTGGATTTGCCAACGTAAATGATTTGTCCAGAGGAATCCTTCATCAAATATACCCCTGGAGATGCGGGCAGATTTTTTATCTTTTCTTTAAGCTCCAAGTCTATTCCTCCACTGAACCATTTAAAAAGTAGTCATTTTAATTCCATAGTTCTTTGTATCAATCTCTACTTCTCCCCCAATGGGAAAAGTAAAGAATGGTTGGATATGACCAAAATCCACATCATATAATACAGGGATTTGCTGCAAAAGAGGATGTTTATCTAAAATAAACAAAAGCTGCTCTTCTGTCATTTTCGAAGCTCGCTGAAATCTCCCAATTACTAATGCTTTAATTATTCCTGCTGTCTGCAACAAAGAGGTTAAATCTCTTGCGAATGTTTCTGGAATGGTTAATTCATCATCTTCTACAAATAGAATGCCATCTTTAAGATTAGGCATATATTCTGTTCCCTGCAGTAAATTTAAGGTACATAGATTACCACCAAACAATTGCCCTTTTGCACTTCCCTCTTGGTATACCCTCCAGCCTCCAGGTTCATATTGGCGATTTTCTTGATCCAAATACCACGGATCATCTGTCCACACATCAGAAGGCTCTATGATAAACGCACTAGTTTCCATCACGCATTTCCGGAAATATTCTGTTTGGTATTCCTGTAGCTTTTCCATTTGGAAGCTAGAAAAGTGTGGACCAGAATAGGTAATAAAATCAGCCTTGGTTGTAATCGCAGTTGCTAAAGCGGTTATATCACTATACCCACAAAGCATCTTAGGGTTAGCTTTTATTAAATCAAAATCTAAATAAGGCAACAGCTCATTGCTGTTAAATCCGCCAATGACCGTTAATATTCCTTTTACATTTTGATCCCGAAAAGCATCATGAATATCCTCCACCCGATGCTCAATCGTGGAGGAGAATTGTAAGTCAGATTCAAAAATATGCTTCCCAAACGTCACAACAAAGCCAAGATTCTCTAATCTTTTCTTTGCTTGCTCTATTCCCTCTTCTGATAAAATTGCTGCACTTCGACTAGGGGCAATCACTCTAATTTCATCGCCCCTTTGTAGCTTAGCAGGTATTCTCATGTCTGTTCCTCCTCTTTCTTCTTATTAAAGCATAAATAATCTTATATTTCTGTAACTTTCAAGTTGGATCAAACGTATATTTTAAACAAGAAAATTACTTCTTGTTTAAAAAGGAGGAATATCTATGTTTGTGTTTTTTTTCATCATCGGTATCATCTCGATCTTCATCGCGGTGACAATGATCGGAGCGTGGCCAGATGGCAGGCAGCACAGAAACCACCATATCACAGAAACAAAAGAAGATCGCGCATTAAACATAAAAATATCCATGATAGCCTTTCTAATTGGTGTAGTCTCATTAGCAATAGCTGGAATAATTAATTATTTTACAAATTAAAAGGGGAATAACCCCCTATAGCTCCTTCATTTGCTTCGTTAATTCCAGAAACTTTCTATCTAATTCCGCATATTCCTTATCCTTTGGTGTCATAAAGCTTAATTTTCCTAACACTTCTTGTCTTTCTGTCTCCAGTTTTAGCCGTAATTCTTCTTTATTATCTCTATCCCGTTTTGGAGACTCTGTCCATTGCCTTTGAACCGTTCCATTACCTATGATTAGCTTACTTGACGTTGTTTGCTCTAGGAAATAACGGTCATGGGAAACAATAATAAGTGTTCCATTATACTGGGATAGCGTTTTTTCTAATTGCTCTCGGGAAGGTAAATCAAGATGGTTGGTTGGTTCATCGAGTATGAGCACATCTTTTTCTTCTAAAATATAAGCCATTAATTTGCATTTTACCCGTTCTCCCATGCTCATACTTTTTATTGGTTCCTTCCATTGAGACGCTATAAACCCTAAATGTTTCATCAGTGTTTGTACTTTTCCTCTTTCTTTAAATGTTTCTTTAAAGAATAGCTGTTCTGGTGTTTCCTCTAAAGGAAGATCGAATACTTCCTGTGTTAGATAGCCGATAGTGGCTGTCGGTGAAATCCAGACTTCTCCATTGGCCTTTTCTTTTCCTAAAATAATGTTTAATAAAGTTGTTTTTCCACTTCCGTTAGGTCCCATAATCGCAACCTTTTCCCCATGCTGAATCGTTATATTTACCTTTTCAAACAACATTTTAGAGTCAAATGCTTTGGATAAATCTTTAATTTCCAAAAAGCGTTTCCCCTTCTTTTTATTCGCTTCAATCGAAAAAGCTACCGTATACTCTTCGTCTAAACGTTCCACTTTATTTTTTTCCAGCTCTTTTTCTAAACGTTTTTGCTTTGATTTGACTTGAGCATCCATTCGTTTGGCCTTTGTGCGATAATATTCTTTTGGGAATTCTTGTTTTGTTGATTGGGCATGTGCTTTCTGAGACCAAGAGGTGAGCTCCTTCATTTGTCCTTCCACTTGTTTAATCTTCTTCTGCTGTTTATCATACTCCCGCTGCTGGGTTAATCTCTTTTGCTCGCGTGCCTCCATATAGCTTGTATAATTCCCTTTATGTTCGATAAGCTGTTTATTTTCAAGCGACCAGATTTTCGTCGTAACTTTATCCAAGAAATAGCGGTCATGAGAAACGATAATAATGGTTCCTTTATATGCTGTTATTAGTTCATGAAGCAGTGCCATACTTTGTTCATCTAAGTGGTTGGTTGGTTCGTCTAATAGCAATAAATCAGCATCATGGGCAAAGCCTTTAACAAGACGTGCTTTTAATTTTTCCCCGCCACTCATTACTCGGAAGTCCTTTGTCGGCACCTGCCATTTCTCTAATAGCTTCGATTCCAAAAAAGTGTCTTTCTCTAAGTCATAATTTTCGGTCTCCTGTTCAACCATTTTAACCGATAAGTCTTCCTTTACCCACTTGATATGTCCATCTGTAGGGACAATTTCTTTATTTATTAACTGCAGTAAAGTCGATTTGCCTGCACCATTTTTGCCAATAATCCCAATAACTTCTCCTTGCTGTACACTTGCATTTATATTTGTAAAAATAGTTGTATCGAGCACTTCATATCCGATATTGATTAACTTTAAAAGTTCTTTCATATTATCAATCCCTTTCAGAAGGGAGAAAAAAAATCCTCCCAAATTTTCTCTGGAAGGATTAGCCGTACCTAATTATTTGCTCATTCACACCATACATAACCGATATACAAAAAGCGTGCATATCGACCAATCATTGTGCACATACCATTAGAGATATGCTTGAAAAAGCGATTTATGGAAATGGGCAGACTAATCCTATTTTTTGTTCCATTTGAAATGTATTTCATTCAAATTTTGGAAAAATAAGATTAGTTCTTCATCGTTCACCCATCATCCCTTTCGTTATAAGTAACTGTAGTATAACATACTTGCCCTTAAGGAATCCAGCGTCTTAAAAATAATTGGTAAATTTTCTCTTAATATTCCTATCTGTACAAGATCAAAATTGTTTAGTATTATTTTAATTATGTTTTGTTAGGTAATCTAACATGTTATACCAGAACTTTATAACCTTAAGAAAAACGAAAAGGAGTTGCACGAATGAAAGAAAAGAAAAGGATGTCTAAATTAGTTTTATTCTTCGTAGTTATCTTAACTATGCTGAATATTATTTCTCCTATATCAAAAGCAGAAGCAAAGGAGAAAGTATATCAGATTGCAACAGATATTACATTTGCACCATTTGAATTTCAGGATGTAAATGGCGACTTCGTCGGAATCGATATGGATTTAATGGCTGCTATTGCGAAAGATCAAGGTTTCAAATATGAAATGAAGCCACTTGGATTTAACGCAGCTGTTCAAGCACTTGAATCAAAACAAGTGGATGCTGTTATTGCCGGGATGAGCATAACAGAAGAACGACAAATGAAATTTGATTTCTCGGAACCCTATTTTGATTCTGGTATCATTATGGCCGTCGACAGCGATAATGATAAAGTCTCCTCCTATAAAGACTTGAAAGGTCAAAAGGTTGCTGTTAAAACAGGAACAGAGGGTGCAAGCTTTGCAGAAAGCATCAAAGACAAATATGGTTTTTCCATCGTAACATTCGATGATTCTGCTAATATGTACGAGGAAGTAAGAACTGGAAATTCCGTGGCTGTATTTGATGATTATCCAGTATTAGCATATGGAATCAAGCAAGGAAATGGCTTAAAAAGTGTAACAGATAAAGAAGCAGGAGCCTCTTATGGATTCGCTGTTTCCAAAGGACAAAATACAGAGCTTCTTGAAATGTTCAACACTGGATTAGCCAATCTAAAGGCATCTGGAGAATATCAAGAAATATTAGATAAATACTTAGAAACTGGATCAGATGAAGAAGCTAAGAGTGGCTTTTTTGGTTTATTAAAAGAGAGCTTCCCAAGCTTATTATCTGGTTTAAAAATGACACTTATCTTAACAGTCGTTTCTCTATTAATTGCAACTGTACTAGGAATTATCTTTGGACTATTACGTATTGCAAAAAGTAAAGTTTTACGAACAATTGCTGGTATATACATTGATATTTTCCGAGGAACACCATTAATTGTCCAAGCATTCTTTATTTACTTCGGAATTCCAGCAGCTCTTGACTTCCGAATTACAGCAGTTGCTGCCGGTCTTATTACATTAAGTTTAAACGCTGGTGCTTATATGGCTGAAATTGTTCGCGGAGGAATTCAATCCGTTGATAAAGGGCAGATGGAGGCTGCGCGCAGTTTAGGACTTCCTTATGGAAAAGCAATGAGAAAGGTAGTGCTTCCACAGGCTATCCAATTAATGATTCCAGCATTTATTAACCAATTTGTTATTACACTAAAAGATACGTCTATTCTTTCCATTATCGGTATTAACGAATTGACACAAAGCGGAAAAATTATTATTGCAAGAAACTTAGAATCATTCCAAATGTGGCTGATCGTCGGAATTATGTACTTTATCGTCATTATGATTCTAACAAAAGTATCAAATCGATTAGAAAGAAGGATTAAAAATGGCCAAGCTTAATGTGACGAATCTGAAAAAATCATATGGTAATCTTGAAGTTTTAAAATCGATTGATTTACAGGTAACAGAGGGCGAAGTTGTTTGTTTAATCGGTCCTTCTGGCTCCGGAAAAAGTACCCTTCTTCGCTGTTTAAATATGTTAGAAGAAGTTACAAGTGGCGAAGTTGTTGTAAATGACTTTAAATTAACGGATAAAAAAAATGATATTAACAAAATCAGAGAAAATATCGGAATGGTGTTTCAGCATTTCAATCTTTTCCCACATCTAACGGTTTTGGAAAATATCACCCTTGCTCCAGTTGATTTGAAAAAAGCAACGCCACAGCAAGCAAAGGAAAAAGCCTTACAACTATTAGACCGTGTCGGCTTAAAGGATAAAGCTAATGAAAATCCTTCTAAATTGTCTGGCGGTCAAAAGCAAAGGGTTGCCATTGCACGCGCCCTTGCGATGAACCCTGATATTATGCTGTTCGATGAGCCAACAAGTGCACTTGATCCTGAAATGGTCGGAGAAGTATTAAACGTTATTAAGCAATTAGCTCAAGAAGGAATGACGATGGTAATTGTTACACATGAGATGGGCTTCGCTAGAGAAGTAGCAGACCGCGTAATCTTCATGGATAATGGCTATATCGTGGAAGAGGGCACACCACAAGAGATTTTTGGAAACCCACAAAATGAGCGTACAAAAGATTTCTTGAATAAAGTATTGTAAAGCTAATGGGGACAATTATTTGTCCCCATTTTTATTCCTTAAAATGCTTTTTCCCCCACTCTCCCATTAAATCAAGAATAGGAATAAAGCTAACTCCCTTTTCTGTTAAGGAATATTCCACTTTGGGAGGCACTTCTTTATAAACTTCTCTGTGCACCATTTGATCTGCTTCTAATTCTCTTAACTGCCTTGTTAAAATCCCTTTTGATATGCCAGGCAATAGTCTTTGCAATTCATTAAACCGTTTTGTCCCCTGACTTAAATGCCATAAGATAATAATCTTCCATCTTCCCGCCGTTAAATTTTGTGTATAAGTTACAGGACAAAAACCCTCCTCATCGATTGAGACAGATTCATTTTGAACAAAAAAACGTGCCATTTTCTCTCTCCTTCCAATGGTACTATTTATGTGACTATGTTATAAAAAAATAACTACTTTCATTTTTTTTACTATGAATATACTATATACCTATATTGGATATCCAACAACACATCTTGTTAAAGTCGTTGGGTTATAATGAAAGAAAAACATTAATTGGAGGGAATTTCAAATGAAACTATTAGTAACAGGCGCTACTGGTAAACTTGGATCTAAAATCGTAAATGTTTTATTAGCAAAAGTACCTGCTGATCAGCTTGCTGTCAGTGTACGCAATCCAGAAAAAGCAGAGGATTTACGCGCAAAAGGCGTAGATGTTCGCCATGGAGATTTCGATCAGCCAGAAACTTTAGCAGCAGCCTTCAAAGGAATCGATCGCCTATTAATTATTTCAGCAGATGGAGATACAGAAACTAGAATTCGCCAACACAATAATGCTGTCAATGCTGCTAAAAACGCTGGTGTTTCCTTTATCGCATATACAAGTATTGCGAATGCACAGAAAAGCACTAACTTCCTTGCTGAAGTTCATAAAGCAACAGAGATTGCTATTCAAAAAACAGGTATCCCTTATTCCTTCTTACGTAATAACTGGTACCTAGAGAATGAGCTTTCTACTATTCAAGGAGTTCAAGGTGGAGCACCGTGGGTTACCTCTGCTGGCAGCGGAAAGGTCGGCTGGGCTCTACAGCAGGACTATGCAGAAGCTGCAGCAGAAGTGCTAGCCGGTGAAGGACATGAAAATACGATTTATGAACTTTCTGGCAAACCTTTATCACAAGAAGAGATCGCTGCTGCTGTTAGCCAGGTGATTGGAAAAGAAGTACCTGTCCAACATGTAGATGACAGTAAATATGCAGAAATAATGACACAAGCTGGCATACCAGATTTTGTTGTTCCTATGCTTGTAGCAATTCAAAAGGATATTCGCGAAGGTACTTTAGACATTGAAAGCAATGATTTTGAAAAATTGCTGGGCCGTTCGGAAACACCTGTAGTGGATGGAGTTAGAAAGCTTATTTCTAATTCTTAATAAACAGGAAAGGGGACACAAAAATCGACTGTGTCCCTTCTTTCATTTCATCAAATGCTTAATCTTCTCCTCCGTCCCTGTTCCATCAACAGGCGTATAAATACTACATCTTAAATCATTTGCGCCATGAACTTGTAAGGAGGTTAAATTATAAATCATTTTTCCTGCCTTGGAATGGCGAAATTCAATTAATACCTCAGGAGCAGAACTTACTTCACTTTCATTCCACATCCTATTAAAGTCTGGATAGTTCTTTTTCATGTCTTCGATAAATTCTTGATACCACTCATCGGCCATATATTGTCCTAAATAAGTGCGAAAGATGGAAATAAATCCTTTTACAAAGTCCTCCCAATTGACTGCCAATGCTCTTAGTTCTTTTCTGGAAAAAAGCAATTCGATGAGATTTCTTTTTTCCGATGGGATTTTTTCAAAGTCTAGGAATACTTGCTTGGCGGCTTCATTCCAGCCGACGATAAAAGAACGGCGATCCGTTATAATAGTTGGACAGTAGCGAAGTTCCTTTAAAATTCTTTCTAAGGCTGGAGTCATCATGTCTTCTTCCGCCTCTTTAGGAAAAAAAGAATTTCCCTCCTCAAACGCTAATCCATATACATATTTTCGCTCATCCGAATTTAATTGCAGCGCATCTGCTACTGCTTCGAGAACAGAGATAGACACTTTAATATCTCTACCTTGCTCTAGCCAGGTATACCAGGTAGTGCTTACTCCAGCTAATTGTGCCACTTCCTCACGGCGGAGTCCTGCTGTTCTTCTTCTCGTTCCAGCTGGGAGTCCAACCATTTGCGGCTGTATCTTAGAGCGCTTTGTTTTCAAAAATTCCGAGAGTGCTTCTAGCCTTATATCTCTATTCATATCCATTCTCCTTTTTAAGCTAGTACTATTTATACTAGTATAAACTACAACTTGTAATAGGATAAGAAAAGGATACAATAAAGAAAAAAGGAATGGGGGAAAAATCGTGAAAAGAGTTGTTGTCACTGGAATGGGAATTATTTCACCGTTAGGAAATAACGTGGATGAATATTGGCAGAACCTCTTAAAGGGTGAATCGGGAATCCTTTCTATCGACCATTTAGATGTATCTAATTCCAAAACAAGAATAGCTGGAGTAGTAACTGACTTTCATCCAGATGAAAGATGGGGAGCAAAAGAAGCAAAAAAATTGGACCGATTTAGCCAGTTTGCGTTAGCTGCTGCAGAAGAAGCCTTAACAAATTCACAGTTAGACTTAGATTCAATAGATAAAGAGCGAATGGGTGTTTATGTAGGATCAGGAATCGGCGGTTTGACCACCCTTATCGATAATGTAAATACATTGAATCAAAGAGGTCCTAATCGAGTCAGTCCTAACTTAGTACCGATGATGATTTCCAATGCAGCTGCAGCGCAAATTAGTATTAAATTCGGAGCTCAAGGTCCTTCCCTCTCTCCGGTAACAGCTTGTTCCATTGGAAATACATCGATTGGGGAAGCCTTTCATACGATTCGAAATGGTGATGCAGATGTGATGGTTGCGGGCGGAGCGGAGGCTGCAATTACGAATCTTTCCTTAGCAAGCTTCGGGAATGCCAGAGCATTATCGACAAGAAATGACGAACCTGCTTCAGCAAGTAGACCTTTTGATAAAAATCGAGATGGATTCGTGATGAGTGAAGGGGCAGCTATTTTAGTAGTGGAAGACTTGGAACATGCTATAAAGCGTAATGCTCCCATTTTAGCTGAAATCATTGGATATGGTGCAAGCTCAGATGCCCATCATATGGTGGCTACCCATCCAGAAGGAAGAGGAGCATATCTTGCTATGAAGCGGGCATTAACTAAAGCAAATATTTCTCCTTCTGATGTAGATGTGATTAGCGCCCATGCAACCAGTACGCCTGTCGGCGATCTCTCGGAAACATTAGCGATTAAGAAATTATTTGAAGAAGACGCCTATAAAATTCCTGTAACGGCGAATAAGTCCATGCTTGGTCATATGCTTGGTGCTGCTGGTGGAGCGGAAGCAATTGCTTTAATACAGAGCTTGAGAGAAGGGATTATCCCGCCAACTACTAATTTGGAAACTCCAGACCCAGACTGTGATTTAGACTATGTTCCAGAGGGAGCAAGAAAAGCCGACATATCCATTGGTCTCTCTAATTCCTTTGGCTTTGGCGGTCATAACTCAGCAATTTTGTTAAAGAAATATTAATAGAAAAGACTAGGAAAAAGGAACTCCATTTCCTAGTCTTTCTTAATTAATTAAGCAGCCAGCTTGTTTTTATTGATGCTTTCTTTATCCAAAAAGGCAAAGTAAGGAATCAATAGCCCCACTAAAGATACAGTAGTAATTGTTGCTCCAATTAAAATGTATAAAGGCCGGATTCCCCATAATTCACTTAATGCTCCGCCTACTAGTACACCAAGCGGCATCATCGCTCGAATGATAAAGGATCGGACCGAGATAATTTTGCCCATTAAATGATTGGGAACGGTTTGCTGACAAAGTGTAATATTATGTATGCTGAAAAATGCCATAGTGATGCCAGCAACTATTTCCGTTGCGATGGCTGAAATGAGTGAGCTTGTTATTCCTAAATTAATGTATGTCACTCCCCCTATTAATAGTGCTCCTAGCATCAAGCGTCTCCGTGATTGGAATTTGATTTTACCAACAAGTAAGGTTCCAAACATATATCCTAAAGGAAAACCCGCCATAAAATAACCATACATGGCATTATTTCCATTTAGCACTGTTTTAATATAGGGAATATTAATCACCATTGTGACCCCTACCCCAAATTGAACAAATGCTAAAAAAATCCCTAACCACACAATCGTTTTTTGTTGAAAGAAGTAGCGAACCCCCTCCATAAATTCCACTGCCCACGTTTTTCTTTCTACTTTCTCTTCTCTTACTTCCATAATACCTAGCAAAAGACATCCACTAAGCATCAGCGCCGTACAAATAAACAATAAAGTACTGCCAATTCCGATATATTCAATGACAATCCCTGCAAAAACTGGCGCTGTGAACGTCATTAATCTGGCCATTCCTTCTACATAGGCATTAGCACTACTTAATTGCTCTTTGGAAACAAGATTAGGCAGTATGGCTTGATTAGCAGGAGAATAAATCGGAGTTATTAATCCAATGATGATTTGAACAATATAAACATGCCACGGTACTAAGGTGTCTGATACAAACCCAATGAGAGGAAAAAGAAATATTATGCCTCTACTCCAGAGAGCAAAAATCATCATCCATTTTCTACTCCAACGATCAAGGTATGGACCAATAAAAAGCTGAAGGATGAGAGAAGGCAGAAAATATAATAGCCACATACTGCCTAAAGCCCAAGTTGAACCAGTAATTTCATAGATTAATAACGAGTTGCAAAAGGTCCCAAAGGCTCCCGCTAACTCCGATATCCCATTTCCAATCCACATAAACGTGAATGATTTATTGCGAAAAATATTCAAATGAACACCACTTTCTTTGGTTTGGTCGGTTGATTGGTGATTTGGCATCTTATCTTAGATGCTTTGGCCGATTTTCCTCCACTTTGGCTGATATTTTCCTTGTTTGGCCGATTTCCCTCCACTTTGGCTGATATTTTCCTAGTTTGGCTGATTCCCTCCTCCCTTTGGCTGATATTTTCCCAGTTTGGCTGATTCCCTTCTCCCTTTGGCTGATATTTCTCCAGTTTGGCTGATTCCCTCCCCGCTTTGGCTGATATTTCTCCAGTTTGGCTGATTTCCCCCTCCCTTTGGCTGATATTTCTCCAGTTTGGCTGATTCTCTCCTCCCTTTGGCTGATATTTTCCCAGTTTGGCTGATTTCCCCCTCCCTTTGGCTGATATTTTCCCAGTTTGGCTGATTCCCTCCTCCCTTTGGCTGATATTTCTCCAGTTTGGCTGATTCTCTCCCCGCTTTGGCTGATATTTCTCCAGTTTGGCTGATATACCCTCTAGTTTGGCTGATTTTCCCCTCCCTTTGGCTGATTCTCTCCTCCCTTTGGCTGATATTTTCCTTGTTTGGCTGATTCCCTTCTCCTTTTGGCTGATATACACCTCTTTAAGCTGATTCTCCTCCCTAATCTAGATTAGATATCCCTCCTTTCACTCTTTAATCTCCTTCAAATCGTTTATTGCTGAATATATTGTTCTAATTCTTTTGCCAGCGAGGTAATTGCACTACTTTTTAATACATATTTTCCATCTTCTATTCCTACTAGCTGTGCTGATCTCAATATTTTTAAATGATGATGGATCGTGGATTTTCCCATTTCTAATTTTTCTGTTATGTCTTGGAGTGTTCGACTTTGTTCAAATAATAGTTTTACCATTCTTAGTCGAACTTCATCGCCCAATGCCTTGTGCTTTAAAACTAAAAAGTTACTTGGCATATATTTATCGTTCGGCGAAATACTTTCATTGGAAACCGGGTAGTAATAGACTGTTGTTCCTTCTATATCTGCTTTAATATTCCACGGACGATAGATGTATTGAGGAATGAGTAATACCTTATGAACACTCGGCTCGGGTGTATATCGTATTCCTCCTGTGGCCCATTCTACAAATTCTTCTGGATCCATTTTCTGTCTCATTTTTTCTTTTATGGAGATATCTGTTTGTAAAATGGATGTGAGTTTTTCTCTATCTGGTTCTATAACTGCTTCATACCATTCACTCATCACAGTGATAAGATGCTGTTTTAATTGCTGAGAATCAACTTGGCAGATAAAAGAAATATAGGTTGGAAAAAAAGGATTATCTTTTGTAGCTTCTTTTAACTTTTCTATCGCTTCTCTGTTACCATCAGCTGCATGCTCCCTAATAGGTTGATAGCTTTCACTTAAAAACGGAATGCATTGATAGATTAATTGTCTCTCCGTTAGTTTATTTATATATTCCGTAAATACGTCAAGACTCAAAAAATCCTGTTGATGCAGTAATTGTAGCAATGCTTTCCATGTATTATTCGCTTCTACGTAGTCTAGTTGTGCTTGTAAATTCTGAGAAAGGTTTGTTCGAACATTTTCCCAATAACTCTTCGGCTGATCTAATGAATCTAGTAAACGTTCATTGGTAATCGCAGCAATCCCCAAAGCACATTCCCATAATAAAGAATATTTCATTTCAACTTGATATGTTTCTTGTTTCCGACCTGTTGTGCTAAATACTTTCATTCGAAAAGCACCTCCATCTATTTTCTTTTATTCTAAATTATCCGAATTATAAATTCAATATTTTTAGAATCAACCATTCAAAAAACTCGACCTATTGGTTAAGGTCGAGTTTCCAGTAAATGACTTTTATTCTTTTTCTAAATGGCTTTGAATACGAAATAAAGATTTATTTTTATATATAATCATACTGACCAATGCAAGGAGAACACCTGAGAAAAGGAAGACTATCCTTACCCCTAATAAATCTGCCAGTAACCCCATCAATAAGGAGCCTATCCCGAAAATTCCTGTACCAATTGCTCCAAGAGAAGTATACACGGTTGATAGCTGCTCTTTGGGGACGCTTGTTTGAATAACAGTTTGCTGTGGTATATTTTTTATTTGTGTAACAATACCAACACCGAATGATAGAACTAATGCAAGCATAGGAATACTGTTTAAACTAAATAAAATCGTTAGCAGAAAGCTTATAAAAGATCCCGCAACTAAAAACACGCCTAATTTTCTTTCCACAAAAGAAGAATAGTTCATGCAATAGAGACTTCCCAAAATTAATCCTAAAAAGAATGTTCCATTCATAAAGCCCCACCACTGTTGGTCCACCTTTAACGCATCCTGAATAAACACATATAAAACAGCTGCAATCCATACCGTTGCAGCGAGACTTTCTAAACATTCCACTAAAGCCATTTTTCTTAACACCGGTGTATGAAATAGTGTTTTCCAGCCCGCTTTTATTTGTTCTAGTTTACCCGCTGACTCTATTGTTTTCCCATCTACATTTTCTAAAAGGCATAATAAACAACTCGAGATAAAAAATAAACAGCCAACAAACCAAATAAGATTTTGCGGACTTAAAAAAAGAAGAAACATGCTTCCTACAAACCACATTCCGGCCTGAATCAGCTGTGTCACTGTTTCTACCATCCCGTTTGCTTTCATTAATTTTTCCGGTCTAACATAGTATGGAATTAAAGTTCTTGTGATTGGATTGGCACAGCCATCAAGAAATGCAATAAGCCCTATAACTATAAAAATGATAAAATAATTCGCTTCTGTTATTCCTGGCAAGATAAACCCCAATAGTAAGAGTAATCCGGTCTTCCCTATTTGGGATCCTGCCAATAACCGATTCAATCGAATTTTCCTCACGAAAAGTGGTGTTAAAACACTTGAGACAAACATACTAGTTGTAATCGTAAACGGCACAAATGATGCCGCTGTTGCTGATCCCTTTACGGTATAGATCAAATTAATAATACTCACCATATAGAGGACATCCCCTATATTGGCAAAAGACTGCCCATTCAATAATAATGTAAAGTTCTTATTTAATTTCATGCTTTATCCCCCGCTAATTAAAAAATAATTAAGTTATTCATTCATTAACGGAGATTATTAAATTGGACAGTTCATTCTGATACATACTCCTTCTAAGTAGATAAGCCAAGGGGATAAGGCGTATTCTAAAATTTTGTTACATCCATCTTATCATAAAGGTATAACTCTTGCTTTTGTTTTTAAAGTAATTAAGCTTTTTGATTAATCAAACGTTTGATTCTAATAATCCACCGTTTCTTGTTATTAAATCGTCCATTTAATTAATAATCCAGCATGTGCTAGACCACCGCCGAAGCCATATAGTAATACATGATCCCCTTGTTTTAATTTCCCTTCTTTCACTCCGATATCCAATGACAATGGGATCGTACCAGAAGAGGTATTTCCGTAGTTAACTAAACTATATAAAGTTTGTTCGATTGGAAAATTACTTTTCTCGCAAATTGATTCTAGCATTCTTAAATTCGCACTATGGGGGACAAACCAATCTATCTCATTTAAAGTCCTATTTCCTCTTTCAGCAACAATTTTCATCCCATTAGTAACTGTTTTAACAGCCCATTTATAGACTTCTCTACCATTTTGAACAATACAGCCATTTCCCTGTAAGTCAACACCATTCATTTGAGTAGCTAGACTGGTGCAATATAAATGCTGTCCCCCTTCTCCTTCTGATCCGATATGAGAAGAAAGAAAGCTTGGTTTTGTTTCATCATACTCTACCATTACTGCCCCTGCTCCATCTCCAAAAAGAATACATGTTGTACGATCAGTGAAGTCTGTAATTTTAGATAATGTTTCCGCCCCTACAACCAAAACTTTTTTATTTAGTCCTGATGTAACCAGTCCATTTGCTACATATAATCCATAAGTAAATCCTGCACAGGCTGCATTTAAATCCATTGCTCCTGTATTCTTTATTCCTAGTTTAGCCTGCAGGCTGGAAGCCACACTCGGTGTTTTATATTCAGGAGTCATCGTACAAACAATGATTAAATCAACATCATCAACTGTTTTATCGTATCGTTCCATTAAATCAAGGACTGCTTTATAGCTAAGATCGCTTGTAAATTCCTGCTCATCCGCAATTCTTCTTTCCTTAATACCTGTTCGCTTTACAATCCACTCATCATTTGTTTCCACCATTTTTTCTAAATCATTATTTGTTAAAATACGTTCGGGAACGTATGAACCAATCGCTGTAATACGTGCTTTGGAAGTTGACATTCACATCACCTCATTATTCATTTACTTTTATTTTAACACCAATTACTATTACCTGGTACTAATTTTATGCAATTTTATTCTCTACTTTAAAAATATTCGCTCATCTCTCTTTAGAATATGTTTTTTTCTTTGTATTTGCTTTACCTATTTTCACCATAAAAAATCCTCACCTTTTTACAAGGTAAGGACTCTTCTACTCATTAAGCTAGCCTATTATTTACTTCTTACTTGATATATCAATCCAAACGGCAACAATTAAAATAAGTCCTTTTACTATATATTGCCAGAAGGTTTGGATATTCATCATACTCATTCCATTGTCGATACTAGCCATAATTAAAGCACCAATTAGTGCTCCAACAATTTTTCCTTTTCCTCCTATCAGACTAGTTCCACCGATAACACATGCAGCAATCGCATCAAGCTCATACATATTCCCCGCACTTACGGTTGCTGCATTTAATCTACTTGTTAACAGAACACCCGCCACACCAGCAAGCCCTCCCATCGTAATAAACACCCACAGCGTATTCCATTTTATATTAATCCCTGACAATGCCGCTGCCTCTTGGTTTCCCCCAATTGCATAGACATATCGGCCGAATGGTGTTTTATTTGAAATAAAGATAAAGATTGCAGCTATTGCTAAAACGATTAAGATTGGAATTGGAATACCTAAATACCGATTCAACATATAGGTTGCTAGCAGGATAAAAAAGGAATAAGCTACAGTCTTACCATAGTCTATCTTAGCAGCAGGGATCATTAAGCCCATATTTTTTCGTTTTGTACGATGTTTGGTCGTCCAAAGGAATAGCAAAGCGATACTAACTAATGCAAGAATATATCCAGGAATGTATGGAAAATAACTAGTTCCAATTTTTTTAAAACTATCACTCATTGGTGCGACTGTTTGTCCCTTACTTATACCAATGAGTATACCTCGGAAGATAAGCATTCCTCCAAGTGTAACAATAAAGGCAGGAACAGCTCGGTAAGCAACCCACCATCCTTGCCATAATCCTAAAAGCGCTCCCACAATTACTGCACAAAGGACTACTAAAAAAGTATCCCAATCATACCAGACTTGCAAAATTGCCGCGATTCCTCCTGTTAATCCTACTAATGCTCCAACTGATAAATCAATATGACCTGCAACAATTATTAGCGTCATACCAATAGCAAGGACGGAAATAACGGACATTTGCGTAAATAAATTAGAGATATTTCGGGAAGAAAGAAATTCACCTCCAGTGAAAAAACCAAATATTAATGCAATTAATAGTAAAGCGATAATAAGTGTATAAGATTGCATATCAACTTTAAAGCTTATTTCTCTTTTCTTGCTCTCTTCAACTGTTTGATGTTGAATATTCATTTTTCTTCCCTCCTGTGGCGCATGTCATAATTTTTTCTTGGGTAGCTTCTTCTCGTAAAAATTCGCCAGAAATTTCACCCTCAGCCATAACTAGCACTCTATCTGACATTCCTAATACTTCAGGCAGTTCAGATGAAATAATAACAATTCCGACCCCCTGTTGGACAAGTTCATTAATAATCTTATAGATTTCATATTTCGCTCCAACGTCAATTCCTCTTGTCGGTTCATCAAGAACTAA
This sequence comes from Niallia sp. M35, assembly GCF_050971705.1. Taxonomy (NCBI): domain Bacteria; kingdom Bacillati; phylum Bacillota; class Bacilli; order Caryophanales; family Bacillaceae; genus Niallia; species Niallia sp. M35. The sequence goes on from NZ_JBPCEP010000018.1 coordinate 96,259, forward strand.
TATTTTCGGGTTATTTAACAGCCACTTACTTAGAACTACTTTTTGTTGGTTTCCACCACTTAGTTGTCCAACTCTTGCTTCTAAGCTCGGTGCTTTCAACTTCATTTTTTCCGTTATATCTGTTGCACTTTTCACTTCTAATGCCTGATCAATAACATTTAGCTTAACAACTTTATTTAACGCCGCTAACGTCGTATTTTTTGTTATATCCATTCCTAACACAAGACCGTAGCGCTTACGGTCCTCTGAAACATACGCTAATCCTTCTTTAATTGCATCAGCCGGTTTTTGGATATTTGTTTCTTTTCCATCTATGATGACCTTTCCTTCTTTTTTTCCTTTGAATCCACCGAAGAGACTAATAAATAATTCTGATCGTCCAGCTCCCATTAATCCTGAAAATCCTAAGATTTCTCCCTTTTTAAGTAAAAAGGAAACTTGATTAATGATTTTATTTCCTTGCTCATCATAGACAGTATAGTCTTTCACTTCTAAAATATTTTCTTTACTAATAGCATGCTCCTCATATGGGAACAGTTCTGTTAATTCTCTTCCAACCATCTTTGTGACTATTTTATCCTCTGATAATTCCTCAATGGAATTAGTGCTTATCGTCTGGCCATCTCTTAATATGGTGACCGAATCAGCAAGTGACATAACTTCTCCTAATTTATGAGAAATATAGATGCAGGTAACTCCTTGTGAACGTAGATCTTGCAATAAATGGATTAAGATTTCTACATCACTTTCTGTTAAAGCAGCAGTTGGTTCATCCAAAATGAGTATGCTTGTTTTTTTCGTTAAAGCTTTTGCTATTTCTACCAGTTGCTGTTTCCCGACTGTTAAATCGGCAACTTTTGTTTGCGGATCAATATTTAACCCAATATGATCGAGCCACTTTTGGGCCTCTACATAAATTTCATTCCAATTGATTATTCTTTTTCTCATTAACTCATGACCAAGAAAAAGATTCTCGGCTACTGACATTTCCCCTACAAGCGCAAGCTCTTGATAGATAATACCAATTCCTGCCTCCTGCGATTCTTTAATAGATTTAAACTGAACTGTTTGACCATTAATGATGATGTCACCTTCATAGGTTCCATGTGGATAAACGCCACTTAAGATTTTCATTAATGTTGATTTTCCCGCACCATTTTCTCCGCAAAGGGCATGAATCTCCCCCCTCTTTACGGAAAAAGTAACATTATCTAAAGCCTTAACACCCGGAAATTCTTTCACAATCCCTTCCATTTGAAGCGCATATGTGTCCATTATTCATTCACCACCTATTAGTCAGGGAAAGCATTAGCTGCTCCCCCTTTAATTAAATATTTTGAGACTTACGGACGTTCTGGTCGTTCATTTTCTGGAACATTTTTATAGATATCATCATAAGAATGGAATCCATCTTTAACAACAGTGTCAACAATGTTCTCTTTACCTACTTTAATTGGATCCAATTTTATAAATGGCACATCTATCTTTCCATTATTAACAGTTGAATCAGATGACACTTTTTCTCCTTTTCCTAGTTGAACAGCTACTTCAGCGCTCTTTGTTGCAATTGCCTTAATTGGTTTATAAACGGTCATTGTTTGAACACCTTCTGCAATACGCTGCACTCCTGCTAAGTCTGCATCTTGGCCAGAGATAACTACTTTTCCAGCTAAATCCTGTGCTTCTAGTGCTTGAATTGCTCCCCCGGCAGTACTATCATTAGATGCCACTACTGCATCAATATCATTCTTATTGGCAGTTAAAGCGTTCTCCATAATTTTTAATGCTTCATTTGCATCCCAATCTTTTGCCCATTGATCACCGACAATTTCAATATCACCTTTATCAACTAGCGGCTGAATAATATTCATCTGTCCTTCTCTAAACATCTTGGCATTATTATCAGTTGGTGATCCTCCCATTAAGAAATACTTTCCTGAGGGTACTTTTTCAACAAGATACTCTGCTTGCATTTCCCCAACCCGTACATTATCGAATGAAACGTAGGCGTCAATATCCGTGCCATTAATTAATCGGTCATATGCTAACACAGGAATCCCTTCGGCCTTAGCTTGATCTACTACCGTTGACAGGGCATCTGAATTGATAGCAATAATAACTAGTGCATCGATACCTTGTGAAAGCATATTTTGTATTTGCGATAATTGTTTTGCCTCATCACCATTTGCTGATTGTACTAACACATTTGCTCCTAGCTCTTCTGCTTTTTCAACAAAAAAATCACGATCATGTTGCCAACGCTCTAATGTTAAATCAGAGACGGAAAGACCAATTGTAATCTTCTCTTTTTCTGTTCCCCCTTCATCCTTATTTCCTTTCTCATTTGCTGGTGTGCCATTTGCATCCTGTCCACACGCAGCCATGATAAACATTAGAGATAGAATAAGTACAAGCGAAAGAAAACTGTTACGTTTTTTCATAAAAATACCCCCCTAATTTTTAAGTAATTGATAAGATTGAATTCCTTTTCTATTAGTAAGACATAAGTTGATTGCCGAATATGAAGTCGGCCCTCGGTACGTATAGGCGAGTAGAAATGACTTCGTTTCTTCCCTCCTCCAAACCATTTGTAAACCGCTTTCATACAAAGAATATATTTTTTCCTCCCTATTGGAAATGGAATATTTTTTATAATCCTTTAATATTTTTCGAAGTTCCTATTTTCTTCTTCAGTAAAGAAAACTTAGATCTGCTGAAGTTTTACTGCTATTAAAAGTGGAATAAAAAAAACACTCATCATGGATGAATGTTTTTTGCATAGTGTTTCACTACAATTTTTTTGCTGTTAATCCTCCCCACTATTTTACTCATTCCGATACTGGGTAGGATTAACTCCTGTTACTTTTTTAAATACGGAGCTAAAGTAATAAGCATCTCTATACCCTATTTGTGCGGCAATTTCTTTAATACGTAAATCTGTATTCTTGAGCAGCTCTTTGCCCTTTCGGATACGTAAATTTGTTAAATATTCACTAAAATGTTGGGAAGTGATGTCTCGAAATAATATGCTTAAATAGCTGGGACTTATATTAAATTTACGGGATAGGCTCGTTAGGGAAATATTCTCGGCAAAGTTTTCATTCATGTACTCCTTCATTTCCGCAATAAGCCTGTCTATTCGATTACCGCGTTTTGATTCGATGAAGGAATGAATAGCGGAATAAAAGGAATATAAGCAATCCTCTATTTCTTTATAAGTAAAATTATTCTCTTGATTAAAGATAGGTAGTCCCGTTTCTCCGAATATTTCGTTCACATCGTACCCTTGTTCATTTATTGTCTTACAGGACATAAATACGATATTATTAATGGCTGTTGCCACTGCTTCATATGGAATACTTTCATTCTTAAGTTCTGCAAGCAATTCCGCTACGTCCTTTTTTACTTCTTCAAAGTCACCTGATTTTAAATCCTGATAAATTTTATGATTTACTATTTTGTGTAATTGCTTGCTGTAATAAGTATGGTTGCTGATAATATTATGATAGAAATACATATCGCCAGAACCATGAATTCGACTTAATGCAGCTGCAGAACAAGCTTCTTCATAGGATAAATGTAAATCAAGTAATTGATTATACTTATCTCCTATCCCAATTATTAAAGTGAAGCCTTTTTCCTGATCTTCTTTCTGAATAACCTTTCTTAGTTGATGTCTAATACCAATATCTTCGAAGACAATTAACACAATTTGATCCATTTTATAATTTAAGATATAGCCCTTTTCTATCTGTCCACGTTCAGAGAACTGCCCCCATTCTTTTTCCAGCAGACGAGAAAGTCGCTTATAGATCGATACATTAAATAAATACTTATCATTTTCCTCCATTTCACTTCGATCTGTTTGAAGTTGTTCAATATTTAGGACGGCTACAAAAAAGGAAGCATTCTTAAGATGTTCCATTTCCATATATTTCAGGTTATTATCTAGATCTCCCACAAAACTATTGGTCAGGAGATTCTGGATTAGTTTTTCTCGTAAAGAATGCTTATTTTCTTGCAATTGTCTCTTCATTTTTTCTATATTTTCTTGTTCTCCCTTATCCCGAAGCAAATCATTCTTTACATTTAATACGAGTTTTAATAGATTCTTAGATTGAAAAGGCTTTAGCATATAATCACAAACCTTTAAAGTAATTGACTTTCTTGCAAAGTCAAAGTCTGCATGACCTGAAATAATGATTACTTTTATTTCTGGATAAAACTCTTTTACATGTTTTGTTAGTTGGATGCCATCCATTTCTGGCATTTTGATATCGGTAATCAGAATATCAATATGGTTTTCAGCTAATATTTTTACTGCTCCTGAACCATTTTCCGCTTCAAATACTTGTTGGAAACCATGACTTAACCAATTCGTATTATTGATTATTTTGTGACGAATCATATCTTCATCTTCTACAACCAATAAATTAAACATAGGATTCCTCCTCATATTTTTACAATAGGTAAAATGACTGTTACAGTTGTTCCCGCATTTGGTTTACTTTTAAAATAAATCCCATACTCCATTCCATAGGTTAATTTTATTCGCTCATTCACATTTCGAATGCCAAAATATTCATTTTCATCCTCTATTTTTTCTATTCCTGTTAATACATTATTAATGTGATTCACCTTTTCAGCTGTCATTCCCACCCCATTATCAATGACTTCCAGAACCACTGCTCCCTCCTTTTCTTTGCCTTTAATTTCAATTAGTCCCCTTGTTTTCATCCGTCGTACACCATGATAAATCGCATTCTCTACTAATGGCTGCAAAATAAGCTTGACCGTCTCAAAATTTAATATCTCTTCGTCTACTTCTACTTTCGTATCAAATTTATTAAAAAAGCGAAATTCCTGAATCGTAAAATAGTTACGAATATGCTCGATTTCTGCACCAATAAGAATGACATCCTTTCCATGGCTTAACGATGTTCGAAAAAACATGCCAAGTGCTTCTATTAAGTCTAGCGCTTCTTCAATTCGCTCTTGCTCTAATAATCCAATAATCGAGTCTAATGTATTATAAACAAAATGAGGTTTTATTAATTCTTGTAGTGCTTTCATCTCTATTTTGCGAATTTTCACTTGATCATCCATCGTTTTTTGAACGAGCCATTGAATTCGATTCATTAATTCATTAAAACTGCTTGCTAGTTGCCCTATTTCATCGTTCGTTTTGACTTGTGCTCGAATGGCTAAATTATCATCTGCAAACCGTTTAATTGTTCTGCGCAAATCACGAATTGGATTTGTTAAGATATTCGTTAAATAAATACTTATGAGCACAACGACCAGAAGGCTGCCCACAGCAATTACAAGGGTTATCTGCCGGATTTTATTTATGTCTTCATTAAGTTCATCTGCATAAGTGACCCCAATAATATTCCAACCTGTAATCTCAGATTGTTTAAAGTTAACAAGATAATGTTTTCCCTTTACCGCTTCTTCAAATGATCCTTTATCTGAATTTAACAATCTATCATTGTTCATTAGTTCCTTTATAAACATAGGATGACTAGTATCTGCCGGAAAAAATTCTACCTCCCCTGTTCTATCTGTAAAATAGACATACCCTTTCTCTCCTAATTTGATATCGTTTACAATTCGATTCAATAGATTTACATCAATATCAATAATCAAATAAGCTGGTTCACTTAAACTAGGAGATAAAATTTTCTTTCCAATAGAAAAAACATTGCGATTAAACATATCCATATAAGGTGATTTTACTGCAAATTGCGCTTCATCTATTTTTCGCATATTCGTAAAAAAAGGATCATTCATATCGCTCCAATATACGCCTTGAGCGCTTATTGTCTCTCCTGTATGAGAAATGATTCTTATATCCACTAAATCGGATTTCATATTCCTAATTAGTTCTATCGTTTCCCATAAACGAACAGTATATTTCTGTATCCCATCTATATCTCCTGCCTCATTCAACCTTAAGTACTGAATTGTGTAATAATCATCATAGATATCTAGAATATTCTCGATATCTAAAATGTATGTTTCGATATTTTTATCCACACGCTCAATTACTTCATTGGTATAAACATTGATACTATTTTGGAGATCATTGATGTAATATTGATAGGAAAGATAACCAAGAATTAATAACGGGATAAGACTAAGTGCCAAGAAGCAGACAATCATTTTTGTTCGGATACTATAAAGATCGATCCATTTCAGCCATTTCTTCATTTATTTTATCTCCCACGGCTTTTTTCTTTTTAACAGTTCTTCATAATTATCTGCATTGCCGTATTCCAATCCCGTATATATCATCGTTTCTTTAACTTTGTCCCCATTAATGAATTTATACATGTTTTCAACACTTAGACGTCCCATTTCCTGAAAGTCTTGTCCAACTAGCGCATCTGCTAATCCTTTATTGGCAGCAAATACTATTGGATAAAATGTATCAACAATCACAGCTATACCGCCAGTTTCTTTCCACCTTTTATATGAAATCATCCCTTCAGGAGGAGAAAATAACGGCCATGCTCCAGCACTAAAAAACAAATCAAAATGAGGATTCTTTTTCACATAATTCTCTAGAAGCTCTGAAGCGCGATTTATGTCATCATAGGATTCTACCATATCAACAAACTCTAAATCTAATTCTTCCGTTGCATCTTTAAATCCTTCGATTCTCTCTTGCATATTGACACTTTCCTTCACCCCAGTCATAATCAAAACTCTGAGATGACGCTGATGCAATTTTTTTTCTTTTACTATTTTCACCAAAGATTTTCCACTTTCTTGTCCAAGTTCATAATTATTCGTTCCAACATAAAATGCCCGATTGCTAGCCGGTGCATCGGAATCAAAAGTAGCCACCTTTATCCCTTGTGATACTGCTTTATTGATAAGCGGAGTCATTTTCTTGGTATCCAAGACACTGATAACAATGCCATCTACCTTTCTTTCAATTAAGCTCTCTACTATTTTTGCTTGCTCCTGACTATCGACTACCATCGGGGCCAACCATTCCATTTTCACCCCTAACTGAGAGCTTACTCGTTCTGCTTCTTCCTTTGCTTCTATGAAAACTGGATTATCAAGAGACTTTGTAACAAAGGAAATTATCTTTTCCTTATCTTGATTAAGCAATGGCTCTTTATAGATCGCTTGTTCATGGGGGTTATTTTTGATACGAATGCTAGTTGCCTGTTTATTTTCACATGCACTAACGAATATAAGCAGAATTACAAACAAGATATAGCCTTTGTTTTTCATACTTTCTTCCCCTAACCTACTCATTGATTGGTCTAGCTCATATAAAATTAAAGAAAGGTTACTCTATAAGCATCCTAAATGAAACCGCTACCAAAATTATAGTTAGTAAATAAAAAAGAAGACACCAATTTAGTTGAATTAAAATGAATTGTTTTTAAGAAATTTTTTACAGATGACGAAATACATTATTGCTAACAATATTTTCTATTTATAATGATGTGTTTGTCAACATTAAAGTCACCAATTCTTTTGAACTGGTGACTTTAATGTTAGAATATGAACTCAATCGATTAAGGGATAGAGGTCTATACTTTTCAAATTGCTTTTCTCTTAGGAATTAAAATCATAAATCTTTCCTTTAATCAAATATCCTGTGCTTTCCGCCATATTGGTTATATGGTCAGCTGTTCTTTCCAAATAACGGTTGATAAATAATAATTGAACAAGCTGATTTGTTTCTTCGGGATGTTCACTTAAATAGGCTGTCAATTTTTTATAGGTTTCTAAATAATAATCATCCACTTTATCTTCTAACTTACTTACTTCCTTTGCAAGGACAATATCTTCCTCTATAAAGGATTTTACTGCTTTTTGCAGCATTTCGATTGATAGTTCCTTCATTTTCTCTAAATGGGTTAAATCCAGAAGAGAAGTTGCTTTTCCTATCTTAATTGTTGCTTTAGCAATGTTTACAGCAAAATCAGCTACTCGCTCAATTTCGGATGAAATTTTGATAACACCAATTACAACACGTAAGTCTCTTGCAACAGGCTGTTCCTTCGCCATTAACCAAATTGCAAAATGATTAATTTCAGATTCTAGATTATCAATGTCATTATCTTCTTCCATTACATTTAAAGCAATTTCTACATCTTGCGCTTTTAATGCATCAAAAGCCTCTTCTAACTGAGTAATGGACATTTCACCCATTTCACTAATTTTTTGTTTTAACTCGCCTAGCTTCTTCTCAAAGTTTTCTCGAATGACCATTAGTTCCTCCTATTATCCAAATCGACCTGTGACATAATCTTCTGTCCGCTGATCTTTAGGTGTGGAAAAAATCTTATTTGTTTCATCGTATTCAACTACTTCTCCGTTTAAGAAAAAGGCTGTTTTATCGGAGATTCTTGCTGCTTGCTGCATATTGTGTGTAACAATAACAATTGTATAATCCTTTTTCATTTTTGTAATCAGCTCTTCTACCTTCAATGTAGAAATCGGATCTAAAGCAGAAGTAGGCTCATCCATTAAAATAATATCTGGTTTCATTGCAATTGCACGAGCTATACAGACACGCTGCTGCTGTCCACCCGATAAGCCAAGTGCAGATGTCTTTAAGCGGTCTTTTACTTCATCCCAAATCGCAGCCCCACGTAAGCTCTCTTCGACAATTTTATTTAATTCTTTTTTGTTTTTAATGCCTTGCATTCTTGGACCATAAGCCACATTGTCATAAATACTCATCGGGAATAAATTCGGCTTTTGAAAAACCATGCCGACTCTTGTACGAAGCTTAATAACATCATTGGAAGAATAGATATTTTCTCCATCAATAATAATATCTCCTGCAATTTTTACGCCATCGATTAAATCATTCATTCGATTCAATGTTCTTAGGAAAGTTGATTTTCCACAGCCAGAAGGTCCAATTAAAGCTGTTACTTTCTTTTCTTCAATATCTAGGGTTACTCCAAACAAAGCCTGTTTTTCACCGTAAAATAAATTTAGGTCACTTACACTAATTTTTGATGCACCCGTTGTATCTTCTTGACCAACCTTTAAGAATGCTTTCCCTGTTTTCTTTTGACTTTTTTCTGTTACTGTTGTAGTCATAAACATACCCCTTTAAAAATTAGTAGTCTGCTTTGTTTAGCTTTTTCGATATAAATGTTGCGATAAGGTTTATAGCAAGAATAATAACGATTAGCACAATACCAACTGCTGCCGCTAATTCAATATCTCCAGACTCTTGTGTTACTAAGAAGGAATGAACCGTTAGCGTACGAGCGGAGGACAACAGGCCCTCTGGCATGGCAGCAACTGTTCCTGCCGTTAAGAAAATAGCTGCTGACTCCCCAACTATTCTTCCGATAGATAAGATAATTCCTGATAAAATTCCTGGCATCGCACTTGGTAAAATAACTTTATACAATGTTTGCAATCTTGTTGTACCAAGGGCTAATGATCCTTCACGATAAGTAGGAGGAACTGTCTTTAAAGATTCCTCGGTTGTTCGGATAATAACTGGCAGTACGATAATCGTTAATGTCAAAGATGCCGCTAAAATAGACATTCCTAATTTTAAGGTGGTTACAAAGAATACTGCCCCAAATAAACCATAAATAATTGAGGGAATACCTGTTAAACTTTCTGTTGCAAAGCGAATGATTTTTACCAATCGACCTTGTTTCGCATACTCTTGTAAATAAACAGCTGCTAATATTCCAATTGGTGTAGCAATCAGCAAGGAAATGACAATCGTATAAATTGTTGTGACAATCATCGGCCAAATTCCACCGCCGCCACTTGGAGAATAGTCACCAAAAATAAAATCGAAGCTGAGCAAGTGAGCTCCTTTATAAAAGATATAGCCAACAATCATAACGAGAACAGCAACAGATAAGAAAGCAGAAAACCAAAGAAGGCCGCGTAACAAGTTATCTTTCATTTTTCTCATCTTATTTGCCACCCTTCGCACTAATTTTCGCTAAAACAAAATTCAAGATTAAAATAAACGAGAATAATACAATCCCAGTTGCAAATAACATTTCTTGATGCGTTCCTGCTGCATAGCCCATTTCCAATGCAATGTTTGTTGTCAGTGGGCGTATACTATCTGTTAAGCTTGTTGGCACAATCAAACTGTTACCAGCAACGAGAATAACCGCCATTGTCTCACCAATCGCTCGACCTAAGCCCAATACAATGGCTGTCATAATACCTGACTTCGCTGCGGGGACAACAACCTTAAAGATTGTTCCAATTTCCGATACACCAAGCGCAAGGGAACCTTCCCGGTATGTTTTTGGTACAGCGCGAATCGCTGTCTCTGCGACTGTTACAATCGTTGGCAGCATCATAATTGCTAATACTAAAATAACCGCTAATAAACTTTGTCCTTTTACTAATCCTAAAGTATTTTGTAAAAAAGGTACGATAATTGCTAGTCCAAAAACACCATATAAAACAGATGGAATACCAGCTAAAAGCTGAATGGCTGGTGAAACAATTTTGGCTATTGGCTTTGATGCGATTTCCGCCAAGAAGATAGCTGTGAATAATCCAATGGGAACTCCAATAATAAGTGCTCCTATAGTTGCATACAGAGATGCGACAATCATGGGCCAAATCCCAAATTCTCCTTCACTAGGCACCCAGTCGACTCCAAAGAGAAAATCAAAAAAACTAAATCCTTCTGCAATAAAAGGATGGGCCCCTTTATAGAAAACAAATCCAATAATTAATACTAAGCTGATTACGGAAAGAAGGGCACAAAACAAGAAAACTCTTGCCGAAACCTTCTCAAACATATATTTCCTCTTATTTGCTTTGCCCATTGCTGAGGCTTGCTTTTCGGTTGTTTGAATAGACACTCTATTTTCCTCCAAGATTACTTCTAAAGATTTTGGTATTACTTAATAGGAATTGCTCCTGCCTCTGCTGCAATTTTTTGCCCTTCATCACTTAGAATAAAATCGATGAACTTCTGCCCATTTGCAGTTAAATTCCCATCTTTATAGACAAATAAAAATGGTCTTGATAACTTATATTTTTGCTCTAATACATTTTCGGCAGTAGCAGCAACGCCATCAATATCGATAGTCGAAATAGCATCATCAATATATTCAAAAGAAATGAAGCCTACGGCATGTTTATTATTTGCAACTGTCGTTTTAATATTTCCATTTCCGCTGGCAATGATAGAGTTTCTAATTAATTCACCAGAGCTATAGCCTACAATTTCTTGAAAAGCATCACGTGAACCAGATCCATCTTCACGAGAAACAACAACAATCTCCATATCATCGCCGCCAAGCTGACTCCAGTTTGTCACTTTCCCAGTGAATATTTGCTTTACTTGTTCTAATGTCAATTCTTTCACTTTATTGCTAGGATGTGTGACAACTACTATTCCATCGTAAGCAATAACTACTTCTTTTAATTTTCCTTTCTCTTCATCTTTTAAATCTCGTGAAGACATTCCAATTTCGGAAACGCCACTCATCGCATTTGTAATTCCTGCGGAAGATCCAATTTGATTTATTTCAATTTTAGTTTGATCGTGTTCATGATATTTTGCTGCTAATTTCTCAGCAAGTGGTCCAACGGAAGTAGATCCTGAAATCGATATGGGTTTACTGTCATTTGTTGATTGTTCCGTTTCTTCATTACTTGAACATGCTGATAATAAAAGGAGTATAGACAGTAACGAGAGTACTATTTTTAGTTTTTTTATAATGACCATGATTTACCTCCAAAAAGAATAGCAACTATTTATGTCATTTCTTGTCTAATAGTATGATAAATCTCCACTGTAAATATTCTATTGACTGAATGTAAAGGTTTTGTAAATAACGTTAAAAGCAATCTACCTAATGTTATTTTTTGTAAATATCCAAAAAAA
>NZ_JBPCEP010000019.1:0-87222 GCF_050971705.1 Niallia sp. M35
CTTTGATTGATCCGCTTGTTGATGCAGTAGATCTTACATTTAAATTAGAACCCGCCTGAACATTGACTTTCTTACTTACTAATGTTGGTGTATTACCGCTGTTCTTTTCAGTTGCTTTATTATTATTAGTTGTTGCTTCTGTAATTTTTTTCTCCGATAGATAACTACTACTTACATAGCCTGTTTTTCCAGATACAGTTACTTTATCCCATCCATTTGCACTCGACAGAACTTTTACCTCTGTTCCTCTAGAAAGTTTTGTTAAGATGGAACTATTCGTACTCGCTTCCTTTCTAACATTAAGGGAAGATTTTTTTTCAACATTGACATATTTCGCCGTTGTTTTTGCCGTTGCCTCTTTACTAGCGCTTGTTTTAGTTTCATCTTTCTTCTCTGTACTTGAATTTCCCTTTTTCTCTGCTAGATATTGTGTTGCTACATATCCTTGTTTTCCATACGCTTCTACTTTCGACCAGCCATTGGATTCTGAATAAACCGTTACAGGTACATCTTTAGCCAATTTTACAATAATGGAAGCTGAATTGGACGGACTGTTTCTTAAATTTAAACTGGAACCAGTATCAACATTAACGTATTTAGTCACTTTTTGTTGTTTGTTTGAACTATTCGTTGTTTTCTTTTCCTCTGATTGTACAGCTTTTATGTATTGAGATGATACATATCCATTTATTCCATTTACTTTAATTTTTGCCCAGCCATTGGACTCTGAAATAACTTCGACTTTTGTATTGTTTTTAAGCTTTGTTACTACATTTGCTTTTGTCGAAGCTGACTCTCTTACATTTAAAGTAGAAGACGGATCAATAGAAACATATTTTACGAAACTCTCTTGCTTTGTTGTCAAATAACTTGATGATACATATCCAATCTTTCCATCCACATCCACTTTTGACCAGCCATTCGTTTCCGAAAGGACACTAACTTTTTCTCCTGCCTTTAAAGTGGTTACCACACTTGTACTGATTGATGGACCGACTCTTACATTCAATACCGATCCTTTATTCACTTCTACATACTTCGTAACGGAAGCTGCGTGAGCCTCATCCATAAAAAGTGGGGAAGATAATGCTGCTAGAAATATTCCAGGTACAACTACTTTTTTCACCACTACATACCTCCTAGATCTATTTGCTTAGTTCATTATTTGGTTATTCTTGAATCTATCATCTTGTTACTACTAAACTCTATTACCCCTATTATATATTCTTTAGTACCTATGATATTATCTATTATTCTACTAGTATATAATCCTATAGTCACGTTTTTTTATTACACCCTTATTTATTAGGTCTAAAGTTTCATTTCAATACCAAATACACCTAGCACACCTAATCTAATAGTAACATTATTAACTAGAAATAAATAGTCATGAAGATTTAGATAAGACCACAAAAAATAAAAATAGGCATCATGGACTACTTGAAATTGAGACCGTATTTCTCCAAAAACTGAATGAAAAAAGCTTCCAATCTATCACTAAAAAGATAGATTGGAAGCTTCATCACTCAGTAGTTGGATCTTTCCCCTTCCCAATCAACTGATAAATCATAAGCTATTTGGCTCTCCATGCGATTTTTTATTTCATTTAATGATGCTTCATTTCCTAATACCCACATTAATTTTGCCACAATTGCTTCTGTATTCATATCTGCGGATAATATAATATTGTATTGCGCCACTTTTCTTCCTACTTCATATAGTAGGAGGTCTTGTCCTTCTTCCAAGCATTGAGTTGTGATAACAACAGCAATTCCTTCCTCTACCATTTCTTCAATCTTTGGTAATAGATTTCTTTCCTCAAAAGGTAAGCCCCCATTACCAAAGCTTTCAATAATGACCCCTTTATAATGCTGTTTAATAAAATTAAATATCTCCGGCTTTGTACCTGGGTGCAATTTTAATAAAAAAACATCAGGACATATGCTTGTATTCAACAGCAAATCAGTTGTCGTCTTGTCAGGCTTCCATAAAAAGTGAATTTGATCTTTTTCGATCGTCGCTACATATGGATGATTGATACTAGCAAATGCATCATAGCTCTTTGTTCGCATTTTCATTGCTCTTGTACCGATAATAACACGTCCATCAAAAACGACAAAAACTCCGCCTATCTCTTCTTTCGCAAAGCGAATGCTATCTATAACATTTTTCTTAGCGTCTGTTTGTTTAAAACTAATCGGGACTTGTGATCCAGTGATTACAACAGGTTTTTCGAGACCTTGAAGCATATAAGAAAGTGCTGCTGATGTATACGCTAATGTATCTGTACCATGTGTAATAATAAAACCATCAAATTCATGATACCGCTCAGCAATGGTCTCAGCCATCATAACCCAATGTTCCGGCTGCATATTAGTACTATCTCTATTCATAATGATTTCACAAGTTACATCAACTTCTAAAATATCATTCTTAAAATATTGAAGGAGATCTTCTGCAGACAAACCAGGAACAAGTCCTTCATTTCCTTCTATTGAGGCAATTGTCCCGCCGGTCGCAAGTAAAAGCAATTTTTTCATTTACAGTCCTCCTAAATGCCATACGCCTTAAAATATATCCTTTTTCGATATATACCACGTTATTATATATACTTAAAGAAATTTCCGCAATAAGAGGATTCTATCCATTTTATCAGAAAAAATTATTTCTCTCTATTTCTATTTTCCTAGCTGAAAGCAACATAAAAAAATGGCTGGAACAGAGATGTCCGACCAAAAATAAGGCCAAACAGATTCGTATGATTGTTTGGCCTTTTATTCGCTTATCGAAAATTAATAGATCACGTTTTAATCTAAATAGGTAATTTTCTCCTCGATAGACGTGCGTGCTTTTGGTTCCATAATTTCTTCCGGGTAGCCAATAGCGAGTACTCCGACCACTTCATAGTCCTCGCTTACTCCTAACGATTTTCTTCCTAAAGCCGAAGATCCGACAGAACTCCAAAACGTACCTACTCCCGCATCCCATGCTTGCAGCATAAAATTTTGGATAAAACAGGAAACTGCTGCTAAATTTTCATCCCTTTCGATTTGGTTTCTTCCTTTATGCGATAAAACAGCAATAACCTTAGAAGCTCCGCCAAAATTTGTTTTATGTTTTAGTTCTGCTCGGGTTTTCTCTCCAACAAAAAGAATTCTCCATGGTTCTGTCATTTTATGATTCGGTGCAAATTTTGCCTGTTGAAGCCATTCCAAAATAATAGAATTCTCTACATCTTTCGTTTTGAATTTTTTTACTGTTCTTCTCCCTGTAATTAATTCAGATATATTCACTTTTAACTCTCCCCTTTTTGTGAAGTATTGCTTATTTCTCTTTATTATAATAATCCTATTTTCTACTTTTTTAAATAATTCCTCTTTCTAAAAATACAAAAAAATCACCTTCAGAACGTTGACAAATATCCTAATTGTGACTAAAACGTTTCTTAAGTCGACTCCCTGAACAACTTTTTCTATCAATAAGCCATTTGCTTATTTTATATTATTGCTATTGTTTCGGAATCCACTCCTTTTTATTTCTACATTTACATGCACATTAATCTTCGCATCTTTAAAACCTGTATCCCAATTATCTTCATATTGTTTAAAATGCTTGTAATCTTGATCTCTAAATATTTCTCCCAATCCAAATATATCTGCGACATATTCTTTTTGCATTTTTTCAATCAACTTACTAAATTCTTTTTCAAGATAACGGTTTGTTTTGTCTTCAAAATCTTCAAACGCATTTGCTTTTGCAGCTTTTATCCCTTTCTCAGAGCCATCTAGAATGGATTCAGCTTTAATAAATATATCAAATTGAGGTCGGCCATTCACTTGTCTAGCTTTAATCTTTGTCTTAGAATGCATAACACGCAAGCCGAAAAATTTGTTCTTCTCATAGGGGATGCTCAAGGAGGTCTGTTCCAACTTACTTTGAATCCACACTAACATCCTTGTATCATTTAAATCCAAATATCCTTGCAGCTTTCCATTTTTAAAAATTGCCAATGAATCAATTTTTGCTATCGCCCCTGGTACTGTTGTTTTAATGTTATCAAGGTTCCACCCTTTTTCTTTTTCCCCGTCAATTTTCATAGCGGACAAAACAGGAACTTGTCCAGGTGATGAATAGGTACGGATAAAATCATTTAATTTAATGCCTGGAGTTCCTCCCCATTCCTTTAACATATTGTCTAGTTGGGGAAATATTTTTAATGAGGAAACTTTTTGATAATCATTCGTTATTCGCAAAAAATCTACTGCCTCTGTATCCCTTGCTACAACTATATTAAAGTCATCTCTTATCTCTCTGTCCCTATCAAAATAATCCATAAAACTTAGAATACCCTCTCTGGCAATATCCTCCCCGATAATAAGCAATCTCGTATGTGAAAAAACTAAATGGGTTGATATTGCTGTATTAAACTTATGGGTAATCTCCCCTACCGTATCTCCTTCTATCGAGTAGACAATCGCAGGGGCTAAACCTTGAGCAGTTCTTGGATTTAATTCAGCAGCAGAAGTACTCTCTATCGAAAGTTTGTATTTATGTTCTTTCCCCTTATCTATTGCTATCCCCGTTACAATCGAATTTTGATTTAATTCCGAATGATCCCAACAACCAGCTAAAAACAAGATGGATACAATAGATATACATAATAAACAGCGCTTCATATTTTTAGACTACTCCCTTTGTATCGTCAATATCTTCCTTCCTCTATCACTAATTAGTATGATAGAGAATCAAGAAAAACAGACAATTACACCTTTTTCAAAGATAATAATAGTTTGTGAAAAAGAACGAAAATTATCCTTTATATCCTTACAATTCTATTAAGAAAATGACATAAATAACAGAGATAGTTGTGACAATAAGAGGAATAGTCCATTCTCAAGTGGATACAAATAAAAAAAGATGAGGACAGGGCTAATACACTGTCTCTCATCTTTTTCTTCTTTATTATTAGTAAGCTAAGCTGAATAGCCCTTTAATATGTGATAAGTAACGAATATTACTTGCTTCTTTCATTAAGGAAGCAGGTAATCCTTTTAATGGAGTCGAGCTGCCTCCAACGATTGCTACACCATCTTTTCTACCAAGACTTGCAAGTGTACCAGAATTAATTGGGTTAAATGTATCTAATGCTTTATTTTCAAGGTAAGCATATAGATTATATCCAATTAATTCTCCCATTTGCCAAGCAATTTGAGCAGTTGGTGGTGCTGGACGACCATCCCCATCAGCAGGGAAGTAAACAGCACTATCACCAGCTACAAATACATCAGGGTGTGAAGTAGATTGTAGGAAATCATTTACAGTTGCACGACCACGATTTACTTCTAATCCAGAAACTCCAACAAGTGGATTTCCTTGTACGCCGCCAGTCCATACAAATGTATTAGCAACAATTTGTTGACCATCTTTTAAATCAATTACATTGCCAGACACATTTGTTACTGGTAAGCCTGTTAAGAAAGTAACACCACGGTTTTCCAAACTCTTAGTAGCACGTTCGATTAAGTCTTCTGGTAAAACAGGAAGAATTTTCGGACCAGCTTCTACTAATAGTAATTTAATATCGCGGAAATCAACGCCATATTTTCTTGTTAATCCTGGTAAGATATCAGCAAGTTCACCAACAAGTTCTACACCTGTTAGTCCGCCACCACCAATTAATATTGTTGCATCTTCTTGTTTTCTTGATTTAGCATATTCACGAATACGCTCTTCTACATGATTGTAGATTTTGTTTGCATCATCTGCTGATTTAAGAACCATACTGTTCTCTTCAAGACCAGGGATACCGAAGTATGCTGTTACACTTCCTAGCGCTACTACTAATGCATCATAAGATAATTTAGTTCCATCGCCTAAAGCAACTTCTTTTGTATCTACATTGAAAGAATCAACAGCAGCAATTTTTAAGTCGATGTCTTTGCCTTTAAATAATTTTTCTAGTGGCATAGCAACAGCTTTTTCAGAAACATTACCTGCTGCTAAGCGATGCAATTCAGTAATGATTTGATGTGTTGGATATTTATTAATAACGGTTACTGTAGCTTCCGCTTTACTGTAAAATTTACGAACATTTAAAGCTGCTAACAGGCCACCGTATCCAGCACCTAAAATAACAATATGTTTTGACATAGTAAATCCCCCGTCCTTATTACATTTAAAAGTATTGGCAGGCTCCCCTGTCAGTTTTCACATAAATAAATTCTTTTATTAACGCCATTACTGACTAAAGGAAGACTACTTGAAAGATTATTTATTATTGCGTTCTGACATGATTTGAAGATAGCTCTGTAAAAAACGGAACATCTTTTGTGCTTGTGGGTCTTTTAACATTTTCATTAAACCGAATACACCAATTGTTTCATTGCTTGCATCTGCACGATCTTTTGCTTCGATAGCAGCGGATGCCATTCCTTTAACAGAATGAATAACTGGTTCGAACATTTCCGTTGTTGCCCCAACGATATCACTTTTAAATACTTCATCTTGGGATAATGATTGAACAACATCATAAGTTTTAGATAAACCATTAACCATTTCAGTTAACTTTGGTAGTTGCTCCATTAATGTTGTCAATGATTCTTGTACCTCAGGCTTTAGCAACTGATCCAATAGGTCTTGATTTGTTGCAGTCAGTTGTTTTTCAGCATTGGTTTGCGCAGTAGTTTCTGACATAACTGATTCTCCTTTACTATAAGCACTTAGCTTAAATGTTATTAACAAATGTTTTGTGATTCTATGCACAAAACTTTGCAAAAAGATAATTTTTAACTAACTCTAGTTAGAATAAATGAAGGTATGTACAAAACTTTTTGAGTCTCTTTTTCTACAAACTAAAAGAAGATGTACAACCTCTCCATTATTAAACTCCTCTAATATAATACCACTTTTTGAACAAAAATAAATGTAAGTTTGACAAAAAAACAGAGTTTTTTTCAAGAAAAGTGATGTTTATCACGAAAAGAGAGAATAAAGTCATAAAACCAACAAAATAAATTATTAATCAAAATTGTCTTATTTTTTACTCTATAAACTATTATGCTAAAAAAACAAGTTACTATTCATTTAATCTGTAGACCCCCCTCTTGATAATCGAAAGTTTAAATAGGATATTAAAACTCTTCCTGTCGACAAACTGTACCCATTACTCCTTTAAACTTCTATAAACTACTTACAAATACCTGTAATCGTTTACCACTATTTTCACAAAAAAGGAAGGGGCAGTTCTTAATCTCTGCCCCTTCCTTTTTCCTTATTTATGGTTAAGTGGAAAAATTACAGAGCAAGTCGTTCCCTTATTTATTTTACTGTTGATTTTAATTTTGCCATTCAAATGATGAATAATATTAAAACATACCATCATTCCAACTCCCGTTCCTTGTGTTTTTGTTGAGTAAAAAGGCGTTCCGAGTCTCTGAAGTTCGTCTTCCGACATTCCTTTGCCATTATCCTTAATATTTATCCTTAAATGATTTTCTGACAGTTTTGCAGAAATAATCACTTCCCCTTTGTCTTCGATTGCTTCAATCGCATTCTTTATCATATTAATAAATAATTGCAAGATTTCATCATGCCCAGCTTCAATTATACAAGTTGTTTGAACTTGATTATAAATTTTCACATTATTTAAAAGAGCATATGGATACATCAGTTCTTCTACTTTTTTGATAATCTTCGCTAGCTCGATCTGTTCTTTTTTCCCTTGATTTGGTCGAGCAAGTGATAAATAATCATTTATTATTTTTTCAGCTCTCACCAATTCTGAAGATATAAGTAAAAGCATTTCTTGTTGTTTCCCAGTAATATTAGAATCTTCTTTTAATAAATGTGTATACCCTTTTACTACTGTTAACGGATTACGTATTTCATGAGCTACAGATGCAGCCATTTCGCCAATCAGTCGTATACGTTCAGTTTGTTGCATTTGCTCTTGCTTTCGTTCTTGATAAGAAAGTGATTCTATTAAATAAATTGCGATACTAAGGGTAACAAGATGTGATAAATACAAGTAAATCACAAACATAATAGTTAGTTTATTTGTAAAAAATGAAGTAGTAATTACATCAATACTTATTGGGATAAATGATGTGGAACAAGCAATCATTATTTTTTTTCCATATGTTTTAGCCTGCTTGTACATTTTTATCGTATAGCACAAGACTGGCACTGTTAATAGAACAATGATAATAGTAATCATTAGCCCTTCATTACATCCAATCATATATCGGTAAATCGCCATAACCATAGTAGTTAATAACCCAGCCGGTAAGCCCCCATAAAAAAAGGCGACCAACCATGGAATCGTCCTTAAATCATAAATATGTCCTGGAGCAATTTCTAATGACAATGCCATGGCTAAAATTAATATCGTTGAACAATAAAAAGCTGTAAACAGACGAGTATTCTTAATTTTCATTTTATGAAAATAATAGAAATAAATAAAAATTGGTACGACATTCAATAATAAAACAAATAAATAATTGTCAAATCTAATCATTTTTTCTCCTCTAAAATAATATCTCCCTGTATCTAAGTTACCATCATTCCACTATTATTTCATCAGTAAATATTATTCTTTTTTATTACAAAGTTGCTATAGTTTAATCTATTTTTTAATGTTTATTAGTTATACAAATAATTGCCGAAAAAGCTGACATACTAATAAAGGCTACACTATCTATTTTGTAATTCCTTCATTATTACTTAAAGAGGAGAACACAATGACAAATAAAAAAGCAGATTCAAAATCAGAAAATCTTAAATGGTGGCAGTTATCATTAATTGGTGTGGGCTGTACGATTGGAACAGGGTATTTTCTTGGTTCCAGCCTTGGAATAATGGAAACAGGCCCATCCATTGTTTTCACCTTCATTTTAGCAGCGATTGGTACGTATATTGTTTTTAATCAATTGGCAAAAATGACGGCGGAGGATCCACAGGAAGGGTCGTTTTGTTATTATGCAAATAAAGCATTTGGCCCATGGGCAGGCTTTAGTTGTGGCTGGAATTATTGGTTTTCTAACATTCTAATCATGGGAAGCCAACTAACCGCTCTCTCCCTGTTATCTCAATTTTGGTTTCCTAAAGTCCCATTATGGGTATTCGCTTGTATTTACGCTGTTCTTTCTTTGTTTGTTGTTTTTCTAGGAACAAAAGGATTCGATCGTGTAGAAAATTATTTGGCTATTATTAAGACAGCAGCCATTATAATGTTTATTGGTTTAGCTGCTGCTGCTGTTTTCGGTTGGATTCATGGAGGCAATGGTGCTGTTTCTGTCCCTAAATCTATAGACGACCTTTTTCCTAAAGGCTACAAAGGCTTTTGGATTTCTTTACTATTTGCATTTTATGCATATGGAGGAATTGAGGTTATTGGGTTAATGGCAATGCAATTGAAAGATAAGAAGGATGCACCAAAAGCAGGTACAAATATGCTCATCATTCTCGTCATAATCTATGTTCTTTCATTAGGATTAGCAACAATATTAGCACCGCTCGATCAATTTTCCGAAAAAGAAAGTCCCTTCGTAACAGCGTTATCGGAGTATCACTTAACCTTTTTCCCACATGTTTTTAATGGTGCTATCATTATTGCAGGATTCTCTACCATGACAGCTTCTTTATTCGGTGTAACCAGTTTATTAGTAACTTTAGCAAAGGATGGAGACGCTCCGAGAATTTTCCAAAAAAAACTTAAAAAGTTTAACGAGCTGCCTCTCCCTTCTTTTATTCTTGGAGGAATAGGGCTCTTTGCATCTGTTGTTGCTGCCCTTTTATTACCCGGGAAAATATTCGAATATATTACAACAGCTGCTGGAATTCTTTTACTATATAACTGGACTTTTATCCTTCTTTCTTCCTTTAAAATACTTAAAGGAAAACTATGGGATAAACTAAAGTCTTCCTTTGGGATTTTACTTATTATCACAGCTATCGCAGGTACCATTATTGAAAAAGAAGTCCGTATCGGTTTTTTTGTAAGCTTAGCATTTGTCCTAATTATCGCATCAGCAACTTTTTTCATGCGACATAAATTGGGGAAAAACAAGGCGGGTTGTGCAAAATAAACAAAATTTCAATTTATAAAACAGAATAAACCAAGGAAAAGTCAACGTTTAAGCTGTGACTTTTCCTTCTACCCTGTCATTGATTCCGTTTGGAATATACCTTTTTTATACTATCTCTAAGTTTTTGGACCTTTTTAGCATATGGTGTCTCTTTTACCTCTTGCATCAGAGACATTAATGCACTTTCCATTAAAAAATACCTCGGGTATTTGATCTCTATCTCTTCTTCGATAAATGTTAACAATTGTTCTATTTTCTCTTGACTAGAAAGCAATTCTTTATCTTTTTTTAAATCTGCTTTAAACGCATAAATCATACAAAGAATTTCCTTCTTTCCCACATCCTCATCACTCATGGATTGAAGGGCAATCCAATTATAAAGCGTATCTGGTTTTATAAGGACTTCATTAGATTTAGATAGATGGTTAACCATATCAAGCACCCGATTTACACAGTATTGCACAATTTGATGTATATTTGCGTGATCTTGATAGATTAATGAATGCACAAAAATACTAGAATGAATCATTCCCATTAACATAATAGAACAATCTAATAAATACGTTTTATTTTGTGCACCACATACATCAACTAACCGATTATAAATCCAGCTGAGCTCATGTATTCTTCTATTTTTAATATAATTTTTTAATTCTTCATCCTTTGTAAAAAGAATTTCTTCAAATAAAGAAATGATTTTATATTGGTTATTTGTTCGAATCAACATTTCAATTTGTTTGATAAACAGGGTGCTATCTGTTTCGTCTTGCCCCATTAGTAATTGTTTTCTTTGCCATTCCAATTCCGTATAAATATTTTTAAAAATTGAAATTAACAATTCATTTTTACTGGAAAAGTAATTATAAAATGTACCTTTTGAAATTTTACTTGCAGTTAATATGTCTTGGATCGATGTCTGCTGAAATCCCTTTTCAATAAATAATTCATGTGCTTTATCCATTACTTGCTTTTTACGTTTATTCATTTAACCACCTTGAATATAAAATTAGACTACCGGTTCAATTTATATAGTAGGTCATTTAGAACAGATTTACAATCATCCCAATAAAAAAGAATCGTTGGATTATTGTGATAGCAAGGTTTCTACTAAAGAAAAAAAGTGGAATTAATAAGAAATTATTTTTTACTTAGGGATTCTAAACATTTTTATTGCATTATTTATACTACAGGTATATTATTATTTAAGCTTAGATCCAATGGATAAAAAGAACGTAAAGTTCATAGGGAGGAATTGTTTTAATGAACACAAATGCAACATCGAATGAAAAAAAACCGCCATATGGCATTATCGTTATTTTAATGGCAGGTGCCTTTGTCGCATTTTTAAATTCAACGCTTTTAAATATCGCTTTACCATCTATTAGTGCGGATTTCAAAATTGATCCTTCTGTTGGCCAATGGCTGGTAACTGGATATATGCTTGTAAATGGAATTATGATTCCAACATCTGCCTTTTTAATTCAAAAATATTCAACGAGAAGATTGTTTATAATAGCAATGTCCCTTTTTACAATTGGTACATTAATGGCTGGCATGGCTCATTCTTTCCCAGTACTATTGCTTTCAAGAATGATACAGGCTTCTGGTTCATCCATTATGATGCCTGTTTTAATGAACTTCTTACTTACCAGCTTTCCAGTTGAAAAACGTGGAAGTGCTATGGGTGTTTTTGGTCTTATCATGACTTTTGCTCCAGCAATCGGCCCAACATTATCAGGGTATATTGTAGAGCATTATGAATGGAGAATGTTGTTCTATGTTGTTTCACCAATTGCTATCATTGTGTTAATATCAGCAATTTTTAAAATTAAAGACAAAAAGGAAAAAGTAGATATTCATATCGATCTTTTATCTGTCATATTGTCTAGCTTAGGTTTCGGCGGATTACTATACGGATTCAGTTCAGCCGGCACAAAAGGCTGGAGTAATATTCATGTTTATGGAACTTTAATTATTGGTGTGATAGCCCTTATTTTCTTTGTTCTGCGTCAATTAAAAATGACTACTCCAATGCTAGAGTTCCGAATCTTTAAGTATCCGTTATTCTCCTTATCAGCAGTAATTACTGTTGTGGTAAACATTGCACTATTCTCTGCCATGTTGTTAATGCCAATGTATATTCAGACCGTAAGAGGCATTTCACCATTCCACTCTGGTCTCTTATTATTGCCTGGTGCGATTATTATGGGGATTATGTCTCCTATTACAGGAAGACTTTTTGATAAATATGGAGCAAGGACGCTTGCCTTAGTTGGTTTAACATTGACTGCCATTACAACATATATGTTTAGTCAATTATCCATGACCACTACGATAACTACACTTGTTCTTATCTATTCCTTGCGTATGTTTGGAATGTCTATGGTTATGATGCCGATTATGACAAATGGTTTAAATGAATTACCGTCTCGAATGAATCCACATGGGACTGCTTTAAATAATACATTGTCTCAAGTTTCTGGGGCGATTGGTTCTGCAGTTATGATTACATTCATGTCACAACGTACAAAAACGCATGGTGAGGAACTGGCTGCTAAAGCAATGCAAGAAATGAGTAATACAACCACTCAGCCAACCCCCGAAGCAATTGCTACTATGAAGGAGCAGCTGGGAATGCAAGCAATGCTTGAAGGAATTAATGATGCTTTCCTTATTTCTGTTGGAATTGTCATCGTTGCACTTGTTCTCGCAGCATTTGTAAAGCGTGCTGTTCCGCCAAAAGATGCAGAGCAGCAAACTAGTCCAGCGAAAATGAAAGAAGCAGTAGAATAAACAAACAGTCAGCGTCAACCGCTGACTGTTTTTGTATAAAAAACAAGGATGTTCCTTTAATGGACATCCTTGTTTGCTATCATTACTTTGTTTATTCTGCACTTACTAATATCTTCACTTGATTTTTTTCAGATATCAGCGATTGGAAACCCTCTTCAACCACTTCATCTAATTTAATCTTTTTAGTTACCAATTTATCTGCTGAAAAATAGCCTTTTCTCATTAAATTTAACACACTTGGAAATACATCTCGATAACCAATAATCCCCTTAATAGTACGTTCTTTAATAACAATATCATTAGGGAGAATTTCAGCCCCTTTTTCCCAAATACTTACTATAACAGTTTCTCCAGAAATTGTAGTAGATTGAATGGCTTGTCTTAAAACTACTGGAACACCAGTTACTTCAAAAGAGACATCTACTCCACCATTTGTACGGCGAACAAGTTCTGCAACTACATCTTCATAATCAGCTGGATTTACAACAATTGCACCAAGTTCTTCTGCTTTTGCCTGGCGTTCAGGAGAAAGCTCAACTGCATATATATCTGTTGCTCCCGCTGCCTTTAAAGCTTCTATTACTAACAGTCCAATTGGTCCACAGCCAAAAACTGCTGCCGTATCCCCTGCCTGTATTTTACTTGATCTTACAGCGTATAAAGCAACAGCAGAAGGTTCTACTAATGCGCCTTGTTCGTAGGATAATTCATCTGGCAATTTATGCAGTAATTCTGTATCGACAGAAACATATTCAGAGAAACCTCCTCCGCCACCTGCTAAACCAAGAAATCCCATATTCTCATCTAAGTTATAAGCACCTTGATGACCATGTGTAGCAAAAATAGGTTCGACCACCACACGATCTCCCACTTGATAGTCAGTTACGCCTTCTCCAATTTCTACTATTTCTCCAGAAAATTCATGTCCTAATGTTACAGGAGCCACTTCATTTGTTAAAGGATGTGGTTGATCCACTGGTATAAAGATAGGACCTCCTAAATATTCATGTAAATCACTGCCGCAAATTCCACACCACTTTACTTTAAGTTTTACCTTTCCTGGCGCTACTTGCGGTTCTTCTATGTTCTCTAAGCGAATATCTTTTTGGTTATGCCATCTTAATGCTTTCATTTTTACCATCCATCCCCTTTGACCTTAATAGGTTTATAGCCGTATCTTTTATTTTGAGCAACTTGTTATTTAAGGCCTTAAAAAACTTAAGTTTCAGAAACAATTTAATTATAGTACTTATATGATTAATTTAAAATTATATTATAATTAACTATAGTTAACGATTACTTAACTATATTCTAGTTTTTAAGAAAGGAGCTACATATGAATATAGAACAATTAAAATATATTGTTGAAATCTCTCATTCCAGCTCTTTAAAGACAGCTGCAACTAAGTTGAATATTTCTTTACCTGCGCTTAGTCAGTCCGTAACAAAGCTAGAGAAAGAGTTGAACATTGAAATTTTCCATCGCTCTAGAAAGGGAACCTATCCAACTGAGGAAGGAAAAATACTCATCCAAAAAGCTAACGGCGTACTAGAGAAATTACAAGAGTTTTTAGATGAAGCTGAAAGCTTTGTCCATATCCTCAAAGGTGAGTTAAAAATTGCAACTTTCCCTGGACCTCTGGATTTATTAGCTGATCAGATTACTTTATACAAAAAAGAATTCCCTTACATAAAGGCATCTATTGAGGAAGATAACTCACAGCATATTATTGAAAAAGTAAAAAAAGAAGAAGTAGATATCGGTTTCATTATTTATACAGCGGAGGATATCAAGAAAAACAGTAGCTTGCGTTTCCATAAACTATATGATGGATGCATGGTTGTAGCAGTAAATAAAAACTCACCTTTAGCAAACAATGAATATATTACAGAGAAAATGTTAATAAACCAGCCAATTATTTTGTATAATGATCATTCTATTTTAGAATTCGTGCAAAATTTAGCTATTGTCGAAAATGACATGGAAATTCTATTTACAACCAACAATGTGGAAACTATTCGGTATGCCTTAGAAAGAAATACAGCCATTAACATTGGCTATGATTATGCATTTAAAACAATAACTGGGTTAGCAAACAATGATAGCTATGTAACTCTGCCTTTCGTTGATACCATAATAAATACCTATTACTTTGGATATATTTATCCAATAGACAAAGGTATTTCTAAGGTAGCTAAAGAGTTCTTAAATAGGCTGACATAAAGTTAGCCTATTGCCTGCTGCATTATTTACTATTCTTTCTCACGCCAGAATCTTTCCCTTTATGAAAAAAATTCTGGAAGATTTTATAAAGACTAAACCCAAACATAATCCCTAAGGCATTTAATATTACATCATCAATATCCGTACTTCTCCCTATGAATAATTGAAGGATTTCTATTAAAAGAGGAATACCAATAGCTATCCAAAATAAGGAGGAAAACTTTCTGAATGCTTTCCATAATAATGGGAGAAAAATACCAAAAGGGACAAAAATAACAATATTCCCTAATAGATTGATCCGTGACACTTCATTCCAATTACTTACTTGATCATTTTCTAGGGCAAAATAGGAAATGATCGTGGCAAAAGGGATAAGATTAATACTTCTTAATCCCTCAGACCATTGAATAGAAAGCTGCTGCTTACCATCCTCCACTATCAAATACCAATGGGGAATAATGGTCTGGGATGCTACCCCTGTGCAGAACATCACAAACAGGAAGAGGAGGGTTTCTTTCATCCATACTATTTGTTGTGTTTTATATTTAACGTATAAATATCGACTTAACAGATAAATTGGTGATCCAATCAATATGTAAATAATCATTGACTCAAGATACATTCTAATCATATCGTGCCCCCCACACATTATTGAAAGTTTTTTCTACGAATAATACTTAAGATAAGACCAATTAATAAAGCATTAATAACGGTTGGAACAAGACCATAGCTTATGAATGGCAAGGATAATGAAATAACCGGTAGAAGTCCTACACACATTCCTAGATTATAAACAACTTGAACACTATACAGTGTAATAGATCCTATTAATAGAAATTTCGCATATGGATGCTTTATTTTTTTGACATTGGCGATCATCTTTAGAATAAGTGCTCCGAATAACAATACAAGAATTACAGCCATCATGTATCCAAATTGATAGGTGATTTGCAGAAAAACTGTGTCTGTATTATTAATAAAAGTTAATACTTCCATATCTGGTGAACCAACCCATTTTAAATCAGCCCACATTTTTTGGCGATATAAATAAAAATAACCAGCTTCTTCGGCATATCTTTCAGGAAATAGAAATGCCATTAGTCTATTTAATTGATAACTTCCTCTTGTAAGAAAAAGAAGCCCTAAAAGAAGGATTGTTCCTATTCCATATGTAATAAGGACTTTCCTTTTAGAAAAGCGGCTCCAAGATAGCATGATTGCGACTGTAAAAATATAAATAAAAACAGTAGAAATACTATCAAATCCGAAGAGAAATAAAACACATGAAAAGAAAAATAAGCACAAGAAAGAAACATATGTAAATTCTTTCTTACTAAAAAAGGAAGCCCAGGCTAATAAAAAAAAGGGGATGGCCATTATGCCTTGGAGTATAATTGGTCCAATTTTTATATAATTCATTCCATTAATCATAAGATTGCCAAAGAAAATAATAGATATCAATAACAACGATCCTATTGAATAAAATAAATATCCAAAATCAGCAAATTTACGATAGTCCACATACATAAAACCAATGACTATTGCAATCCCTAAGAAAGTCATTAATAACTTTAGCGTGATAAAATGAAAAGAAGAAGATAATGCTGGCAATATTCCTATCATTAACAGACTCACTGTTAAAATAACGATAGCCCAATCAATCGTTGGACGATAGATTTCACTTAACTCTCGTCCCAATTGGGAAGGACTTCCCATTTCATTAATTGCTTTTTCTTCTGCTTCGTTTTCTGTCCACCCTTTTTTCATCCATCCCTTTTTTGCAAGTTGGATATGATACTCCATTTCTAATTTAATCGATTCCTTTGCTTCTTTCGATTTCACTTGCTCCGTCACTTTATCTAAAAATAAATGTTTATTATTCATTTACGTACACCCAATCTATCAGTTCTCTAATATTTTTGCTGCGTCCCCCTTCTGCTGCCAACTTTTTTTCGAGCTTTTTTCCTTTACGGTCTATATGGTAATATTTTACCTTGTTATTGTCCCACTCTGATGCAATTATATTTCTCTGTTCCAATCGATGCAGAAAAGTATAGATAAATCCTTCTTGATTCTCAAACTTTTGAAAGCCGCGAGCACGTAACAACTCTGTTAATTCAAAACCAGTTTTTCTAGTATGAAGTAATTGCAAAGCTGCTAAAAGAATCTCCTCTTCCTTATTCTTTATTTGAATTTTTTTCATAATTTCTTTGCGATGCTCAGCAGTAAATGAAAGATGATTAAAATAAGTCTTTTTCAAACCAGCTTGAAGGTTTTTTAGTCGTTTTTCCATTTTTCTTCATCTCCAATCTTTTTTAATAATTGCTTCGCTCTTCTTAATCGGGTTTTGATCGTATTTTCATTAACCCCTATTATCCTGGCAATCTCCTTTATCGTTAATTCTTCGAAATAAAAGAGGAAGATAATTTCTCGATACAGAATAGGTAAACTCATCACAGCCTGCACAAGCCATTGTTCTTCCTCTTTTTGAACAATGGTTTGTTCAATATTTTCTTTACTGTCTTCTCCATAAATATATTCGTCATCCACTTTTATAACATTTTTTGTATACCAGCTTTTCAAATAATCTTTACAGTGGTTAATAGCAATTCTCCAAATCCATGTTCGAAAACTAGATTTCCCTTTATATTTATGGATGGAATAATATACTTTCACAAAAATATCTTGTGTTAATTCTTCTGCGATCGCTTCATTTTTGACATAAGAAAAGACTAAATGTAATAGCTCTTGTCCATATGTAGTCATAATTTCATCAAATACTTCTTCTTTATTGTCTATTTCTTTCCAGCATGCTGACAATTCTTCCAAAACAATAAACCTCCTTACCTAATAATTAGACGACATACAGGAGAAAAAGGTTTGGATAAAATCATGTAAATCAATCCCCTTATTAGAATTAAAGCCTTTAAAAGAAAAAACACCTTCCTAATTAGTTATAAAAATAGCCATTAGGAAAGTGTTATATTAGAAAATGATCAGATTATAAAGCCCACGTCCAAGCTGGAAATTTCCATCCTTTATACTCCTCATAGTGGTTTCACTATATTTAACTTTCTTTTTTTTGTTTCAAATTGTTTGAACATCACTTGATAAATGAACGCACTTATTATCGCTAATATAGCAATAATGAAGAATGTCCATTTAAATCCGAACCAGGCACTCATCGGAATGGATAATGGAGCAATCATTTTTGAAAAAGTGAACCGCAGACTTGCTGCCGCAAAATATTTACCACGTTGATCCTCGGGAGCAATCTCAGAAATAAAACTTTGTTGAATTCCTGCTGTCATCAACTCTGCAAAACTAAATAAGAGCATGGCGAACATTAACCCCCAAATTAAATTAGTTTGGCTAAACATGATAACTGCAATCGCATAAATAAAGGAGGAAATAATAAAAACATTCTTCTCTTTAAATTTAGACATCCATCTTGTAACAATTATGGTAAATAAGGCTACGACCAAGCCATTTTCTGCAAGTATTAATCCAAAAGCTTGTGTACTTTGAATTTCTAGAGACCAATTGCCAAGAGAAAATAAGTTTTGTGTAGCAACCATTTCATCTACATAGACTGGTAATAATAAATCTAGTTGCATAAAGGTTTGCCCTATTAATACTCCCGCTAAAATAAACAGTAAGAAAGTTCGGTCTCTTACTATCACCTGATAATCTTTTAACTGTGCCCCAAGCGCCATAGCCCAATTCTTTTTCTTATTATCTAGTTCTTTATATGGCGGAGCCGTTTCAGCAATCCAAATTTTTAATACCATACTCAATATAATATTTAATAGTCCAGCTGCTAAAAGGAGGAAAAAACGGTAATCTTTATAAAAGAAACCGCCAAGAATCGGACCAATTACTACTGCAATATTGGTAGAAGTATAAAAAATAGCAAAAACACTACTTCTGTCTTTTTCTTTTACTACATCGGCAACCATCGCTTGGCTTGCTGGCCAATAAATACTAGTAAACAAGCTGATAACAGTGAAACAGATAAAACTAATAGCTGGGGAATCAAGCCACGGAGAGCTAGCAAAAGCAAAGATTAAATAGGCAATTCCTTGGGCAAGACTTGATATTACCATCATTTTCTTTCTACCGAATTTATCAGCATAATAGCCGCCAAGCAAATTGGCAACAACAGAAAAGGCTTGAGAAAGTATTAATAAGAATCCTGCAATTGATTTCCCAAAGGATTCTGTAAAGTATATCGCTAAAAATGGGAAAAACATCCAAAACGTTACATTAACAGTTGATTCACCAGCAAGACGAATCTTTAAATTCCGATCCCAATCTCTAAGTCGCATCGTCATGATAGTTGTCACTCTCTTTCTATTTATTTCCCCTATCATACCTTGATATTTCGGTTTAGGAAAGACTTTCTTTTCTATTATGATGATGTCTCTATATCCTTTTAAATAGATTTTAAATTAGTTAGTCTATGGATAAGAGACATGTTTTCAATCCTTTCCTCTTTTTATCGATTATCTAAAACTACTTTTATCTTCCTTAAACTTTTTGTATACCTGTAACCATGTTTGCGCCATTAGCATATTACCAGCAGAATTCATATGTACTCCATCTGTCGTTAATACTTGATTATTTTGTTTTTGTAAATACTCCATGAATACTTGATGTGTAGGCACAACCACTGCATCATATTTGGCTGCTATATGATGAATGACTGTTACATAATCTTTTAAAAGAATATTGCCTTTTGCTTCAATCGCTTCCTCAATAATGGTTGGCTCCATCAAAAAAATACTGGCATTTGTATGTTTTTTTACTTTTTCTAATAAACGTTCGTAAATAGCGCTAAATTTAGCTGGAGTAACCTGTTCTAGTTGAGGTTGGTCTAATTGTCTCCATACATCATTAATTCCAATTGATATAGAAACTAGATCTGGACGTAAGGTGAGAACATCTGCTTCCCAGCGTTGTTCTAAGTCAGTGATTCTATTTCCATCTATCCCTTTATTAACAATATTCGGCAAGACTTCTGGTTGATTAATAGTAAAGTAGTCTTTAATATAACGAACATAGCCATAACCAATGCCTTCCCTATCTTCCATTCTTCCCGCCTGTGTAATACTATCTCCTATAAACAAGAATCGTTTATTTGCTTCCATCCCAATCATCCCTCCATAGAACGTTTTCATTTATACAATAGCATGTGGTTCTTTCGCAAGGCAACCATCGATTTCTCCCATACAAAAAGCCTCAATTGGAATTTAAAAAACTCCAAGAGAGGCTATAAGAGAAGAGTCAATTATTGTTGTGCCTGGACAATTTTTTCTAAGTTACGTTCCATTACCTTAATATAATCCATTCCACTTTCTTCATCTTTCTTGCTTAGTGCTTCTAAAGTGCTTAGTACTTCTGTTCTTGCCCCAATTTCAGTGGCAAGCGTATCTGCAACTTTTTGCGAAGCCGTTTCTTCAAAATAAATAACGCTAATATCATGTTCTTTTGCAAAATCTTTTAATTCCGCTAATCTTTGTGCATTCGGTTCTTGGTCTGGTGATATCCCAGAGATTGGTACTTGAGTTAATCCATATTCACTTGCTAAATATCCAAATGCAGCATGTTGTGTAATCATTTCTTTTTTCGCTACTTTGCTAAGATCATCACTATATCTTTGATCAAGTGCAGTTAATTTTGCAATATATTTTTCACTATTTTTTTGATATGTTTCTTTATTATCAGGATCTACTTTGATTATGCTCTCCGTAATTGTTTCTACTTCTTTAATCGCTAACGCTGGACTTAACCAAACATGAGGATCTTTCTCATGACTATGCCCATCTTCCGCCTCTTCACTTTCATGGTCATGGTCAGCTTCTTCCCCTTCATGATCATGCTCATCTGTTAATCCCTCTTTTAAGGTAATACCTTTGCTTGCTTCAACAAATACTGTTTCTTTATTATCAACAGCAGATTTAATTGTATCTACAAAATTTTCCATATATATACTATTAAAAACAAATAAATCTGAAGTTTGCACATTGGCGATATCTTTTGGTGTTGGCTCCCATCCATGTGGTTCTTGATTCGAAGGAATAAGTAATGTTACATCTGCCTTGTCACCAGCTATATTTTTTGTAAACTCATACATAGGATAAAAGGTAGTCATGATCTTTAGTTTCTCTTTATTTGCCCCGTTCGAATCATTATTTTCTCCTTTGCCACATGCAGCTATCACCAATATTGCAAGTAACATAATCGTTACTAATTTAAATTTTTTTCCCATTTTTATCCCCCTGCCTTTTATTTACTTTCTTTATGCATTTCTCTATAATATTAAACAATATAAACTCCATTCGATTTGGATTATTCTGTTCTCCTTAATTTTAATTGCGATCTCTGTTTCTGTACAAACCAGTGTTTTTTTACTCACATAATGACCAAACCTTTATTTATTCATACCCAAGATATAAGAAGTGCTGTAAGATCAAAGTTAAAATTATGTATGAAAACAATGGATATAGCAATTGTTCAAAAACTTCTATTCTCAGTTTGCCTTACACTATCCTCCGGAAGAACTAGAAAGTCACTTAATCTCTCGACAGTTTTTTATCCTCAATTTAACTCCTATCATCTGTTCGTGCAAATGTAATTTTATTTAACCATATAAACTTTAAAACAATCAGATCGAAACTGTTACGATTTATAAAATTAGATGGAGCATATAAAAGATTGTTCTATCGACTTTATTATATTAACCGTAACCATTACGATTTGTAAAGTGTTTTTTATAACAAATGTTTAAAAGCATGTAAATTGACTTTAAAAGCAAAAGGCTATATCCTCCCCAGAAAGCTGGAAGCCATATAGCCTTTTTCAAAATGCTGCTATTGTATGGATTCTACCGTCGATTTAAAGTAAACACGTTCTTTTTTCTTTCCTGATTGATATACGGCACAAATCATTTTTTGTGTTTTTAATGCTTCTTCCCCCGTGACATCTAAAGGAATTCCTGTTGCCAACGAATCGTAAAAATTATTGATTTGCTTTACATGACTAACTCCCCAATACCCTTTGACTCCATTTTCATAATGAAAAGTTTCTTGAGGATTATTATCTGCGATAAATTCTCTTCCATCCATTAATCGTACAGTTGCCCGATCAGCAACCATTTTGGCAATTCCCTTTTCACAATGCAGCTCAATTTCAACTGGCGCGTCGTACGTATAATAATTTATAGCATGAAAAGCAGTAACAATGCCATTCTTATATGCTATAACTCCTTCAGCTGCATCTTCCACCTCAATAATTTCATGTGCACGATTGCTTATTGATGCATCTACATAGTTAATGTCGGCATTCACAAACCATCTCATCAAATCCATTGTATGAATTGCTTGATCAATTATAACTCCGCCGCCTTCTTTCTCCCATGTCCCTTTCCAATCACTTTTTTGATAATACTCATCAGAACGGTCCCATGTAACAGATAGTTTTCCTGATTTGATCTTGCCAAGTTCTCCATTATCCAACATTTTCTTTATGAGCTGGGAGCCAGGATTATAACGATTTTGAAAAATGACACCAAGGGTAACCTTATTCTCCTTCGCTGTTTCCACCATTTCAACAGCATCATCATAATGAATAGACATTGGTTTTTCTGTTAATATATGAATCTGTTTTTTCGCAGCTTCAATTGTCACTGGTGCATGCAAATGATGTGGCAGACAAATATGCAACACATCTAAGCTTTCCTGTTCAAACATTTCCTTATAGTCTGTATAAGCGGCACAGCCATAAATTTTGGCTTTTTCTTCTGCTCGTTCAGGCTTTACATCACAAACTGCTACTAACTCTGCATCCTCTCTTGAGACAATTGATTGAGCATGCATAGGAAAAATATTACCACAACCAATAATCGCTACCTTTAATTTGGACATGTTTCTCTCCCCCGTTTCCACTATTTAACGAATGTCTATTTGTTCAAGTATTTTCTAAATATACTTAATAAATCTAAACCCACCACATTTGAGAAGGAGCATCTTCAATTAAAACAGATTTCAAATTAGTAACCGCTCTTGTTAATCCTTCCCTAATCGACATAATTGGATCTTCATGTTCAATGCTGACAACATAATCGTACCCATATGTTCTTAAAGCACTCATCATATCTGACCATTCACTAACACTATGTCCACATCCAACGGAACGAAATGTCCAAGCCCTTGTCTGAACTTCACCGTATGGCTGCATATCTGTTAAGCCATACATGTTAACATTATCCTGGTCAATATACGTATCTTTTGCATGAAAGTGATGAATAGCTTTTTCCTTTGCCAAAATTTTAATCGCCGCAACTGGATTAATACCTTGCCACCATAAGTGACTTGGATCCAAGTTTGCACCAATCGCATCACAAGTTTCCTCTCGTAATTTTAATAAGGTGTATGGAGTATGCACTAGGAATCCACCATGGAGCTCTAAACCAATCTTCACACCACTTTCTTTTGCAATATGCCCTACTTCTTTCCAATAAGGGATTAACTTTTCTTGCCATTGCCATTTTTTCACATCAGAATATTCATTTGGCCATGGCGTAACTGGCCAGTTAGGATATTTCGCACCATCATGATCCCCAGCCGTTCCTGAAAAGCAGTTTACAACCGGAACATTCATCAAAGATGCTAGTTTGATTGTTTTAAGCAGTGTTTCATGCGATTCCTTTGCAAATGCTTCTTCAGGTGAGATTGGATTTCCGTGACAACTGAATGCACTTATGATTAAATCACGTTCTGTCACCTTTTCTAGATATTCTTTTCTCTTTTCTTCTGATTCTAATAATTCATCTACATTACAATGTTTGTTTCCAGGATAACCGCCAGTACCTATTTCAACTGCTTGAATGCCAGCTTCTTTTACTGCATCAAGCATTTCTTCAAATGATTTGTCTGCAAATAATACGGTAAACACGCCTAATTTCATGTGAACTCCTCCCCATTCCTTCCAATTTTCCTGTATTCTTTCTATATGCACTATATTTTGGTAATAGTCTTCGTTGCTTGTGATTCCAAGGCTGCGAGAATGATCGCCAAAGATTTTTTTCCTTCTTCTCCACTAATAAGTGGCTCTTTATCTTCTAAAACACTTTCCACAAAATGATCTATAACACCAGTCTTATTTTGTCCACCATCACTATTTGATTGAATTCTGCCTAATTCATAATTTACTTTTTCCCCATTGGTATATTGGATAATTAACGAATAGTTTGGATCATCTTCTAAACGAATGACGGCTTTTTCTGCATAAATAACAGTTGAATTATCTTCTTTTCCACGATAAGCCCAGCTTGCAGTCAACGTTCCAATTATGCCGCTATCTGTTTTTAATATACAAACAGCATTATCATCTACAGTAGAGAAGTCTTTTGCATTCGTTTCTACAAATGCTCCTACCTCTGTAAATTCCTCTCCTAATACAAATCTTAATAAATCTGCTTTATGAACACCTAAATCTCCCATAGCACCAATAAATGCTTCTTCTTTTTTAAAGAACCAGCTCTCTTTACCATCAACACTCCAGCCTTCTGGACCACCATGACCAAATGTTGTGCGGAAACTGTACACCTTACCAATTTCTCCGCTTTTAATTAATTGATGGGCTTTTTGATGGGATGCAACAAAACGTTGGTTATGTCCAATCATCAATTTTTTCCCACTCTTTTTAGCAGCTTTTATCATTTGCTCAGCCTCTTCTTTTGATGTTGCCATTGGTTTTTCACAAAGAACATGTTTGCCAGCATTCAAAGCATCAATAGAAATAGGGGCATGAAGATAGTTTGGCGTACACACACTAACCGCATCTATCCCATCCATTTTTAATAATTCTTTATAATCGGTAAATGCTTGCGCTTGATATTTTTCCGCAATTTCAGTTGCTCTTTCCTCATTGATGTCACAGACAGCAACCAATTCCACTTGTTTATTCAATAGATATTCAGGAATATGACGATGTTGTGCGATACTTCCACATCCAATTACGCCTACTTTTAATGAAGCCATTATATTTTCCCCCTCTATATTATTTATCTGAAATTGTCTCTAAAGGCTGAGCGTTGCCATAAACAGGCTTTTCTCTTTTCACTGGTGCAGCCCATTTGACTGCATTAATAATAACTTGCTGAATTTCTTGATGATGATAGGTTGGGTATGTCTCATGCCCTGGTCTAAAATAAAACACCTTCCCATTTCCTCTTGCATATGTGCAGCCACTCCGGAATACTTCTCCACCTTCAAACCAGCTTGTGAAGATCAATTCATCTGGTGCAGGTATATCGAAATGTTCGCCATACATTTCTTCCTTTTCTAATTCAATATATTCATTAATTCCTTCCACAATCGGATGATTAGGTGCTACTACCCATAAACGTTCGCGATCATCTGCTTCTCGCCATTTTAAATTACAGGTTGTACCCATTAATGTTTTAAATATTTTGGAAAAATGACCAGAATGTAAAACAATTAATCCCATACCATCTAAAACACGCTGTTTTACTTTTAACACAATTTCATCTTCTACCTCGTGATGTGCTAAATGCCCCCACCATACTAATACGTCTGTATTATTCAAAACTTCCTCCGTTAATCCATGGTCTGGTTCATCTAATGTTGCAGTATGTGTTTCATAACCTTCTTTCTCCAAAAACGCTGCAATCGCACCATGAATGCCATTTGGATATATTTCTGCTACGGTCGGATTTTTCTTTTCATGTCGATTTTCATTCCAAATTGTGATCATTATGTAACACTCCTTCTCCCTTACAGTATGATGGCTCCATTATATGAAATGTAAGCGTATAAAAAAATGCTTAATCTTGTCATTTTTTTATGCAATTATGTCATTTGCTTGCTTGCTTTTTGCTAAAATAGAAAAGAGCACCTTACCATATAGTCTCGTCGAATAGGAGGGGAACATAAAATGGAAATGGAGACAAAGCACACCTTTAAGCAGCCAGTAAATGAAAAAGTAATTTATCAAAACCCTCTATTGTCTTTAAAAGTGTGGGAGATAAATGATGAGAGGGAACATGTAATGACTCCAGTTGATGATTACCCTTGGCACTACCATAAAGAAGTAGAATTACTTGCCATGATTGATGGAGATTTGGCGGTACAAACAAAAGAGAGGTATCTATCGATTACTTCAGGAGATGTTCTTATTATGGGAGCGTCACAACCACACAGAACAAGTAAAGTGAAGAAAGGCAAATTGCGTTATATTGTCTTACAAATCGATCTACATAAACACTTTGATCAAAGTATCCTTCCTTATTTCTATTGTTTTTCAGAATTAACACATCCATTAGATAAGATAAATTACATATTTGAAGATAATAAGGAAATAAAACAAGAAGTACATTCCTTAATAAATGAGATTCATAGAGAAAGTCAAACGAAAGAAAAGGGCTATGAGATTGCTATCAATTATTCCATCAAACGACTTCTTCTTTTATGTGTAAGAAACGATACTAAAAATATGCTCCAATATTCAGAAGAACAAGACCTTGCCAAACTTAAACCCGTTTTAGATTATATTGACAGCCATTTAGAAGAAAGAATACTTGTCGAAGATGTCAGTAAGCTACTGAATTTTAGCTATCATTATTTTATCAAGTACTTTAAAAAAGTAATGGGATTGTCGTTTGTCGATTATATAAATATAAAGCGAATAAAAAAAGCTGAATTATTACTTTTAACAACCGACAAAAGTATATTAGAAATAAGCTATGAAGTCGGCATAACAAATATGGCGCAATTCTACAAACTCTTTAAAAGAGAAAATCAATGCTCGCCTAAAGCATTTAAAAATAGGATGTTAAATGCAAGCGTCTTATAACATAACATTAGGAGTAATGAATAAAACATACCACCTAGTACACCACTTTTTTCTATTAGCTATCAATAAAAATTATTCTGAACCATTATACACCTCCATATATTTACTATATGGAGGTGTACTATTTACAAAGGAAAGGGTGCAAAAAATTGAACGAAAATCATGTATTATTAATCATCGGTGGTGACTCTAGACAGCTCGAAGTAATCCGCCTTCTTGCACCAAAGCTAAACAAAATTTATTTAATTGGTTTTAAAGATGCCTCTGTTTCTTATAAAAATGTAAGGAAAGTAAATTGGCAAACAGCTCCGCTTCATGAAGTGGATAGTATTCTACTGCCCATTCCGGGCATTCAAGAAGATGGTATCGCTGAATCACTATTTTCTAAAGAGGCGATTTTTTTAACAAAAGAGATGATTAATAAAACAAAAACTAATTGTACTATGTATTCCGGCATTATCACTCCTTATTTAAAACAATTGGCTACAGAAACACATCGAAACTTGGTTGCTCTTTTTGCAAGAAATGATGTGGCCATCCATAATTCCATCCCAACTGCAGAGGGAGCACTAATGCTCGCCATCAAGCATACGGATATTACAATACATAATTCTCAAGTGCTCGTACTCGGTTTTGGCAGAGTCGGTAAAACTGTCGCTCGTCTATTTTCTGCTGTCGGTGCAAAAGTAACTGTTCTAGTTCGAAAAAAAGAGGATGAAGCAAGAGTGATAGAAATGGGGTTAGTTGCAATTTTTGAACCTTCACTAGAATCAGAAATCCCTCTTCAGCAGATTATTATTAATACTGTTCCAGCACTGCTTCTAACTTCTAGTCTCATAAAGAAATTATCGAGCACTGCTTTAATTATTGATTTAGCCAGCAAACCTGGGGGGATCGATTTTGCAGCTGCCAAGGAACACAATATGGAAACACTTTGGGCACTTGGTTTACCGGCAAAGGTTGCACCAAAAACGGCTGGTACAATAATTGGCAAAACACTAATGGAATTGTTAGAAATAAGTTAAAGTACAACTTTCAGGGGATAGTTAATAGCTATCTCCTTTTTTTATGAAGATCTTGGCATTAATCGATTTACAATTTTATACAGAAGTGATATCATAATTATATCAAATTGAAATTATAGGAGTGATTCAGTTGAAAGAAAAAAATGCATTTCATTTTAATGGGTTTATTGGGGTTTTACTTATTGCCATATCCCTTTTTCTTGGAGTTTATTTTCTTGTACAGGAAATTCCAGGAGCTGCCATTCCCTTCTTCCTTATAGCTGTTCTTCTAGGCAGCGGGATAACAATTATTCAACCTAATCAGGCTGTTGTTGTAACCTTTTTCGGAAAATACCTTGGTACGATTCGCAGCAGCGGATTATTTTTAACCACCCCTCTTACTTTACGAAAAACTATTTCCTTACGCGTGCGTAATTTCAATAGTAAACGTTTGAAAGTAAATGATGTTGATGGAAATCCAATTGAAATTGCTGCCGTTATTGTTTTTAAAGTCATTGATTCTGCAAAAGCCATTTTTGATGTAGATAATTACGAAGAATTTGTTGAAATACAAAGTGAAACAGCTATCCGCCATGTTGCAACAAAATATCCATATGATACATTTGAAAATGTAGAACTAACCTTAAGGGGAAATGCAGAGGAAGTCTCCAATGAACTAACGGCCGAATTACAAGCTCGTCTAGATCTCGCAGGAGTCGAAGTAATTGAAGCCAGATTAACTCATTTAGCTTATTCTACTGAAATTGCCCAAGCGATGTTACAGCGTCAGCAAGCCTCCGCTATCATTTCTGCTCGTCAGAAAATTGTCGAAGGAGCAGTTGGAATGGCACAAATGGCCATTAATCAACTGGAACAGGATAAAATCATTGAATTAGATGATGAAAGAAAGGTACAATTAGTAAATAATTTACTAGTAGCGATTGTTTCTGAAAATCCTACGACTCCTGTAATTAATACAGGTACTTTATATTAATGAGTGGTATAAATGACGAAGAAAAAAAGCTTTCCATTACGCATTGATCCAGAGCTATACGAAGTCCTGCAAAAATGGGCTGCGGATGATTTCCGCAGTATAAATAGTCATATTGAGTATTTACTTCGTGAAGCTGCCAAAAAAGCCAAGCGGTATCCAAAACAAAAAGAAAATTGATTTACATTAAAAAAAGAGGCCCAAATAATGGCCTCCTTTTTTAATGGATTAACTTAACAATTCTCTTAAGTCCTCTTCTGTTAGAGAAGAAATTACTTTATCATCTGAATCGATAATTTCGTCTACTAAATTCTTTTTCTTTTCTTGCAATTCATATATCTTCTCTTCAATTGTGCCTTTAGAGAAGAGCTTAATTACATCCACTACATTCTCCTGTCCTATGCGGTGAGCACGATCCGCCGCCTGTTCTTCGACCGCTGGATTCCACCACGTATCATACAAAATAACAGTATCTGCAGTCATTAAATTAAGACCTGTTCCCCCTGCTTTTAAGCTTATTAAAAAATAATCTCGCTCTCCTAAATTGTAGCGATGACATAATTCCACTCTCTCATCTGAAGGAGTGCTCCCATCTAAATAAAAATAGGCCAATCCCTTTTTTGCTAATTCTTGACCAATTATTTCAAGCATACTTGTAAATTGAGAAAAAATCAGCACCCTGCGATTAGATCGCTGTGCTTCCTCGATTAGTTCCATTAGATGATCTAGTTTAGCAGACTTTCCATGATAATTGTCAACAAATAGGGCTGGATGACAGCATATTTGCCGCAGTCTCGTTAATCCAGCAAGAATTCTAATCTTATTTTTTCGAAGGGTTTCTTTATTTAAATGCTTTAAGGCATCATGTCTTAATTTCGCGAGATAGGCTGCATACAATCTTTTCTGTTCTGGTAATAATTCCACTATTTCGCTCCATTCCCTTTTCTCAGGAAGTTCGGCTAATACATCCTCTTTTAAGCGGCGCAGCATAAATGGTCTTATTTTTTTCGCAATTTGTTTATTGGTTAAATTTGCAAATTCCTTCAAACCTTTGAATAATTCTGGGAAGACAATATGGAAAATTGACCAAAGTTCTTCAATCGAATTCTCAAGCGGAGTGCCAGTTAAAGCAAAGCGATTAACCGCTTTTAGTTTCTTCACTGCTTTTGCCGTTTGTGATAATGGGTTTTTAAAATATTGGGCCTCATCAAAAAGCACTGTATGGAAAACTTGCTGTTCATACCATGAAATATCCTGTCTAACTAATGGATATGACGTTATGATTACATCGATGTTTTCTAAATCTTTTTGCAGAGCAGCTCTTTCCTTTTTAACTCCATCAAGTATAAGGCACTGTATTGCCGGAGCAAATTTCATGATTTCTCTTTGCCAGTTGTATAATAAAGAGGAAGGACATACAACTAACACCGGTTGTTTCGCTTTTCTTATCACAGGCAAT
Source organism: Niallia sp. M35 (assembly GCF_050971705.1). Taxonomy (NCBI): domain Bacteria; kingdom Bacillati; phylum Bacillota; class Bacilli; order Caryophanales; family Bacillaceae; genus Niallia; species Niallia sp. M35. Next base: position 30,434 of record NZ_JBPCEP010000019.1, read on the forward strand.
TCAGATTGAATAAAGGCAATACTTTGCAGTGTTTTTCCTAAACCCATATCATCCGCTAAAATCCCGCCAAATTGATATTGCGCTAATGTTTTCAGCCATTTATAGCCATCTTTTTGATACGTTTTCAAGACATTGTTTAAATCCGCAGGGACTTTAATATTTAGCTTTTCTGGATGCAAGAAGGAATCAATCAGCTGCTGATACGATTCATCTAAAGCAAAGATTTTTCGATCTTCTTCTATAAAAGATAAGCTTTCTAAAAGTGTCAGCTCAAACCCACTTATAAAGTCCTTGTCTTTTATTTGTGGAGATTGAAGATACCTTTGTACTTCCTCCATCTCCCTTGTTTGCAAAGCAAATAGAGAACCATCTTGCAAACGATAATATTTCCGCTTTTCTTCCAAAGCAGCTAACAAGCCTTTGATTTCACGCTCTGGAAAACCTTCCATCTCAAATTTAAATTCAAGCCAGTTAATGCGGTCCTTTTTTAATTTCACCGAAAATCTTGGCCATGTTTTTTTCTTGAAAATTCGATTTCTAATAGCTGTTGTTGCATAAACTTTAACAAGCTTCTGCAGCTTCGGTAACACATAATATAAAAAGTCAAACTCCAATTCCTCATTATAAAGCATATAACCACTATCTGTTTTTGCAAATGAACTGCTATCCATTAACTCTTTAATTTGTTCTTCTTTCTTCCAGTCTCGAAGTAGCACTGCTTCTACTTCTTTGTCCCGTTCTTGAACTGGATTGATGACAATATGATCATAACGAAATTCTAAGCTTGCCAGCAATCGATTGTTTACTCTATCTAAATAGAGTTCAGCTTGGAGTGGAGTCTTCCCGATTTTTTTGGAAAGCTCTCTCTCTAATTGAACCTCCCCAAGTTTTTTTAAGCTTGGGGCAACCTTTTCTAAAAAGAAATCCAATTGATTGAGTGCAATCGGGATAAAACTCTCGCCAACTTTTTCCATCATTTTCTTTATCTCAATAAGTCTTTTAAAGTCTTCTGCTTCCAATTGCCGCACATTTCCCTCTATCAGGACAGCATAATATTGATGCAGGAACTGTATGGATTCCATTCCATGTACATTTAATTGATAGCTTCCAATTTCACGCTGGTATAAATGAAATCTTAAAGGCAGGACTTCATTTGAAACATTTAAGGGCACCATTGTCCCTTTATTCGGATCATAATACCCTAATTCCTTCCAATGAGAACGAAGAGGAATCCAAGAGGAAGGGGGAATTAACAAAATACTGTCTCCCCATATATTACTCACTCCCTGGTGATGATTCAAAAATATCCTTTCATCTTCTATTACTTTTCCTAACTCTTGTAGGATTGCTTCACTTTCTTCCTTTACACAATGAAGCTTTGGATTAAATTCTAATTCCGAACTAAATGAATAAGCTTTTCCACTCTTTATTCTTTTTAAAAACAAGCGAATATCTTTTATTGGATGGGATAATAGCTGAATTTCTATTCCAAACAGATTGGTTTCCGAGTCAATTGGAATGACTTTTAGCATAAATTCAACTGGAATCACTTCTCGCTTTTCAAAATGGCGCTGCTTTTTTGTTGATAGAGATTCACTCTGATTAAATAATGCAAAAAAATCTCCCGATACATCCATGTTTTTTTCATCGGTAGTGGAAGGAGCTTTTCCGTTCATTTGAAATTTCTTTATTTCCACTAATACAGCTGCAATATGCTGACATTCTTTTTGAAAAGAAGCTAGTTTCGGACAAGAACATGTTGCTTTTATTTCTTCCCCGTCGATTGCAACCATTACCGCAAAATCTTCAGATGCTTGAACGAAAGCTTCACAATAATTATCTCTATATTCTTTAAAAATCACCTTATGATTTTTTGAGAATGCTTCCCCTCTTTTTAAAGATACAGGACCACACATTTCTAAAATCATTTTTCGTGTAATGACAGTATTCAACAATTTATTCTCCTTCTATCAAAATCCAGTTACGCACAAATATCCTCTTTCACTTTACTACTTTTTTTAAAACATTTCTATTGTCTTGTTACGGTAAAATTATGTAGCACCCTCTCAGTAATGGAATTTGATTATTCCCTATATCATAAGCCCTCTCACATCTTCTCTTTTATAAGAAAAGTGGACAAACCACCCTTTTAGGAGTTTGTCCACTTTTTTATTAATAAGGATATTCTTCTTATAAACTATTAGCCACAAGTAATTGAACCGTGGATTGAAGTTTTTCCATCAAAGCTTCCGGAGCTGTTAAATAGAGAATCCCATTCCCTTCTAAACTCGGTTTATTTCCTAATGGAATCGTTCTCTTAATTAATTGTGCATACAATTCTGGCTCTGTTAAATTTCTTTCAAAAGCTTCATTACTAATTATTTTAATTAATGCTAAAGCTCCACTTACATGAGGGGCTGCCATAGAAGTTCCAGTTAATTTAGCATATTTTCCATCTAAAAAAGTAGACAAAATTTCCTCACCAGGTGCTACTAAATCAACTTCTCGATTAGAATTAGAAAAACGAGAGCTATTTCTCTGTAAATCGACTGCACCTACGCTTATTACTTCATTATAAGCGGCTGGATAACCTAATTCTTCTGTCGAATCTAAGCCATCCCCTTCATTTCCAGCTGCACAAACGACTAAAATTTGCGCTTCAACTGCCTTTTTCACAGCCTCATGCAATTCTTCCACATCTTCTGGCCCGCCAAGACTCATAGAGATAATATCTGCTCCCTGTTCAATTGCATAATAAATTCCATTTATAATCCATTCATACTGCCCTGAACCTTGCCCATTTAATACTTTTACAATTAAAAGTGAAATTTCCGGTGCTACTCCTGTTAATCCATCTTCTTTCCCTGAAGCTCCAATTGTTCCAGCTACATGTGTTCCATGACCGTTATAATCCATATATATAGCTGGATCGCCGTTATCATCATCGGTAAAGTTTTTTCCACCAATGATTCGCTCTTGTAAATCTGGATGATTGATATCACAGCCAGTATCTAATATGGCAACTGTAATCCCTTTTCCCTTTGTTTTTTTCCATAACTCAGGTGCCTGAATTAGCTCAATTCCTTTTGGAATTTCTGCAGAAACGTCCATTACTTCTTTCACTTGATAAGGAATTACTCTGCATTCTTTTTTCATTAAACAGCCTCCTAATATAATAGAATGGATATCTCTAAAACAATTTTAACAATTCTGAATTATTAAAGTAAGAGGCTTAAGACTCAATTTAGAAACATATGTTCTATTTAACTAGTTCTATTAAATTATTTATATTTTTTTAAATGTGGTGGATAATTTCTAATTTTTCTATAAGAGGGATTGCCTGTGCTTTATCCCATCTTTTTCTAATGCAATTCAAAAAACCAAACAATTATACGATTTTATCGGCATCGTCGTATTACTGTTCGGTTTCATAGCAACTGAAATCCTTTATACACTAGTCTTTTATATCCTTCTTCTATTGTAGAATTTTCCTCATTCCTAAACTACTAGATAGACTAGCTTATAGACTTCCTACCATATTTTTTAATACTTAATAAATAAAAGGCCGTGAATATTAGCAATGACCAAATTATTGAGTATTGTGGACTTGTTTCAAGGATTTGAAATAGACTTGGAATATTTCCTGCCACAGAGTCATCATATGTAAAAAACAAGAAAATCATCATATTATTTGCAGCATGTGCACCAATCGATAATTCTAAGCTTCCTGTTTTCACCGCAATAAATGTCAAGGCAAAACCAGCAAGTAAATAATCTAAACCTACTAAAATGGCCGAATCATTCATTTCAGGATTGGAAAAGTGCAATGATCCAAAAATTACTCCAACTATCAGTGCTAATAAAATGGGATTTTTTATTTTTTTACCAACCCATTGTAATAATAATCCTCTAAATAAAAGTTCTTCTACTGTTGTTTGAATGGGTACAAACAGAAGAACCACTAGGAATAAAAAGAAAAATTGGGAGAAAGATACGTTATTCCAAGCATAATCATCAGCATTAAATAGGAAATCAAGGCCTGATGTAAGTAGGAAAAGTCCTGCAAATATTAAAAATCCCCAGATTATTTTCTTCCAATTTACTCTGTCATCGCCCGTAATTAATGATCGAAATTTTCGTTTGTGAATAAATCTTACTCCAATCCATATGCCTACTAAAGCAAAAATATAAACAATATGTGTCATTAATAAACTAACTGTGCCGTTTCCGCCCATCACCATGCCGGTATCCAAATCAATATAAGTAGCATCGTTCCCATCCAGCTCTATTCGTATGAGTTCTACAATAAAATAGACGATAGAACCAGCAATCATAAAACCAACAGCTAATAAAATAGACGCTAAATAACGCGGCCAGTTATTTTTTCCTTCTTTTACATTTAAATAATGTTTCAAGCGATTTTCTCCTTTTATAAATTATTTTTCCGTTGAAAGTGCCTCTTCCAAATGGAAGTTGGCTCTTATTTCACCGATTTTTTCTTTTCTAGCATTCAGAACTGGTGCATGTATATATCTATCTAAATTTGTAAATAAGTTCACTTCTTTATATCCTAGTTGATTTAACACTTCCATTGCAGCGACATTTACAGCACGTGTTCCTCCATCTTCCACCTTAATGGCAATTCCGATTCCTTCTTGGATAAGTCCCATACATTGGACCGCCTCTGCACCTGCTTTCGATACAATTCGCCCTTTATAAGCTTTCATTAGGTCTGTATCAAACCTATTTGTTCCTCCAACCATTTCTGGAAACTCCACCATACTATCCCTAATTCGTTTTACTATATCTATTCGGTTTACCGACTTAATAGAATCAGGGTTTGCTAATCTAGCATAGCCAAGTGCAGCATTATATAGAGGCAATTGATGTACTGGCACCCCGCAGCCATCTACACTCAACTTTATTTTTTCTTTCGGAAAATCACATATTGTTGCAATTGCTTCCAATATACGCTGTTGATGAGGATGCTCTACCTCCCGATATGTGGCAATATCCTCCTTCATATGAATCGCCGCAGCGAGCATACCTGCATGCTTACCAGAACAATTACTGAACACGGGGGTGACATCTTTGCCCTTTCGCAGCAGTTCCTTATAGCTTTCTAAATTCCATGGGGTATGTGTACCACATTGCAAGTTATCCTCTTGTATTCCCAATCTTTCTAATATGCGCAGGATTGTCTCCTGATGAAATAACTCCCCAGCATGAGAAGCACACGCAATTGCAATTTCCGCATTGTCATAAGAAAAGGAATCTGCCGCTCCTGTCTCTATAAGTGGAATGGCTTGAAAGGGCTTCAAGGAGGATCTAGGAAAGGTCATCCTCTCCGGATCCCCATAGAAATATAGTAATCTACCATCTTTGTCTACAACAGCTACATGAATAGAATGGCTGCTTTCAAGATATTGTCCACGGTAGACCTGTATAGGCTTCATCACTTTCATCTACTCCTTTTCCAGTTCTACCTTTAATGATGCCCTTAACTAGTAGAGCTTCGTGTCTAGAAATTTTCTTTCAACGCTTCATACTGAAATCCTTGTTGCTGATAGTTCTGTCTTTGATACATCTCTCTCGGAGTATCTTCTCCATCTGCCAGCAAAATAATTGTCTTATTAGGAAATAAATCCATAATCTTTCTTTGCATGCGAGCAGCAATCCCTTTGCGCTGATACTCTTCAATTACAAAAATTCCGTCAATTTCAACCGTTTTATCGGCAATAATTACTTCTAAAGCACCAGCTGCTTTCCCTTTATAATAAGCAATGACTTGCAAAAACAGCGGATTTTTGAAATTTTTCTGATAGATTTCTGTTTTCCCTTTTGCATAATCTACTCCATATTCTAAGTCTTGATTATATTCTAATTGCAAATAATCCTCAAAATTCTCTTCTGTTACTTTCTGAATTAGAATGTCCTCACTAGGATATAAAACCGGAAAATTGCAAGGAGCAATGGCATAAAGCTCTGTCATCCCTACTTCATAATGAAGATTTTGCACAATGTACTCCAATAAATCCTTCGTGAATTTCTCATTTTCTGGAAATACAAATTTAAGATGTTTCTGACCAGTTTTTTGATGAAATGTTTTTAAATAATCTTCCACTAACTCGAACTCCTGAATAGTGGGCATCTTTTTAAATTGGATATAGTTACTGTCATATTGAAGCAGCATTTCCTCATTATGAACATGGAACCAATCGCTAGTCTCTTTTACTCGTTTTCCTTCTTTATGAATGTTCTTATAGGTTACTTTTTCCATGATGTTAATCATACCCTTTCCAAAAACTTCTTATCATATTATATCTATAATAAACGATTCAATCCTATAAATCAGTAGATTAATAGAAAAAAATGACATTGAGCAATTCTAAACAAAATAGGACTGCCCATATTTAGAACAGTCCTACATCTCCGACAGAACATATTTAAATGGCTTTCGCATCTTCCCTTGTTTCTCTCCATAAAAATACTTCATTTCCCATTTCATTATATTGTACTTTTTGGAAAATTTGCATCATCATTAAGATACCTCTTCCTCTTTCCTCCAACACAATATCACTCATAAGCTTTTCCGTACCATACCTTTCGATATCACGAAATTTCTTCTTCACATCAAACCCATTTCCGTGATCCTTGATTCGCATATCCAAGATATTCTGATTATACTGTAACTCTAATATAACGGGATAATTTCCATGTTCTATTGCATTATTAACCGCTTCTCCTATTCCAACGCTCAGCAAAAAATCTTTATCCAATAAATCTCTAAATTCTTTATTTAGCTTTTCTTTCCATTCTTTTTCCGTATGATCATGTATTACTATTGTTTGATAAGTAATAAGCCCACTCATAAGTTGCCCCCCAATTTAAAAAAGCAAACTCCTTATTAAATCGACAAAAGACTAAAATCGCTTCACTGAAATAAATAAAACACCAATGGAATAGAATGGATATATTAAACTTATACAGAAGCGGTAATCTTATATTTGCCGGTTGCTCGCTGTCGGAGCTATACATTTTTTAAAATTTATTTAAACATTTATATTGAACAAAAAAAAGCTAACAAAACAAGGTTAGTTTGGTTAGCCGGTTGCGCTAGTAGCTCATAATCAACAAAGCGCCCAAATAAGTTGATTAATCATAGCTTTCTACCTTTCATTATTCTTATTATCTTATAGAATTTTTAAATTATATAGTATTATATACCCATATCTTTAGAGCATAAACCTATTCTTTTAGAAATCATATTTATTTTCGATAATTCTTTTGAAATTCCTCTATTTTCATAGAAATATCTCGCAAAGAAAAAACCCGAACAGCCATACGAAAATTTCCTTTCGCGTAATTGTTCGAGTTTAACTTTAAATAGAATGCTCATAACCTCTTATTTTATCTCTATCTTATATTTTCTATTTCTATACTGAATGGTGACAGACTCTTGTTCTAGACTAACAATAGGCTGAAAAGAAATCTCCTCTACTCCTCGGTCTGTTCCGAGAATACTTGAAACCAATAAATGCCTTCCAGGTGCTAAACGCGACGTTAACGTCGGCAATACGGTTTTGGAATAGAGTAAATTGGTATTAGGCTCAGGTATTTTTAATTCTGTTTTCCGTTTTCCAAAGATGTCCATAATCCCTGTTGTTCCTACCTCTGATGGGTAAAAAAGACTATTTTCATCTTTGATTACATAGGCAGCCCCTTCAGTCGCAGGTGCAGAAAATCCACCTTCCGCTGTCTCTATCTCTCTATTTGTATGAATGCGATGAATGCGAACATGCCAAGGGGTTAAGGGAATTAGATACGTATCAATTGTTACATCCTGCCAAGGCTTCCATGTAGATACGATATAATCATCATGGATTTCATATGACTCACAGCCACTACGACTTCTATAGCGATTATCACATTCAGACAGTGCCAGGCAATTATCAAATGCTCCTTGCTTTAATAAAACATTACCTTTAGGCACACTAAAACCAAAGGTGGTGGAATACACAAATTTTTCATATTTTGCGTCTGCATGGGCGTGTTCATGAGAATGCTGTCCAGAAGTAAATGCTTGCACTTCTTTTCCTTCAGAATCATGGCAAATGATCATCCTCGGACTTTTTTGCACACTTTTCTCTAGGAACTTAACTGGTTCTTCCTCTGCCTGCCAAAAAGGATGACTCTCTGGAAGAGCTAACAGCAGGAATGTCTTTAAGGACCAATAAGGAGAACCTGGAGCATTATAGCCTTCTGCCATATTTAAGTTTTGGTAACCATAGCCAATCGTTAAAAGTCCTTCTGGAGAAAAAATCGACTGCTTAAACCAATACCGTAAATTATTTAATACTAATCTTTTAATTTGTCCCCAAGGCAATGCTTCAACATCTGCAAATGCCAATGCAGCCCAAAAGGAGGATTGTGCAAATCGATAGGTTAAACTTCTGCCAAATGGAATAGAAGATCCATCTGAAGAAAACCATTCTTTAAAATCTTGAGCAAACTGAATAGCCCTCTCCTTATAAATCGCTGCCCTTTCTGGATCTTCATCCTCCATTACTTTTGCATAAATTAATCCGTAATAATGCATGGCAAAAGGAATATAATAATCAATTTGATTCTTATATCCATCAAAATACCAACCATTTTTTAAATAATACTGATCTAATTGTTGAAGATCCGCTTCTAATTTTTCTAAACTATAACTTCTACCGCATTTTTTTAATGCTACGTTTACTAATACGCGGAAAAATAACCAGTTATTATTCGGGATTGTATTTTCATTGATTTGATATAGCCAATTAGCTAAATTTTCCTTTTGCACTGTTGATAGAATATCCCAGAAATCAGCCTTACAGTGAATAAGCGTACAAGAAAGTGCTGCCATTTCAACAAACCGTTGATCATACTCTCCGGTAATCCCCCAGTAAGAATCACTTGTTGGCGTTGTTCCCTCTATAATTCCTTTTACTAATTGTCGTTTTATTGCTGGATATTTATTAGGTGTTACAGAAAATAATGGCCCCCAGCCCCAAAATGGACGTAAAAACGCTTCTAATTCTCTTGTTTTTTGCCCATATACTGAGCCATTTGTACCTAGATTCAATAAACCTGCCTTCTGTTCATTCCCCAACATAAATAAGGGTTCGTATAAGTCATATAAAGCACGTTCTAAATCCTCTCTTGTTCTTAATGGGTTCTTTTTTACTTTCACATTATATTGATTCAACCGATCCATCTCCTAAAGGAAATTTTCTTGCCCTTTCCATCTTACTGCCAGAATAATACTCCCTTTTGTCGCAATATATTTAATCCCTCAACAAAATAATAATCTCCATAAATTAGTGGGACATCAACATTTTTTTGCTCTGGAAAATGACTTGTTCCGTGTCCTAATAAGCCTTCCTCTTCTTTATCTGCATCAGTAGCACAAGTTATATATAAGGTTTTTAATAAAGTTGCGCCTGCTTCCTGATAAACAGGCTTTTCAAAGTCGGCTACAAGTGTTCCAAGCAGGAGTAAGCCACAGGCTGCAATGGAACCTGCTGATGAATCAGGATAATGGTATTTGGTTTCGCCATCTTCAGGTATGCGAAAATCCCAAACAGGACATTCATTAGAACGAAGATTAGATAGAAAAAAGTGGGAAACTGATTTTGCGGCATGTAAAAATGCGCTATTATTAGTATGTAAGTAGGATAATGTCAGACCATACAAAGCCCAAGCAGTTCCCCTTGACCATGCGCTATCTGGTGCATAGCCTTGACCACCAAGCTTATCTACTACTTCTCCAGTTTCTGGATTAAAAACAACAATATGATGTACGGAACCATCTGGTCTAATAAAATGTCTTAAGACTGTTTCTGCATGCTTTTCTGCAGCTATTTTAAACCGTGGATCTCCCGTTTCTGCTGAAGCCCAGTATAGCAGCGGAAGGTTCATCATACAGTCAATGATTGCGACACCGCGATTATCATCCTTCTTCGACCATGCATTCCAAGCACGAATATAATTACCTTGGGCATTAAATCTTCCTAATAATAAATTGGCTGCTAATAATCCTCTTCTTCTTGATTCTTTATTGCCCGTAAGTTTATAGTTTGCTAGACTTGTCAACGTCCACATAAATCCCATGTCATGATCTAATTTCTCTGAATCTGACAATAAATAATCCAGTTTTTCTTCACACTGTTCTGCTGTTTTTCTAAGAGCTTCCATTTTATTATCTTGATATACTTGCCATAAAACCCCTGGCCAAAAACCAGCTGTCCACCATTCCGGACTTTCTAATACATACTTCTTATCTATACTGGCATGGGGAAAATTAGCACCAATCGTTTCATTATTCCGTGCCGTTTTCTCTACGACAAACTCCCACGCTTCAGCCACCCATTGCTCCTTTTTACTCATATAATCATCCTACCCTTCTATTTGATTTCTGACACGCATAAAAAAGAAAAGGCTTTCATTTTTTTAGAAAATGTCCAGCCTTTCTTTCTAAAAAGTAACGATACTCTCATTATATGGAGTCTATATTCCCTCAACAAGGCATTATTTTTACTACTTTTCCAAATAATTTTACTCGTATTGCCTTTTTGGAAATATGGCTATGCCTTCTTAACCAACTTTTCCGCTTCTATATTCCATCGGAGTTATACCAGCGTATGTTTTAAATAATTTTATAAAATAGCTTTGATTATCATAGCCCAATCGTTCGCAAATTTTCCCAACCGATTCATCTGTTTGTTCTAACAGCTCCTTTGCACGATTAATTTTCATCCGTGTTACATATTCCACAAATGTTTCTCCTACTTCCTTTTTAAACAATCTACTAAAGTAACTAGGATTTAAGAATAAATAACTAGAGATTTCATCTAATGTGATTTTTCGTTCTAGATTCATCGCAACAAATTTAAAGGCTTCAATAATCTCTCTTCTTTTCGTCTGATCAATCGTTTCATGATAATGAATGATTTTCTCAAAATAGTGCTTAAGCCAGTCCTTTAATTGATACATATACTCCATCAAAAAAATCTCTTTATGTTTGGATTCAAAGGAGTATTCGCCTGAAAAGTATTGCAGCGCTTGTAATTTCACATTTAAATCCAATAATAATTTCCAAAACCAATCCTTTACTATCTCTGGTGGAAATTGGTTTTCCATTATATATATCGTCCATTTATGGATGAAATTACTTATTCGCTCCACCTTTTTATTCAGAACAATCATTCTCATTTCTGTCGCTGCTTCATCATACTTAGCGAATAGTTCCTCCGTATTCTTTACACACTCCTTTATAGATGACACTGTTCTTGGGAGCATATAAAACAGCTGCTGATGATTATTTAACAATCTGTTGACTGTGTTTTGATAGTCTAATAAGCTTTCAGATGTTTCACCAATAATGGATGAACTGTGCATATTTAAGCCTTTGTCAATCGAGAGCTGAATCATTTTCAACGTTTCTTTTGCATTCGATAAAGCGTTCCTCTGATATCCTAAGTCTCTTGGAAAAAAGATAAAAACCTTATTGGAATGATTAAGAAAATGAACGGCTAAAGGATTTAGTCTTCCTAATAATTCTCCCACAATATTAGAAACTGCAAAATATAAGGTTTCTTCTGGAAATAAATCTAAAGGATGATGATGGATTGATAACAGTGTTACAATATATCCTTTGTCCGCTAATAAGCCAAATTTTTTTCGGTCACTTTCCCATTCAGCTTCCTTTTTATAATAGCCATTATTTATTAATCTTTTTATGAATGCCGTCTTTTCTTTTTCGATGTTTTTATGAAGAATATGCTGTAATTTTTGTTCTTTTTGTTTATTATTTAGCATAGTGTCAAGTTGTATTTTAAATTTCTCAAGTAATTCATATAGCTCTTCTAGTTCAAATGTATCCTTTACTAAATAATCGCTGACCTGTAACTTAAGTGCTTCTCGGGCATAATTAAATTCTGTATGACAGGATAACAACGCCACTTGCAAGCTTTCATTGATCGACTTCATTTTTCTTGTTAATTCAATTCCATTCATCTTAGGCATGCCAATATCAGAAATTAGCACATCAGGCATTGTTTCTTCTGCTTTTTTTAAGGCACTTACTCCATTTTCATGGGTACTCATCACTTCAAAGCCGAGGCTTTTCCAGTCAATTGTTTTCGTCAATAGCTCTAATACAGGATAGTCATCATCTACAAGCATCACTTTATACATTCTTTTTTCCACCTTTCATTGGGAGATTCAAAATGACTTTTGTGCCATTTCCAAGTTCGCTTATAATATCCATATTAAAAGCTGGTCCAAAGGTAATCGATAATCTTTCATAGACATTGGCTAAGCCTAACGACGAGAATCCTTTCACTTGCTGCTTTCTTTTCGGATTCTCCAGTGATGCGGCCTGAAAAGTTTTTTTCTTTAATTGTTCTAAATCCTCTTTGTTCATTCCTAAACCGTTATCTTCAATCGTAATGATTAACATCTCATTTACTATCACTGCATGGATTAAGATTAATCCATCAGACTGATTAAATCCATGAATAATCGAGTTTTCAATAATAGGCTGGAGAATAAACCTTGGAATTTCAAATGGATAAGCATCTGGATCGATATCCATCTCTAAGGAAACTTTTCGATTTTGTCTCATATTCATAATGTGAACAAAATCGAAAAGAATTTCTATCTCCTCTAAAAATGTGATTATTTCTTTATTTTTATCAATAGTTATGCGCAGTAATTTTGTAAGAGATGTGATCATATTGGCACTTTCTTTGTCTCCTCTTATCATTACCTTCATGCGAATGGAATTTAATACATTAAACAAAAAGTGAGGATTTATTTGCGCTTGTAGCATGGCAAATTCTGCTTTTCTTTTCCTAGCCTCTGTTTCCGTTATTTCTTCAATTTTTGTATTAATATGATCTAGCATCAGATTAATTGATTTACTTAGCCTTCCTATTTCATCTTTCCCTTTAATTTTTGAACGGACAATCAAATTCCCTGCCTGAACTTTATCAGCTAGTTTTGCTAAATATTCGAGCGGTTTCGTAATTGTTTTCATTGAATAGGTAAGTAAAAGCAAGAAAAGCATAAATGATAGTACTTGAATAAGAAATACTTTCTGAAATATCCCATTTAATTTATTTATCGATTGTTCATAAGGAACAAATGACACTAATTTCCAATTCGAAAAAGACAGGGTATGTTCGGTGACGATGTACTCCTTATCTTTCATTTTCAAAACTTCTGATCCATCTCGATTGAATAAATTAGACCGATAGGTGAAAACGGTTCCTATTTTCTCGTCATCACTATGTGACAGGATTTTACCAGATGGATTAAGCATCATGACATCATTATATCCATCCATTTTAGTAAATACTTCGCTTAGTTTATTTTCCATTATGGTAACAACCACATATCCGTAAATTTGGATGCCCTCATCCCTTAAGGTGCGGACAATTGAAATTTGATAAGGATTATTCTTTTTTTCCAATTCAAAAATCGTTGGCTGAGATTCAATCCAAGTAGATTCATATCCAACAGCTTCTTCGATGTCTTCATACCACTTTTCTTTAAATAAATCTCTTGGATCAAATTCAGCAACATTATAATTTGTGAAGTATTTTCCATTTTTTAATAATATGGTGACATAGGATTTCTCTCCAACTAGTGTGATATTCTCAATGGTGCGGTTTATTTCATTTTCCAATAGATATTGATCATACCCATCCTTGTCTGCATCACTTTTCGCTAGTCCTTTTAAAACCGTATTCATTTTCGGATCAAGCTGCACGAAATTAGCAACATAAAGCATATCGCTAAATAGCTTTTCTATATATTCACTTGCAATATTCAGCTCTCTATTCGCATTAGAAAGCGCCTGTTCCTTCACTGTATTTTTTGTCATATAATTATAAATTAAAAGCGAGATAACTGCTGGAATAATCAAGCTGATGATAGAAATTAAAATGACCTTATAACGAAAAGAACGGGGAGTCCACATATTTTTTAACCAAATAAGCAATATGTTTCCTCCCCTCATCTTGTTTTTTTATTTATTGCTATCGATTAATTCTTGTACCCTTTCATTTGTTACCTTTATCGTTTCATCGACATCTTGTTCATCAAAAATTAATTTTTCATATTCTTCATTCACTACTTTGTAAATTTCAGCCTGATAAGATACTGGTGATACTAGTTTAGAAGATTTCGCATTTGAAAGAACATTCGTTAAAGATTCTTTGTCCACCTTTTCTGGGTTTAGCGTACCAGTTAATATATTATCAATTATTTCTCCAAATTGATCATTACTTACATTATTCCAAGATGGAATATTTTTTCCTTGTAAAATTTGTCCTTCCGTTGTATACCAACGAATAAATTTATAGGCTTCTTCTTTATGTTCTGAGTTATTTGCGACTGCCATAAAGTCAGTAGTTACCGGAGTATACCCGCCTTCTGCGTCACTCGTGTTCTTTGGATAAGGAGCAACTGCGACGTTAAACTCCAATGGGAATTGGTCCGTTCCCCCCAATTCTGTATTCATCCAGCTGCCAATTAGTACTGTACTAGCATCCTGGTTAAAAAATTGATTTCGATAATGAAGTTTTTGAGACATGATATCGGTATAAGGGACAGCGGATTTGTCGACTTTTTCCATTTGATAGCGTATTTCCAGCGTCTTCTTAAAGAGCGGATTTTCAATATTGGAGCTTCCATCTTCTTTAATAAATTCTGTATTTTCTGCTTCACTAGCTAATGCTAGTTTCATAAACTCTAACCATCCACCATTTTGCGGACCAAAGAAAAATGTTCCATAATGATCATCTGTTGTTAATTCTTTCGCATATGTTTGAAATTCATCCCATGTCCAATCTGTCGGAACTTCTAAGCCTGCTTTATCTAAATGATCTTTATTTAATAAAACATACCATGGATTAAATTTACCTGGTAAAGCATAATATTTATCACCAATTTTGGTATCTACTTTATATTCATCCGTGACGGTGTAGCCCTCTTTTTCAATAAATTCATCAATGGGAGCCACCATTCCCATACTCACACGCTGTGCATAGCTTGCTGTATCACTAAACATTAGTACATCTAGCTGTTCACCAGAAGCAGCAGCTAAATCTAGCTTTTTAATTGCCTCTTGTGTATCTCCCTTTTCACTTAAGATGACTAAATCCACATTTATATCTGGATTTGCCTCTTCAAAAGCTGCAATTGTCTTTTTCCAGTTATAAGATGCTTCATTACCGTGAGTGTGGAATTTAATTGTTACTTTTCCATCTTCATTGCCAGAAGCTTTTTCTGATGCTCCACTACTACATGCCGTCATGACTAAAGTAAGAATTAAAACAAAAATTGATAGCTTCCAAGATTTTCTTTGCATCTGTTTATTCCCCCTACGTATTATATCATGTAAACCCTTACAGGAATAGATTAACAGAAGTTCCCATCTTACTAATAAAAATAATTTTACTTATCCTGCAACAATTTTTACTTTTAATTTTAACAGTATTAGGAGGAATATAATTGTCTGCTTCTCTCTTTTAACTTTGAAACTTCCCTTCCTGTAATTTAGTTATTCTTATTTCAGCCATCTTCATAAAAATCGGATTAGAGAAATATAATAGAATAGTAGCAAGTCCACTACCTATAAAAAGCAAACCAGCACCTGAAAATACTACGCCTAAAAACAGCATCGTAAAGACACCGATGATCATGGACAACGTATGGAGTGGATGAGTACATGCAAGCAGAAAGGCTACTTTAAAATATTGAAAAAGCTTCAATTCATAATGAACATATACAGGAAACAGATAGAGTAACGTCAATAAGAAAAGAAACACTCCCCCAACTAACATTCCTATTAACCCAACATTTATTGATCCTTGTATCGACGCAATAATTCTCCAATCGATATAAAGGAACGCGATAAAAGCAAACACAACTGCTCCTACTTTATTTGCTTTACGGAATTCTTGCTTAAATGTCTGCCAATATGTACGCAATACTGGAATATCTGTTTCCTTTTGAAGCCATTTACGAATAATAGTCACCATTGCTACAGTAGAAGGGAAAAGGCCCCCAATAAAGAGGCCCATTGCACTGAAAATAAGCCAAAGTAAATTAATATAAGCTAATCTCGTAATCCATTGACAGACATCATAAACCTTTCCAGACCATCCCCCAATTTCTGCTTTCATAAATCAATCCCCCATCTCATCCTATATAACTTAATCTAAATGAAACACTTCCTCCAACTTATGTGACACAGGACTATAATCTTCATTCGTCTCCATAATTGGCGCCATATACTTCCACCATTTTCTGCATATTGCCGTTTGGGATATCGCATCATATGCCGCCTCGTCCTCTACTTCTAAATAAGCAAATAACACTTGGGATTCATGATGAAGATAAATGGAATAATTGGAAGCGCCATGTTGCTTCAGCGCCTCTTCCATTTCTGGCCAAAGCTCGTCATGCCTCTTTTTATATTCGTTTTCATATCCAGGTTTAATAAACATAATCGATGCTAATCTTTTCATTGTATCTCCTCCTATTTTTCAGAACTAAATTCAAATTCTAGATATACACGAAAATTCCTGCTTAATTTCTTAAGAGAGAGATCAAGTAATAGCACTTCTTCTCCTTTATTAAAATGGTTAACAAACGAATCTCTTTGTATACTTACCTCATAGTAATTGGAATCAAAATAAATATGGATGCAAGATTCTCCTTTGATACTTATTCCACCATCACATCTTTCAACCGAAACATTGGGCAATATAAAGCGTTCAATGATGGATTTTGGCTCTTCAGAAAACTTAAAAATGTCTTCCACGATTAATTTTGGAAACTCTGTTTTAATCCAAGTGAATTTCCGCGAGACATTTAATAGAGATGGATCTCTATAAGCTTTTGTCATTTCCAATTCAAACAAATCTCTCTTTCTATCAGAATTGGCAGTGACTAACCGAGCATAACTGGCTTTTCCTGCTTCTTGGTAAGAATGATTGATAATAGGGACGGAATGGCCTTTCGAACTATTACATAAATAAGTGTATCTATTCTCATTGAAATAGTCCTTCGTATATAAGCCACTTCCCAAATCCTGCAGCAAAGTTGTCTTATTGGCTTGAAGGATAAAATGTCCGATATCATTATGATTATGTGGCTCATTATTGCTTCCCCCTTTAGCTGCAAAAGCAAAAGACCCTGCATTTGATTGAACTCTAGAGATTAACCACTGGGAGTCCTCAGAAATAAACGTTCCTTCTTCCCATTTGCTTGGTGATAACGACGAATCAAACCATAATAACGCGCGGATGGCTGGTGCCCATCTGCTACAATGATCATCTTGATATCGCGCATATAATGGAAGTTCTGGAACGATAACGTCCTCATACTGATTTACTAAGAAATGACTCATCCCTATAAGTACTTTTGCTTTAGGGGGTGCATCAGAAAAATTCACCACTAAATCTCCCTCTAAAAATGATCGTTGTTGAAAAAGGGCAACTTGGTGAACTTTTTTCTGCATAAATAAATTAATCGTTCCATCCGATCTCTGATTCAATAGGTCGGCAAAATAGGAATAAAAACCAAATCCATATTGCCAATATAAATATCCTTCCATACATATTCCGTCTTCTGCAAAACCACTTAAATAACTTTCCATTACAGGGAGAACTTTTTCTAAAATAAGCGCAAGTTCTGTGGAATCTTGGATTAAATGGATGGCAGCTGAACCGATAGAACCCCCACAAACAGCGGCCCAATTATGGGTTTCTGTTTCCCATTTGAAATTTCCTTCGAGAAAGGGAATAAACGTCCGATTATACACCTCTTCATAAATTCTTTTCCCTATCAATGGATCTAAGTATTCTTTTGTGAGCGTATATATTTCACTTAAGGCAAAAGCTGTTTCAGCAGAAAATAAGTCGATTGTATAAGTAGTATCTTGTTTTTCTGTAAGTGAATATAATTGACCACAGTCAGTTTCGGGACTATTTATTAGATGGGCAGGTAAACACCATGAGAATTCATTACAGATAGACCAAATAATATCTTGCAGTACTTTACGAAATTCCTCCTTTTCTGGTTCAAGAAGTACCATGATTGCATAGGTATTCAATTTTCTTCTTTTCTGAAAATATGCTGTTTCATATTCTATTCGAGTACCTGTTGTTTCAAATAACTGAAACAACGAATACGGCAGTTCGTCATTATTTATTTTTTGTTGTTGAAGCTGCTCTAGTGTCTCACTTACTTGTTTTAGGATATCAGCATAATCAGGATTATGTTGAATGGATTTCCACCATGCTTTTTTTGCTTCAGCATTTGGAAAAAACAGAGAATATTTCCCATCTAGCTTCTCCAGCAACTCTTCGAAAGTCAATATTCACGCCTCCTTTTAGCCTTTTACTCCACCTAATGCTATCCCTTCAATTACTTGTTTTTGCCCAATAATAAATACGATTACGAGCGGTAAAATAGCTGAGACTGCCGCAGCCATAATTAGAGAGTAAAATTCGCCATTGATTGTCGTAAACTTCTGCATTGCAAGCTGTATCGTCAATAAATGATCAGAACGAAGGAAGATTAATGGGTTTTGATAATCATTCCATGTCCAAATAAATCGAAGGATGGCATAGGTCGCTATGGCTGGCTTTACAATTGGAAGTACAACTCGCCAGAAAATCTTCCAGTGTCCGGCTCCATCGATTTTTGCAGCTTCAACAAGCTCATTCGAAACTCCCATAAAAAATTGTCTAAGCATAAAAGTACCTAGCACACTAAAGCTTCCTAATAAGATTAACCCTAAATGACTATCAAACAGCCCAATTTTGCGGTAAATAATAAATTGTGGTACTAAAATTGCCTGTGCAGGTACCATATAAGTAGCTAAAACGATTAAAAACAAGAAATTACCTAACCGAAAATTCACTTTTGAAAATCCATAGGCTGCCAGCGCAGAAACAGTTACCGAAATAGCAGTAGTAAATACTGTCACCTTAATGGTATTCCAATAATAAATGTAGAATGGATTTTCCCCAAACCAGACTTCTTTATAATTGTTGAAACCATTCCATCTTTCTGGAATCCACTGTATAGGAAATTTAAAAACGTCTGCTTCTATCTTAAAGGATGTCGAAAGCATCCATACAAACGGAAGAAGAAACATAATACTTATCATTAACATGACGATTGTCATTATCGCTTTATTTATGGATAGTGATTTAAGCATCCGCAAACCCTCCTTAATAATTCACCCATTTTTTCTGTCCTAACCATTGAATAAGCGTAATAGCAAAAACAATAAAGAATAAAATAACGGCCATTGCAGAAGCGTGACCTATATCTAAATTAACAAAAGCAGTATCGTATAGGTTCCATACAATCATGCTTGTTGCGTGCATTGGTCCTCCTTTTGTTAAAACAGAGATTAAATCAAATACTTTAAAGGTTGAAATAATACCAGTAATCAACAAGAAGAAAGTAGTCGGTGAAACCATCGGTAACGTAATGTTTTTAAATTTCACCCATGCGCTTGCCCCATCAATATCAGCGGCTTCATATAGATCTCGTGGGATGGACTGCAGTGCAGCTAAATAAATGATCATATTAAAACCAATCGAAATCCAAATTTGTATAAACATAATGGAAACTAATGCAAAGCTTGGATCTGCAATCCATTTGGGAGGATTATCAATGCCGAGTGACATAAGAAATTGATTAATCGGACCTAAAGATGGGTGAAACAATACTTGCCATACTACTGCAATTGCCACCACACTTGAGATATACGGCATAAAAAATGCTACTTTAAAATAACTCTTAAAATAAACATTTCGATCGATTGCAATTGCTAGAAACAAAGAAATAACCATACAAATTGGTACCGTTAACATAAAAATAGCATTGTTCATTAAAGAGCGTATAAATATCTTATCTTGAAATAAATCTATAAAATTTTGTAGTCCTACCCATTTCAATTGCGAAATATTAGTAATAAAACTCCAATCAGAAAGACTTAAAATGAAGGTTGCAACAATTGGCAGTAAGACAAGGATGGAAACACCAATTAACATTGGTGAAACAAACGCAATCCCTGCCCAATTTTCATTTTTCACATGTTTACTTTGCCGCTTTTTCTTAGTTGGCTTTACTATATCCGCAGTCTTAACCTCTGTACTAGCACTCATGTTACTCACCTCTATCATCTTATTTTCTTTCATTATAGTAAAAATGACAGCACTTACATTAACGTTATTTTGCTCAATACAGAGACAAAATTTACTTCTTTCATTTGGCTTGTAACAATGGAAGGTACTATCTATGAGGATGATAGAAGTGATAAAGAAAAGATTTGTTAGTCACAATATTATAATAGTCTTCGTCCTTTGCAGCAAAAAAGAGAAAAAAACCATTCATTTGATTTCTTCCTCTTCTTGTCTTTTTCTATTCCATGACACGGAATTTCAGTTTTGTTTCAGCTTGATATATTTCTCCTGGCTTTAAAACAACGGATGGGAATGCAGAGTGATTGATTGCATCGGGAAGCCCTTGCGTCTCCAAACATACCCCTAAATATTTTTTAGCAATTACCCCATTGAAACGATATTGATCTTCTAACATATTCCCTGTATAAAGAACGACTGCAGGCTGGTTTGTAATTAAAGACATTTCCCGTCCACTTTCTCGATCTCGCAAAATAGCAGAATGAGAACCATCTTCTGCAAACACAAGCGGATGATCGTATCCATTTCCTACTATTCTATTTTGTTCAAAATCATTGTCCATTCCTTCTTTCAATAACTTGCCTTTTGCAAAATCAAATGGAGTGTTATTTGTTGGAATCATTTTTCCGGTCGGAATAAAATCTTCCCTAAGCTCTAGAAAGCGGTCGACATCTGCAATCAGCTCATGCTCTAAAATATCTCTTTTGTTATTACCGCTTAAATTAAAATAAGAATGATTAGTTACAGTAACAGGTGTTTCTTTATCCGTTTTCCCGCTATAAGATAAGATTATTTCATTATCATTTGTCAATAGATAATCTACAGTTAAGTCAAAATTACCTGGATATCCTTCTTCTCCGTCTGGACTATGGTATGTATAACGGATGCCTATTGCATCATCCTTTTCTACTATTGAAGATGCAAAGACCACTTCACTCCATCCTATATTTCCGCCATGCAAATGATTAGGTGGGGTATTGGTATTCAAGCGGTACTCTTTTCCATTAAGTTCAAATTTTCCTTCTTTAATTCTTCCAGCAACTCTTCCTACAATGGCACCTAAATATGGTCCTTTATTTTCTCGATACTCTTCTAATGTTTCAAAACCAAGCACTACATTTTCCTTGTTTCCTTCTTTATCAGGTACGATTATCTTCGTAATAATGCAGCCGTAATTCATGCTAGAAAAACTCATTCCGCTATTGTTTGTAAAAGTAAATTCCGTTACATCTGCTCCGTTTATTTCTCCCATTGATCTTTGACTGTAATTCATATGAACCTCTCCTCTTTAAAAATATTCTCTACATCTTTCCTAGTACTTAAATGAATACCTTTACCCTAAAACCCAAATTTGAAATCGCCTTCATTTCACTTTTCAAAAAAAATTCCATGCCATTTGTAGTAACTAATATAGTTTGTTTAACATATTAACTATTCTACTTATCTATTTTACTTTATTTGATTAAACTTGGTAATATCTTTTTATTAGAAAGACAGAATTTCATAAAAAAAGCTGTCAACACTCCTATCAGGTTGTTAACAGCTTCCTCCTACTATTAATGAACTCTTACGGCGAATGTTTCATATGGCTTTAACTGTAAATTCGAAAAGTCAGCATGTTGGCGGTGATAGTTGCTAATGATGATATCCTCACTCTCGCCAAACACAGGCATAATTAGGCTTCTTTCTTGCGCGCTAAAGTTTGCAATCACAATCCATGTCTCTCCTTCAAACTTACGAGTATAGGCAAAAATTTCTTCTTCTGTATCTTTGATTAATTCGAAATCTCCCCATACAATGATTGGGTTATCCTTTCTTAATTGAATCAAAGATTGATAGCAATAAAAGACAGAATTAGGATCTTCTAAATTATTTTTCACATTTATCTCCGTATAGTTGGGATTTACATGAAGCCAAGGTGTTCCTGTGGTAAAACCGCCATTTTCCGTATCATCCCATTGAAGAGGTGTTCTTGCATTGTCTCTGCCTTTTACATTAATAGAATGAAGAATCTCCTCTTTCGTATATCCTTTTGCTAATCGCTCATGATACATATTAATGCTTTCAATATCATTTACTTGACTAATATCTGTGATCGGGCAATTGGTCATACCGATTTCTTCACCTTGATAGATGTAAGGTGTTCCTTTCATTAAATGCAAGAGAATGGCAAACATTTTTGCACTTTCTACCCGATATTCTTTATCATTTCCCCAACGTGAAACGATTCTTGGTAAATCATGATTATTCCAGAATAAGCTGTTCCAGCCTTCATTTCCAAGTGATGTCTGCCATTTAGCAAGAATGGTTTTTAATTGATTGATTTCTAATGGCTTCAGATCCCATTTTTGTTTGCCTTCTTGCTTATCTAAACCAATATGCTCAAACTGAAAGACCATCGAAAGCTCTTTTCTAGCTGGATCGGAATATAATTTAGCAATTTCCGGTGTTGCTCCCCATGTTTCTCCTACTGTTAAAACATCATAATTGCCAAACGATTTTTCATTCATTTCTCGGATATACTCATGAAGCTTTGGACCATTTCCAGTAATACCAAGATCAGGTTGTTTTCCTACTAAATCAATCACATCCATTCGGAAGCCGCCGATTCCTTTGTCTAACCAATAGTTCATCATTTTCCAAACTTCTTCTCGGACTTTTTTATTTTCCCAGTTTAAATCTGGTTGTCTTTTACTAAATAAATGTAAGAAATATTGGCCGCTTTCTTCATCATATTCCCAAGCAGAACCACTAAAAGTGGATTTTAAATCATTTGGAGCTTCGCCATTTACTGGGTCACGCCAAATATAATAATCACGGTATGGATTGTCTTTTCCTTTTTTTGCTTCTATAAACCACTTATGTTCATCGGATGTATGATTGACTACTAAATCCATGACAATTTTAATTCCTTTTTCATTCGCCGCAGCAATTAATTCATCCATGTCTGCCATTGTACCAAACTCATCCATAATATCTTGATAATCACTAATGTCATAGCCATTATCATCATTTGGTGATTTATATACAGGGCTTAGCCAAATTACATCAATGCCTAGCTTTTGCAAATAATCTAATCGATTAATGATCCCTCTAATATCGCCAATTCCATCCCCATTACTATCTTGAAAGCTTCTTGGATATATTTGATATACAACCGATGTTTGCCACCATTTCTTTTCCATTTCGTTACCCACTTTCTATTCTTATTCGTCTAAGCGTAAACGTTTACGTATAATTTAAAAAAATTTAATGTTCCCAATGTTTTACTGATGCTCTTTCCACTATATCGAATGGGAGCATTTCTGTTTTTACTGCTTTCTTTTGCTGAATTGCCTCGATTATTTTGAAACAGCCCTTTTCTCCCATTAACCGAAATGGCTGCTCAATCGTCGTTAAGGGTGGTACAGCCATTTCCGCAACTCTCGTATTATCGTAGCCTACGACGGAAAGGTCCTCTGGTATTTTTATCCCTAATTCATAAGCAGCTGAAATAATGCCAAGCGCTACCTCATCACTTACACAAAATATTGCTGTTATCCCATCCTTTTCAGTATGAAAAGCATAAAGGGCTTCTTTTCCTGCCGTAAAACTATAGTCTCCTGCTTTTATGTCGTTAGCAGAAAAGCTTAATCCATGATCTTTTAACGCTTTTTTATATCCTTCAATTCTTGGAATCCCAGCTACTCGATCAGAGAAATCAACACCTGCCAAGCCAATTTTCCGATGACCATGTTTTATTAGATACTCTGTAGCAGCATAAGAGGCTTCATAATCATCTACTTTTATAAATGGTATTTGTTTATTTGGTGTATCTGTTGACAATAACACATATGGAATACTCAATGATTCAATAGCTTGAATTTGGTCTTCCATTAATGGAATGGATACAATAACAAGCCCATCCACTTTTCTTTCTTCCAGCATCTTCAAGCAATGAATTAAACGATTACCTTTAACTCCTGCATGAGATAAAATAACACTAAAACCATGTTTTTGTGCCAGCTTCTCTATTCCATTAACAATATCTGCATAAAAAATGGTTGATACACTCGGCATAATAATACCAATTAAATTACTAGATTTTTTTACTAAGCTTCTCGCCATTTCATTTCTTCGGTAACCTAGTTCTTCTGCGATATGGAGGATTTTCTTCTTTGTCTCTTCGTTATAGCCACCTGCGCCATTTAAAACTCGCGAAACAGTTGCAGTAGACACCTTTGCAGCATTTGCTATATCTTTTATCGTTATCGTCATTTTTGCCACCCTTTACGTAAACGTTTACGTTGCCTTCACTATAACATAAAAATATACTGCTTACAACACCCCAATGATTAAGAAATAATTAGTTTGATAGCATGGATTATTCTTTTCTATTATGTAGTCATTTGAACAGAACCCGGTAAATTCCATGCAAGACAACGCTATCTATATACAACCTTGACTAATAATTTATTCTCCGATATATCTCGTGAAAAATAGGTGAAATAAACTGAGCAAAACTACATAAAATCAACAACAACACAATAAAGATACAGAAAAGCACTATAAAAAACCACCTCAAAAGGAAAGGTGGTCAATGCACTTCGTCTATTATTTACTGCTATTATTTGCTGGAAAATCGCCTTTCTCCCAATTAGTAGGACCTTCATCACTTGGGATAAATTTGCTCCAATATTCACCAGTCTTCTTATCGAAAATGATAATATTATTCTCATTTGCAGGAACTAATTCATATCTATAATCATCATTATCATTTTCTACTGTTGTGGACTCTTTACCAAATGCAGACAATATGAACAAACCTAATATGGTAAAGCCTATTATAGTGGCTAACCCAAAAATTATGGATGAACTATTTTTCATTTTTCTACCTCCATACCTAATTTATATAATAAAAATTGTTTCTCATTTTTTTTGAATTCCTTTTACCTTACTAAATGAAGCTTATCCTTTTATTTTAATTTTACTTTTATATCTCCTTTAATATAGTTTGGATAAGCAGCCAATTCGAGCTTTAAAGGATTTTTATACATTGTGTTATCAAAAGATAAAATCCAACTTATTTCTTTGTGCGAGCTTCTACTTTCTATCTTAGAAATGGATAATTCTTTTCCATCTGCAGCAATTGCAGTACTAAAGAGATCTTTTGGATCTTCCTCGCTATTCGAATCCATAGAAAATTCCACTTGTGATTTTGATGTTTTCCCTAGTTTAAGCCTATCGTCTTTCGGGCTGTTTATTAATGTATTTGTTTCTGTATTCACGATAACCATCGCTTCTTCTTTATCAATCGCCATTAGTTTATTGATCCGCAAATAAAGATCCTTTGGTTTTTCAAAATAATTTGATTGGAGATAATACATTTTTTCATACTTACTCAAAGTTGTATTCACAATACCATTTGCAATAGCCGACCATACTTCGCCGTTCTCATTTTCCAAGCGCATATCTTCAAATCCCAAAATTTCCTTTGTATTTGCTGGATCGAACGCTACCTTTACACCAATTCTTAAAGGATAGACAATCATTTCTTCAATCGTCATTTTTTGATTCTCTACTTCCACCACTTGGTTTATTGGATAAGTAATCTGCTTCTTTATATTTTCCTTTAGCTCAAAAGGAATCAGAAACTTTATTTCTTTGTTGTCTATTACTGTAATGAATTCAAAGTTAAACTTTAAGTCCTTAAAGGAAAAAGGTTTAACAAATTGGTATTCCACCATACTTTGAAATTCATTTTCGATATCATCAGGAAAAAAGACATTATTGCTTTGTGCATGCTCAGGAAATTCTTCTTTATTAAAAAGATTAACATCCTTTATCTTTCCACCAGTTAGAGACTTAGTAGACTGTAATGTATAAAAAATATTTATTCCTGATTCATCCATAATCACTCCATCAATCGTTAACGTTAAATCACCTTTTGTCTCAGAAACATCTACCTTTTGATAATAATCATTTTCGATAATGGCAGAATACCCTTTGTCTTGTTCAATATAACCAATCAACCATTCCATTCCAGGGATGGACGAGAGGGCATTTGCGAAGGTTGGAGAAATCCGAATAGATGTTACAAAGGAAATGATGATTATTGATGCAATTGCAAGCCCGATTAATCTCTTTTGTTTTTTCTTCGCCCGATTTTTTTCCTGTTTAGCTTTCAAGATTCCGCTTAATATGGCTTCTTCAGCTTTTTCGAGCGGTAATGTTGTTTTTTCTAAGTCAGCCTTTAACCTAGACAATCTTTGTTCCTCTTCTTCATACATGATCACTCGCTCCTTTCTCTTTAAAATACAGCCGAAGCGTTTTTAGTACTTTATGTAATCGAGACTTTACCGTTCCTTCTGGAATATTCTCTATTGCGGCGATTTCTTTGATTTTCGTATTTTGAAAGTATTTTAAATAGATTAATTGCTGGTCTTCATGTGATAACATTCCAAGGGCTTCCTTTAGTTCGATTAATGATTGGTTTTGGTGGACAGATACGTCATATAGTTGTTTATCAGAAATAATCCGATTCTTTCTCTTTACTTGATCTTGACAGTAATTGATCATAATCCTTGTCAGCCATGTTTTTAAATAGGCTGGTTCCTTAACGGTATGGATCTTTTTATATGCCCGATAGGTTACTTCCTGCAAGGCTTCTATTGCCGCATCCTCGTCTTTGAGAAATGCTAAAGCAGCTCTTAGCAGTGATTCTTTATGTAATTGCATGACTTCCAAAAAGGCATCATCACCTCCTTTAATAGCTTTCCTGCTAGTCTCTAACTCTTCCAATTAATCACCTCCTCTTTGCTCCTATACATTAGACTTTCTACTTTGGAAAAAGTTCACGAAAGAACAAAATTATATTTTTTTATCTAAGAGCAAATTATACATGAAATTCAAAGTATAAAAAAAGCCGCTAAGACAATGTCCTAACAGCTTCCCTTTCTTTAATATAATCCCTCTGTTTCTTCTTTCGTTACGATATAAATATTTTTTGTCTGGGTATAGCCATCTAAGATGCTCTTATATGTTTCCCTGCCGATGCCTGATTTCTTGTAACCGCCAAATGGCGCTCCCGCTGGCAGTTGATTATACGTATTCACCCACATTCGTCCTGTTTCCACACTTCTTGCTACACGCAATGCTGTATTAATATCTCTTGAGAACACCGCTCCTCCAAGGCCAAACTCTGATTGGTTAGCAAGCCCAATAACCTCTTCTTCGGTCTTAAATTTAATGACTGTTGCAACTGGGCCAAAAATCTCTTCTTTGGCAATACGCATATCATTAGTGGCATCAGCTAAAATCGTCGGAGCCATAAATGCCCCATTTTCTAATCCGTTATTTATGAGTCTGCACCCACCTGTTACAACTCTAGCACCCTCTTCTTCTCCTATTTTTACATATTCTAAGATTTGCTTTAGTTGCCGTTCATTTATTTGTGAACCCATCACGACATCTTCTTCCCAAGGCAAGCCAACTTTTACATCCTCAAAAGCCAGCTTCATTTTCGCAAGAAACTCATCATAAATTCCTTCTTGGATAAAAATTCGGGAACCAGCACAGCATACTTGTCCTTGGTTAAAGAGGATGCCTAATTGAACCCCTTCTAAAGCTCGCTCCATTGGTGCATCATTGAAAATGATATTTGCTGACTTACCGCCTAGCTCAAGTGTAGAGGGAATAAGCCTTTTGGCTGCGGCCACAGCAACTTCTTGGCCAATTTCTGTAGATCCTGTAAAGGCAATCTTCGCAAATCCCTCATGCTTTAACATATAATCCCCGGAATGAGAGCCGCGACCAGTAATTACATTGACTACCCCTTTTGGTAAAACTTGATCTAAAATTTTGGCCAGCTCCAGCACACTTAAAGAAGTAGAGGAGGATGGATGAATAACGACCGTATTACCTGCAGCAATTGCTGGAGCGATTTTCCACGCGGCCATTAAAAGTGGAAAATTCCAAGGGATAATTTGTCCAACAACTCCGATCGGCTCTTTAATCGAAATAGATAGAGTATCTTCATCAAAGGCTTGAGCAGTTCCTTCTTCGGAGCGAATGACCCCTGCAAAATAGCGGAAATGGTCTGAACTTAATGGCACATCTATATTTCTTGTTTCTCTTAACGGTTTTCCATTATCCAATGTTTCTACTAACGCTAATTTTTCCGCATTTTCATCGATTAAATCGGCAATTTTTAATAGTAAATTACTTCTATCTAATAAGCTTACTTTTTTCCAGGTTTTTAAAGCTTCTGTTGCAGCATCCACTGCTTGATCAACATCTGTATAGGTTGCATCAACAAAGTCAGCAAGCTTTTCGCCGTTACTTGGATTGAAGCTTGCCATCAGCTTCCCTTCCGATCCCTTTTGCCACTGTCCATCAATATAAAGGCCATACTCTGAGTCCAATACAGTTGCTGCATTTAAAGAAGTTGCCATTTTCAAATCCCCTTTTTCTTATATTTAAAAATAAGGTATTGATTACATAGAAAATCAAATGGAAAGCTCTCACCTTATTTTTATCCTAATTATCAAAACACCCTGTTAAGAATACGTTTACAAATACAGTTTTTTTAAGATTGACTCCAATGTGATTACTTTAACAAACTAGCAGATAGTTAAATTATAAAATCCAATATTAGGAATGTCTAATAATAACGTTGTACTTCTTTTTGTTACAATCCCAATTGCCAAGAATGGTTTTTGCTCTCTTTTTTTAAAGACTTGAAGTACTAAACATGACATGCGGCTTCCCACATGTCATGTTCTTCTCGCTTTAATAATCATAGTAGTTGGAAATTTCCTTGCTTTGTATAAGGAATAATAGCGATCAGAGATTTCAGCCTCGACCGTTTCCAAGCTTTTGGAAACCTCACTTTCTATAACAGATTCAATTGTAAATCCTGCTTTAATCAATTCATTTATAAATGTACTCATTTTTCTTTTGGGTATCACTACTGGTGCTTCTTCCCCTTTAAATCTTTGGTATAATGTTAAACCTTCTTCCTGATAAGAACCAGTAAGAGAGATTTGTCCGTTTTGACTTTGCATATACGCATATAGTGGATGGTCCCAGCTAAATATAAATACTCCTCCTGGCTTTAAATACGAAAAAATAAGTTTAAATGTAGAAGCTAAATCCGTTGTCCATCCAATTGCATAGATGGAGTAAACGATGTCGTAATATACCTTAGGGAGATCGATTTCTTCTTCCATCGCAGCACAATATAGATGGGAAGTTAAGTCTTTAAGTGTTTCTTTTGCTGTTTCAATTTGCTGTTCTGATAAGTCTATCCCCCATAATTCACTAGCCCCTTTGTCTGCCATATAAAGCAAAGAATGTCCGCTGCCACAGCCGATATCAAGGACTTTTTTATTTTCTATTTCTTCAAATAGCCTTAATTCCTCTTCTGTTTGACTAAAAGGTCCATAACTTGGTAGTGCATCAATCCCGTTAAAATGATAGGCTACTTTATCCCAGCTTTCTTTATTTTGTTGCAAAATATCTCTCTTCATATTACCCTCCTCTATCGTACTTACTGATTCTACATTCTTCTTGCACTTACCTGCTTGCTTTTTCCTATGAAAAAAACCCGCCAAAATGGACGAGTTTTTCTCATTCTTATTTATTTCTATTAAATATTCTCTTGCTTTAAGCCATCGATAATATTTTCTTTCTTAATTTTGCTGACTGAATATAGCATAGCTGAAGCGACAATGATAAATATGGCAATAACTACATAGAGAATACTCATCCATGGAAGCGCAAAACCATATTCAAATGTATTGCTTATCGACCAGTATATGATAGCTATTACTCCAATACTAATTGGAAGACCATACATCAATGCTTTTATTCCATAAAAAATGCTCTCAAAATAGATCATTTTATTAAAGCCAGTTGGCGTCATTCCAACCGAACGCAGCATAGCAAACTCTCTTTTCCGCAAAGAAATGCTTGTAGAAATGGTATTAAAGATATTAGCAATACTAATTAATGAAATGAGGGTAATAAACCCATACATAAAGACAGACATCATCATAATCATCTGCTCTGATTGCTTACGATCCTTTTCGACATTGTAAATATAGACCGAGCTTGTTTTCAGATCTTCTAATTCCTCTTGGGCCTTCTCTGGATTTTCGCTGTTTAAATAGAGTGTGTAATTCATAACCAAATTTTCATTTTTAAATAATTCCTTTGCAACCTCATCGGATATAATCATGGTAATCGTTCCATAACTATTAGCATCAATCCCCATTATCGTTTCATTAGTAAATGCGCCAATTTGAATCTTATTAAACTTTTCATCCTTTTCCTCGTCCATATTGTAGCGGTAGAGATCCATATAATCACCAGGTTTTGCGTTTATCACCTTTTCTTCCACAAATTTCTTTTCATTTGGATCCAAATAGGAAACATTCTCTATTACAATACCTTTTGGAACATTAGGATTTGTATATTCTTGGGAATTAAAGCCTGCAGTTTTAGCATATTTCTGCATAGCTGTATCAGATAGCACAAAGAAGTTCACATTAAATGATAGTTTACCATTCTCCAGAATAGTTTTATCTTTCTTCACTTTTTCTCTATTATTTTTACTTAACACATCTTCAGGAAGGTAAGTGTTCACATAGGTGCTTTTAATTATATTACTTTTTGTAACACTAGGTGCATTGGCTAAAATCTGCATCTCTTCCTCTGTAGTATGAGAATCCCCAGACACTGCAATATCATAATCAATATTTTTCTGTGATAACCCAACTGATTTTTTCATATTATCTGTGAAATATGCTACGGTTAAGAAAAGCAAAATACTTATAACTAATGAAAAAACAGTGGTTTGATATCTTCGTTTATTACGTTTTAAATTTTTCAAGCCAATTTCCGCTTCTAAGCCAAATACCTTGCGCACAAGTTTAGAAGTTTTTACTTTTTTTCCAGATAATTTAATATCTTGTGTTTGTCTAATTGCATCTATTGCTGAAATCTTTGATGCCTTCCTTGCTGGCAGATAGGTAGAAATAAAAATTGTTACAATGGAAATCAGAATGGAAAATAAGATAGAATAAGGCGTTACTACTACATTTAAACCTTCTGTAGTGTTTAAAGCTTCTTTAAAATATTTGTTTATAAAATAGAATGTCGCGCCAATTCCTGCTAGTCCCGCAATGATTCCTATCGGGATGCTGATGCCTCCTATAACTGTGCCTTCAAAAAACACTGAATTTCTTTTTTGTTTCTTCGTTGCGCCGACACTGGAAAGCATGCCTAAATGTCTTGCCCGTTCTGACACACTGATGGCAAAAGCATTATAAATCAATGCCACAGAACCAATTACAATTACAAGTATGATAATTCCTAATAGAGAATACATCGTAACAAGCACATTATCATGTGAAGATACCCCCTCATAACGCAGGAGCTCATCATTAAAATTCACTTTGGCGATAGATAATTTCTTTGCTGAGGATTCCATGTCCTCAAATAAAGATTGCTTTACCTTTTTCATTACTACACTTGCATTGACGCTGCTGTTAGTCGTTAACTCCTTTTGGTCCAAATAGCTAATAACTGTATAGCCTGGTGCCCATGAAGATTCCCATGATGGGGTTTCCATAATCCCCACAATTTTGAATGTAGCTGCTTTTGCTTGCTGGATTTCCTCCGTTTTTTCTCCTTCTTCATTCCTTTGCAAAGGATCTGTTTGTGTTAATATCGTATCTTCTCCATCTGATTTTACATGTCTTTCCCCAATACTAACTTTTATTTCCTTACCGATGGCATAAGAACTATTCCCTTTCTTCCTCATTTCATCAGATATGATAATTTCATTCGAAGATTTTGGATATGTTCCTTCTTTTAAACGAATTGGAAATTGCTCAAATCCTTGCTCATCATATTGTTTAAAAAATAAGTACGGTTTATTATCGTTTTTTGAATCCTTCCATTCCGCATAACCCAAATCATTTGATAAGATAACCTTTTCGATTTTGCTGTCTTTTTTTAGCTCTTTAGCTTGCTCGCTATTCACGCCTATAAACTGCGCATGCCATTCTCCGCCCCTTGCTATCGTATCTCTTTTTAATAAATCAATAAAAGAAACACCAAGGGTGGCAACAGCTGTCAGCATACTGACAGAAATAATGACGCCAATAATCGTCACTAGTGTTCTTCGCTTGTTCTCCTTTAAATTTCTCAAAGTAAGTTTATTCATTATATTCATGGACGAATCACCTCATTTTTGGCGATTTTTCCATCTTCAACCGAAATGACACGATCCGCTTGTAAGGCAATCCGTTCATCATGAGTAATTACAATAAGTGTTTGATTATAGGTTTTATTAAACATTTTTAATAGTTCCATAATCTCTTCACTATTTTTACTGTCTAAATTCCCTGTAGGCTCATCTGCCAGCATAATTGCGGGATTACTGATAAGTGCTCGTCCAATGGATACACGCTGCTGCTGTCCCCCAGATAATTGATTAGGCAGGTGATCTAATCTTTGCTGCAGACCTAATATCGAAACAATGCGATTAAATTGTTCTTTATCTACCTTGTGATTATCTAATAGAAGAGGCAGCGTAATATTTTCTTCTACCGACAAAATGGGGATTAAGTTATAAAATTGATAGATAAGACCAATTTGTCTTCTTCTAAAAATAGCTAATTGTGTTTCATTTAATTGATAAATATCTGTATTATCTACAAAAACTTTTCCACTTGTTGGTCTATCTACCCCACCTAGCATATGAAGCAAAGTCGATTTCCCTGACCCAGATGGTCCAATTATCGCTACAAACTCACCCTTATTAACAGAAAAGGATACGTTATCCAATGCTTTAACAGCTGTTTCCCCTTTTCCATATACTTTAGACAGATTTTCTATTTTTAAAATTTCCATTTATTCGCCCTCCAATTACTTGATGCTCTTAGTCTACCTGTCTAAAGTGACTATTGAGTGACTTTAAAGTGACAATTTAGTCACTTTAAATGGTTTATAGCTCTTTTGTGTTAATTTATTGATATTGGGGGTTCTTTGGTTGAACACTACTTTTTCGAATTCCCGCTTTCATTAACTCTATGAACACCATTTTTCCTTGCTGCCCAACCAGTTTTGGCTTTCATTCCCTCTATGAACACCACTTTTCCTTCCGGTCAAACCAATTTTGGCTTTCATCCTCTTTATGAACACCATTTTCCCTTCCTGCCGAACCAATTTTGGCTTTCATTCCCTCTATGAACACCACTTTTCCTTCCGGTCGAACCAATTTTGGCTTTCATTCCCTCTATGAACACCATTTTCCTTCCTGCCCAACCAATTTTGGCTTTCATCCTCTTTATGAACACCATTTCCCCTTCCATCCGAACAAATTATGGCGTTCATTCCTTTAATGAACGCCTCCCCACAGTAAAACGAATTCTCTTTTTCATCTATTCTAATTTCCGCTATCATCCATAATTCAATTTCACTAAATCACTTGTTTATAGAATTTAATATGAAAAGTAGTTCCTTTTCCTATCTTACTTCTTACTTCAATATCCCCATGCTGGCTTTTTATAATACTATAGGCCATTGCTAAGCCTATGCCGATGCTGTCTTCACTAGCATTTTCCCCTTTATAAAATCGTTTAAAAATATAAGGTAAATCTTTTTTAGCGATGCCTTTGCCGTTATCGTGAATAACTATTTCTGTAAACAAAACATTTTCTGCGAAACTAATGTGTATTTGTCCACCTTCTCCGGTGTGTTCTACACAATTTTTTAAAATATTTATTATTGCTTCTACTGTCCAGTTAAAATCACCTATGTATGTAACACTATCATCTCCAGTAATCTGCAAAGTCTGTTCTTTTATATCGATCGGAATTAATACTGGTTCAACCGCCTTATGAATTAGTGCTTTCACAACTACTTTTTCCTTTTTAAAAGGAATCGTCCCAGCATCCATTTTCGATAATTTCAGCAAAGAAGAAACTAACCACTCCATTCTTTCCAGCTGTATCGAGATATTATTCGTAAACTCACGCCGTTTTGATTCCTCTAGATGGGGATTGCTTAACAAGTCAGTCATTACCACCATGGAAGTCAGCGGTGTTTTCAATTGATGAGAGATATCAGAAATTGCATCTGTCAGTTTCAATTTTTCCTGACGAAGAAGTGAGCTATGTTCAGAAAGCATTAAGGTAACTTTATAGATATTATTTTTTAAAATACTTAATTCACCTTCGACATTGTCGCGGATGTCCAGACTTTCATCTCCATTACTTATTCGCTGTAAGTAGCTCGAAAGGTTTTCTATTTCCTTATAACGGAATCTTGTAAATAAAAAAAAGCTAATAAAAATAATGCTGATAACGCTAAGCAAATATGCGGCCACAGCGAAAGAAAAGACGGTAAGCGCATATATAATCGCTACTATGCTTATGATTGCTAAAATAAGTATCAGTACTTTCCATTCCCGATTACGAAGCATTACTAGTCACCTACCTTATAACCAAGACCACGGACAGTTTTTATAATGGTTGGCTTTTGGGGATTATCTTCTAATTTCTCGCGGAGCCTTTTAATGTAAACTGTTAAGGTATTGTCATTAACAAAATCCCCTGCAACATCCCAGATTCGCTCCAATAGCTGTGTCCTTGTTAAAACTTGGCCTAAATTATTGGCGAATATCAAAAATAACCGGTATTCCAGGGCCGTGACTACTACTTCTTCATCCTTTTTATAGATCTTTCCTTCCAAAGTATTAATACGTATATCGTCGATTTCGATGAAAGTAGTATTTTGGGGCTGTACATTGTAGCGGCGCAATACAGATTTTATTCTTGAAAGAAGCTCTCTCAGGCGAAACGGTTTAGTAATATAGTCATCTGCCCCCATATCAAGTCCCATTACTACATTAACTTCATCATCTAATGCCGTTAAAAAGATAACGGGCTTATCTGATTTACTTTTCACAAGCTCACATAATTCATAACCAGAACCATCTGGCAGAGACAAGTCAAATAAACATAGATCGATATGGTTAAGCTCTGCCTCTATCGTTTTTCTCGCACCTTTGGCATCATGACAAATAATTGTTTCATAATTTTCACTTTGTAAACTGTAATCTAAACCAGAAG
Organism: Niallia sp. M35; assembly: GCF_050971705.1. NCBI lineage: Bacteria > Bacillati > Bacillota > Bacilli > Caryophanales > Bacillaceae > Niallia > Niallia sp. M35. The sequence continues at coordinate 65,823 of NZ_JBPCEP010000019.1, forward strand.
CAATTGTTTTATCATCTTCAACTATTAGTATTTTCATTTTCTACTCCCATAAGTTTTCTTTTCTGTAATTATTCTAAACGATTGGTACATAGAGTGAAAGGTCTTCCCTTATAAAAAGGAAAAAGCTAAAAAATTGATTCAATATTAATAGGTAAATTTAGCATACGATTAAATATGTCTGTGAATACTAAAACAAAACCAACTAAAGGAGTTTTTTGAGATGGACGCGAGACCAAAACCATTGAATATAGATTTAAAACAAACTGACCTAAGTGAAAAGCTAACATCAGCGGAATTAGGTAAACTTTGGGCAACTTATATGGGCAACAGCATGTCAAAATGTTTTCTCCATTATTTCCTTCAGCATGTCGAGGATTCTGATATTAAAAAGCTATTGAAAAATGCCTTAAAGTTGAGCACAGAATTTTTATCTATATCAGCAGAAATACTTTCAAAGGAGAATTTTCCATTGCCAAAGGGTTTTTCCCTAGAAGAAGATGTAAACCTTCATGCTCCTCGTTTGTTTGAAGATGAATACTATGTTCATTATCTTAAGTATGCCGCTAAGGCTGGAATAAGCATTTATAACGTAGCTATTCCCCTTGTTTTTCGAAAGGATGTAAAAGAATTTTTCCAATATTGTATGAGTTCTACCGTACGTTTAATAGAGCAAATTAAGGAAATATTAATGAAAAAGGGCTTCACCCGTAAACCGCCTATTATTCCCATTCCTGAAAGTCAAATGTTTGTTCAGAAGGATTTTTTAAATGGGTATTTTGGACATGTGAGATCTTTACATGCTTTAGAAATAGCACATCTTTACGATAATATCGAGAACAATGTTGCGAGTAAAGCATTGATAATGGCATTTAGTCAGGTTGTCCAACAAGAAGAGATTCGAGAACTCTTTATAAGAGGAAAGAACTTTACCGATAAACATGTTGAACAGTATATGGAAAAACTACATAATGATCATTTACCAACACCATCGTTTCTTGATCACTTAATTACAACATCAACCGTTTCTCCTTTTTCGGATAAAATAATGTTATTTCATAAAATGGATATGTTTTCGCTGAAAATCAGATCCTTTGGAAACTCAATAGCTGTAAATGGTCGGCATGATATTGCCTTTATGTATACAAGAGCATTAACACAGATAGGTTTATTTACAGAAGATGCTGCTAAAATTATGATTAAAAATGGCTGGATGGAGCATCCACCCTTTGCAGTGAAACGTGAAAGCTAAGGTATTTCATTCATAAAAAAAGGTATCTGGCTAAAATCCACATACCTTTTTCTCTTTGCTATTTAACAATTAATTATTGCTATCTGCCATCTCTTGAAGTTCATTAACCGTAACAAATGTATACCCAGCTTCTGTTAGTGTTTTTAAAATTCCTTTTAGCGCTTTTCGTTCTTGCCCTGTCTTATCATACATTGGGTGCATCAAAATAATGGACCCTGGCTTTACTGACTCTTTCACATAGTTTATCTTGTCTTCTGCTGTCTGATAATACGTATCAGGCTCCATGTTCCATAGAATCGTATCTATTTCTGCTTGTTTCAAGAAATAAGGAAGCCCAACTAGCTTCTTTCCATTAGGCGGTCTGAAGTCTATTTCACCTGTATAACCAGCTTTTTCAATTAATTGATTTGTTTTTTCTACTTCATTCCTTATAAAAGCTTGCGACTTAAATATCATACGCTCATGTGAGTATGTATGATTTCCAAGTTGATGTCCTTTTTCCGCAATTTCCTCTGCCAAAAGAGGATTTTTTTCTATTTCATTTCCAATTAGAAAAAAAGTTGCTTTTGCATCGTAAGCATCTAGTAAGGACAGAATATCATCTACATTTTTAGTAGGTCCATCATCAAATGTTAAAGCAACTACTTTCTCCTTTGTCTTTACATAATCGGTTAATCCACCGAATAATTGAAAAGATCGAGCGTTCATTAGTTGATAGGCACCAAATAGGATAAGCAACAAAACCAAAAAGCCAATTAATATCTTCCATCTTTTTTTCATTCCAACAACCTTTCTTTACTTTATTTTTGCCGCTATAATTATATCCTCTTCTTGCCCCCTTATCTATTATTTAGTGACATAAAGAAGATGGAGAAAACGATTCCTCGTTTTCTCCATCTTCTTAAAGTTTAAAATGGTTATTCTTTGTTTTTTTTCTTATCAATTGTTCCTTCTGTTAAACTATCATTTGCTTGATCATGCGTTTCTTTCAATCCTTTTGAAGCTTCATCCTTTTGTTTCTTCTCGTCAGGCTGATGAGTTTTGCCTGCAGGGTTTGTGTTTGAATCTTTATTCATTTTAAAACGCCTCCCATTATTTCATGATGTATATATTTATCTACTAGATTTATACCACCATTAATAGATTAGGAAACATTCCATATTACGAACCGGTTGACCGATAGTGACGCACACCAACTATCCACACAAGAATACAAGGAAGGATAAATAGAATACCTGCCAGCGGTGTTAGCATATATAACCATTCTGCTTCTCCTCCCTTACCAAGGAGGTAAAGCAAAGGTAAATAATTGACAGCGCCAAAAGGAATAACAAAAGTAAAAAAACGCGTCACCCATTTTTGATAAATATTTAATGGATACTGAGCCATTTCCCTGCCACCATCGGTAAAAATATTAGCAATCTCCAATCCTTGAATGGTCCAAAAGCTAAGAGTCGCTGCCAAAATAAATATTCCTGTAAAAATAAAAACACCACTTAAAATCATTAACAATAGGGTGATGCACTTCATTATGTTCCAATCAATTGCTAGATTAAATAAAGCCCACCCTAGAACCATAACACTCTGCAATAACCTTCCCACTCTTGTAAATTCAAATTTCGAACCTAACACTTGTATAAAAGTCGTCCTTGGTCGAACAAGCAATCTATCAAAATCACCGCTGGCAACAAGACTGGAGAAATTATCAAATCCTCTTGCGAAGCATTCACTTAATGCAAAAGCCATATGAATGACAGAAAAACAAAGACCAACCTCATAAAAATCCCAGCCTTTAATTTGCCCAAACCTTTCAAACAAGAAATATAATCCAGCAAAGGCAGAAAAGGGAACAAGAAACTGCCCTAATGACAATAGCCAAAAAGACGTTCGATACTGCATTTGTGATTTAAATAATAGCAGAAGGTATTGAAAATAAAGGCGCATAATATTTACCCTCCTTGTACAATGACTTTTTTCATCGCTTTATGTAATGCCATTTTCCCAAGAAACACAAGTGCTACCAGCCATATTAATTGAATCATGATTCCTTCAACTGCTTCGCTGTTCGGAATGTTACCAGAATAGACTCGAAACGGAAAATCTGCCGTTAATCGGAAGGGAAGAAGGTAAACAATTTGCTGAAGCCACTCTGGCAAAAGCGGAATAGGTATTACCATTCCAGCAAAGAACTCCCCTACTACACCAAATACTAACAGAGATCCCATTGGGGAAAGCGTAATAAAAACGGAAATATAAATAAACATAGAAATAGACACTAATACGAACAATCCTAATAAGAGGGAAATACAAAATAATATAAATGTTTTTAAATCTGGCGGTAACATTAGCCGATAAGCAGACGGAAGGAGAAATGCCAGTAATAGTATGGGGAAGCACCTTAGCAGCGCACTTGCTAACCGCTGCGCTAATAACTTACTAAACCAGTATTCATAAATCCCAATTGGTCTGCATAACTCATAGGCAATATTTCCTGTCGTTATTAAATCAAACAATTCATTGTCACGAAACCATAGCATAATAAACGCTAAAAAAGATTGCTGCAACCATAAATAAGTAACTAATTCTTCCAAGGAAATCGGCTGTTCTCCCATCGTTTGTGCATAAAAAGCTTGAAAAATCATAATATAAATAAATCCCCAGAAAAACTGTGTAGCCACTCCCGCTAAAGCGGCTGCCCGGTATTGCATCCCATTTAATAATCGTAATCTTAACACAGCCACATATGGTTTAATTATCCTCATATTTCGTACTCCTTATAAAGCTGTACAATAATATCTTCAATCGGCTGTGATGTTACAGAAACGTCGACAAGATCCAGAGAATGAGACAATTGCATAATAACTTCCGAGACAGAAATTACCGATGTATCTACACTTAAAATGGCTCTTTCCTCCGTCCAAGAAAGAATATCGGCTCCTGGAATTTCAATTGGTGCATTGCTAGATTTATAGTCTGCAGTAATGGTACGATGGGAGCCAAAACGGCTTCTTAATTCCTGCAAATTCCCATCATATAACAGGCTCCCTTTTCCTATTAGAAGAACGCGGTCACATAGTGCTTCGATATCAAACATATCATGTGTTGTCAGGATAACCGTTACGTTCTTTTGTTTATTGATTTTTTTTATAAAATTTCTTACTGCTATCTTGCTTACTGCATCAAGACCAATGGTAGGTTCATCTAAGAAGAGAATTTGTGGATTATGGATAAGAGAAGCAGCAATTTCACAACGCATCCGCTGCCCTAAACTGAGCTGTCTTACTGGTGAATGTATGATATCTTTTAACTCGAGTGTTTCCATTAATAACGAGAGTGTTTCCTTATAGTCCTTGTCTGATACATGATAAATATCTTTTAAAAGGGCAAATGAATCAATTACTGGGACGTCCCACCATAGCTGGGATCGCTGCCCAAAAACTACGCCAATATTTTTCACATATTCTACACGATCCTGCCAAGGGGTATAGCCCATAATTTCACAAGCGCCGCTGTCTGGTACTAGAATACCACTCATTACTTTAATCGTCGTTGATTTTCCTGCTCCATTTGGACCGATATACCCCACAATTTCTCCAGGATTTATTGTAAAACTTACATCCTTTAATGCATGGACAATCGTATGCTCCCTTGAAACAAGAGCTTTCAGTCCTTCTCGAAGACCTGCTGCCCTCTTCGCAACCTTAAAGGATTTATTGATTCCCTTAACCTTAATCAATGCTTCTCCCTCCTTTTCAAAAGAAGAATATAATAGCATTTTATTGAAGATTTTGTCAATATATTTTTTTGATTTTTTCAAATCTTTTGCCACTCAAAAAAACAAAGCCTGAAACCGATATGTAAATCAATTTCAGGCTCTATTTTTAAAAGAAATCTATTAATTTGCAGATTGTTTCCACTTAATTTGATAAATCACCAATAACAAGATAAACCAGACTGGTGTAACAAATAATGCAACTCTTGTATCTTCAGCAAGCGCTAATACAACAAGGACAAACGCTAGAAAAAGAAGAATAAGATAATTTGCAAATGGAAAGAGTGGCATTTTAAATTTATTTTTTGCCGCTAGTACTGGGCGTGATTTACGATACTTTAAATGACAAAGAACAGTAATTGCCCAAATAAAGATAAAGCAAACGGTCGATATGCTTGTGATTAACGTAAATACGCCTTCTGGCATGATGTAATTTAAAATAACAGCAATTAACACGACAATCACAGAAAAGAATAGCGCATTTGATGGCACTTGATTTTTTGTTAATTTAGCAAGAGATTCTGGTGCATTCTTTTCCTTTGCCAACGCAAACATCATTCTGCTTGTGCTAAAAATCGCACTGTTACAGGCTGATGCTGCGGAAGTTAACACGACAAAGTTCACAATTCCTGCCGCTGCTGTTATCCCAACAGCCAGGAATACTTGAACAAAAGGACTTTCAGCGGGATTAATGGCATTCCAAGGGTAAATACTCATAATAATAAGCAATGCCCCCACATAAAAAATTAAAATTCTTATCGGAATATTATTAATTGCCTTTGGAATAACCTTTTCAGGATTCTCAGTTTCCCCAGCTGTAAGCCCTACTAATTCAATTCCTACAAAAGCAAAAACAACCATTTGAAAAGAAAGAATAAACCCATTCATTCCATTAGGAAACATGCCGCCATGATTCCACAGATTGGTAAAGCTTGAAGGACCCGCATCTGTTGAAAAGCCTTTTACTATCATAATGAAGCCAATAATAATTAATGCAATAATGGCAATAACTTTAACTAAAGCGAACCAAAATTCCATCTCTCCAAAAAGCTTTACTGTAGCTAAGTTCATAATAAGTAAGACAATTAAAGCAATAAAACCTGGTAACCATTGAGGTACATGAGGAAACCAAAGCTTTGTATACAAGCCGATAGCAGTTAAATCTGCCATTGCAATCGAAATCCAACAAAACCAGTACGTCCATCCTGTTACAAAGGCAGCTTTTTTGCCAAAATAGTCATTTACAAAATCTACGAAGGAATGATATTCCAGATTAGATAAAAGCAGCTCTCCTAGTGCTCGCATAATCAAAAAACAAATGATACCAGTTATGATGTAGGCAAATAGAATAGATGGGCCCGCTAAGTGGATTGATTTACCAGCCCCTAGAAAAAGCCCTGTTCCTATTGCTCCTCCAATTGCAATTAATTGAACATGTCTGTTTTTCAATCCTCTAGACAATGTTTCTTGCTGCATGTTTAATCACTCTCTTTTCAGTTATACTATTTAAATTTTTTTATGTAACAAGAGTTAACGAAATATAGTTTAGCACATTCTAAGACAAGATACACGAATCTCTGTATTTATCGAATTGCAAAAGTTTCTTTTAAAAAACAATCTTTCATTTTAGGTTTGGAAAAGCAGATTATTGGACTATAAAGTATTAATACTATTCTATTGCTCCCACTTGCAAGAGAAAGATGTTTCATTAAGAAAAAAAACTATTATTAGGTTGCAATGCAAATATCAGTAACCTACAATATTTGATAGAAGTATCTTTAGGAAAATGAATCATCACTAAGAATGTTCAAATTATAGGAGGAAGCATTCATGCCCAATACATATCAAGGAACCAAATTAAAAGTTTTCGCACTCAATTCGTCGCTAGAACTAGCTCAAGAAATCGTGGATCATCTTGGTACCGAATTAGGAAAATGTACAGTCAAAAAATTCAGTGATGGTGAAATTCAAATCAATATTGAAGAAAGTGTCCGCGGCTGCGAAGTATTTGTTATTCAATCTACATGTGATCCAGTAAATCAAAGTATTATGGAATTGCTTATCATGATAGATGCGTTAAAACGAGCTTCTGTTAACACTATTAACGTTGTTATTCCGTATTATGGATATGCACGTCAAGATAGAAAAGCTCAGCCAAGAGAGCCCATTACCGCTAAGCTAGTTGCCAATTTAATTCAAAAATCTGGTGCAGACCGTGTGATAACTTTAGATTTACATGCACCACAAACACAAGGCTTCTTTAATATCCCAGTTGATCAATTAGTAGGTATCCCGCTCCTTGCCGATTATTTAAATACGAAAGAATTTTCACATGATGTTGTTGTAGTTGCCCCAGACCACGGCAGCGTAACTCGTGCACGTGAGCTCGCAGACCGCTTAAAAGCACCTATCGCTATTATCGATAAACGAGGCCCAAAAGATTTCGGTCCACGCGAAGTAAACGTTGTTGGTAATATTGAAGGAAAAACGGCAATTATTATAGACGATATAGTGGATACCTCTTATCGAATTACTACTGCCGCGAAAGCCTTACTTGATAATGGCGCTGAAGACATATACGCATGCTGTATTCATCCTGTTTTATCTGAACCAGCTATTGATATGATTCAAGAATCACAAATTAAGGAATTGATTGTAACAAACAGCATTCCACTTACGGAAGAAAAAAGAATCGACAAGATTACACAGTTATCTATTGCTGAATTACTAAGTGATGCCATCAGCCGCGTTTATGAACATAAGTCAGTAAGTGTGTTATTTAAATAAACCGTATTAAGCAAAAGGGTTGTCCTGTTGGACAGCCCTTCTGACTGTAAACAAACTCCGGTATTTTGGAAATGGAAGTTTGAGTAAAGAAACTTTATTCTTTGAATCAAGGTATTGCTTTCCGCTCCGGGGGGTTCGCTTTCCGTGAGGCTCGCGCTGAGCCGCTTCGGCCTTCAGCCTGTAGGGTCTCAGGCTGTCTCGCTAATCCCACAGGAGTCTCACCCCCTCCACTCCAAGCAACGCATGAAAATGCAATTCCACTTCTCCAAAATCTTTTGTCGACAAACTGAAGGGTTGTCTTATAGGACAGCCCTTTTTACTATAAAAATTCTAATTTAATAAACGTGTTTCCATCCTATAGGGAGAACCATTTAGCACTCTACTTCAAATCTAGCAAGATCCAATTATATACAAATAGACTCCGGCAAAAAATTCATTTCACCTTAGAGCCTATCATGTCTATTTCCTATATTACGTATTTAGATAACTCTCAGCATTACAATTCCGTCGATTTCCTTTAATTGCTTAGATAAAAGAGGAACAATCTCATCCGCTACTTGGTTATCAATATCTATCATCGTGTATGCATACTCGCCTCGACTTCTATTTATCATATCAGCAATATTTAACTGATAAGTAGAAATGACTTGTGTCATTTGACCAACCATATTAGGAACATTTAAATGGAAGGCCGTCACCCGACGTTTCCCCGCATAGGGGATAGATGCATTCGGAAAGTTTACTGCATTTTTAACATTTCCGGTTTCTAAGAAATCCTTTACTTGACGCGCTGCCATTACTGCACAATTTTCTTCTGATTCTCCTGTAGATGCTCCAAGATGTGGAATTGCAATCGTATTTTTCATTTGGAGAACATTTTCATTTGGGAAGTCTGTTATATAGCGTCCGATCTTTCCATCTTCCAATGCAACAGCCATGTCTATTTCATTCACTAGCTCTCCACGAGAAAAATTTAGAATTTGTGTCCCTGGTTTCATTAAGGAAAATGCCTTTTTATTAAACATGCCCTTCGTGTCTTCTGTTAATGGAACATGAACCGTAATGTAGTCAGACTCTGCAAATAATTGATCTAATGTCATTGCTCGCTTGACATTACGTGACAAATTCCAGGCAGTATCAACAGAAAGAAATGGATCATACCCAATAACATCCATATCAAGAGCAAGAGCATCGTTTGCTACGAGAGCACCAATTGCACCTAAGCCAATTACACCTAGTGTTTTTCCTTTAATTTCATGACCAACAAATTGTTTTTTACCTGCTTCCACAAGTTTTGGAACTTGATCCCCTTCCGTAACAAGGGTTTTGGCCCATGACACTCCTTCAAATAAATTTCGGGAAGAAGCCATTAATGACATGAGCACCATCTCTTTTACGGCATTTGCATTCGCACCAGGTGTATTAAATACAACAATTCCTTTTGCAGTACATTGTTCAACTGGTATATTATTTACTCCTGCACCTGCACGTGCTATTGCCTTTAAATTATCTCCCAATTCCAACCCATGCATATTAAAGCTGCGTAAAAGTATCGCATCAGGATTGGCACACGTATCATCCATTGTAAAATTCCCTTTTTTAAATACGTTTAGTCCACTTGCTGCAATATTATTTAACGTTTTAATTGTTTTTACTTCTTTAACAGTCGTAGTGCTCATCTCCATTGCTCCCTTTTTCATCAATTATATTCTTTGTAAGCTTGGAACATCCTGCATCCCTTTTTCAACCGCAATAGTAAAAAAAGAAAAAGGCAAGGAGTTCATTCCCTTACCTCTGCCCAGGCGAACGGCATACGACACTATGTGCTCCCCTACGGTTATCCGTATTTCGCCAGTTACACATAGCCTTTAGATTTGCCTTCATTCTATCAGACTATTCAGTATTCATCAATTACTAATTTCTTATTAATTTTGTTCTTTTTTATGCTTTTTTTAGAATGGTTTATTGATATAACTTATTTTTCTTTATATATTGATAACACTTTTCTGGCAAAAGATACCTTGGTTCTCCCCCCATTGAAAACTCTTCTCGTATATAAGTAGAGCTTATTTCCATGGACAGTCCCTTATCTAACAAGTGAAAGGTCTTCCCATCATCATGATTGCGAAGAAGTGGTGAGCGGCTGATCGTGGAAAGCATATCAATCCCATTTCGAGCCATAACGATAAATCGATTTTCCGCTACTAATTCTTCCCCTTTGGTCCATTTACCTTGACCAATATCAACAAGTAAATCGGCTCCCATAATGAAATATACCTCGTCTTCTGGAAGTAACTTTTTAAAATAATTCATCGTGTGATACGTATAGATTTCCCAGCCATCTTGCTTCATTTCATAGTCATCGAATGCAAATTTATCATTGTCAGCTATTGCCATATTAACCATCTCTATACGATGTTCATCAGCTGTTTCCATTGTTTTATCTCTTCTTTTGCTCGAAGAAGGAAGAAAAATGACTTTATCTAACTTGCATCGATGAGCAACTGTACTGGCCGTCCAAAGATGAACATTTGTAATGGGATCAAAGGATGATCCATAAACCCCTATTTTTCTCACCATATTTTCTTCCCTTCTGTTTTAAATTGGGTTCGTCTTTTCCTTCATTTTCTCTATATAATTGCGCTTGTTCTCCCAGCAAGCTTTACTTAAATCAACTGGATACTCTTCCGGATTGAGCGTTCTTTTATATTCATTCCATAACAACTCTAGGTTATCCTCGACCTTTTTTTGAATATCGGTTAATAGTGGCGGCGTTATTTGAATATGCCCATTCTTTATAACTGGATGATGTAATTCAATTGCCTGGTAATTTGTTACCACCTTATTTAAATAAGGATGAACAGGATGAAACATTTTTAAAGGCTCTTGTGTGATGGCTTCAGATGCGAGGGTAATATAATCCCCTTCCGCATGACCATTTTCCTTGTTAATAATTCGATATACTCTTTTCTGCCCTGGTGTAGATATCTTTTCCGGATTTCCAGATAATTTTATCGTATCCCTCATTTCACCTGATTCATTTTCAATGCTTACTAATTTATACACAGCTCCTAATGCCGCCTGATCAAACGCTGTTATCAGCTTGGTTCCAATTCCCCAAATATCAATCTTTGCTCCTTCTGCCTGTAAATTCATAATTGTATACTCATCTAAATCATTCGATGCGATAATTTTCGCATCGTAGAACCCGGCTTCATCGAGCATTGCTCTTGCTTTCTTAGAAAGATAGGCTAAATCTCCACTGTCTAAGCGAATTCCTTTAAAATGAATTTTATCACCAAATTCCTTTGCAATCTTTATGGCATTTGGTATACCGGAACGAAGTGTATCATATGTATCCACTAAAAAAACGCAGTCTGTATGCGCCTCCGCATATTTCTTAAAAGCTTCATATTCATCTTGATACGCTTGAACTAATGCATGGGCATGTGTACCAGATACAGGAATGCCAAAAATCTTACCAGCCCTTACATTACTAGTTGCAGAAAATCCTCCGATAAAGGCAGCCCTTGTTCCCCAAATCGCCGCATCCATTTCCTGCGCTCTTCTTGTCCCAAACTCCATCGCCGTTTGACTGCCAATAACCTGCTTCATTCTCGCAGCTTTCGTGGCAATAAGCGTTTGATAATTAACAATATTTAACAATGCAGTCTCCACTAATTGCGCTTCTGCAAGTGAAGCTTCTACACGGAGAATAGGTTCATTAGCAAATACTAGCTCTCCTTCTTGCATGCAATAAATGTCTCCTGAAAAAGTAACATTTTTTAGGTAATCTAAAAAATCCTCCTTATAGCCAACTTCATTTCTTAAATAATCAATATCACTATCTGTAAATCGGCAATTTTTTATATAAGATAAAATCCGTTCTAAACCAGCAAAAACAGCAAAGCCATTACCAAATGGCAGCTTGCGAAAATAAAGTTCAAATACAGCTTTTCGCTCATGTACCCTATCTCTCCAATAGGTCTCCATCATGTTAATTTGGTAGAGATCGGTATGAAGCATAAGACTGTCATCAGCATAATTCATCTAAAATTTCCTCCTCCAAATAAATTCATATCAACATGCAAAAATTATTTTATTTCCTTAGGATGTGACAAATCTCTGTATCTTATATAATTATCCTTTTATTCGTCAAATCATTCTTTTTTAAGCAAACCTTTTCACATATATAGTATAAAATTTATTTTTAAAAGTCATATAGTGAATTTCTTTGTATATCTCTTGCCGCTAAAGTCTGAACTAATTCGATCACTCTGTCCCTCACTAGTGTTCCCTAACTATTAAAACGATACAAAAAAAGCAAGTAGTTCAGAAATAACTACTTGCTCGTCTTCACTTCTATTAAAACTTTACTTTTTCCAAAAATAATCCATTCGCTTCTGCCATCATGCCTGTTAGACTACGATCTTTTGTTTCCAAAATTGCTGGAATAGTATCCGCTTCGACTTTTCCTAGGCCAACTTCAATCAATGTACCAACTATTTTTCTGACCATATTATAAAGGAAGCCATCGCCGCTCACGCGAATTTCTATAAATCCGTCTACTTCTTTTATATCAACATAGTATACTTCTTTCACCATTGACTTTTTCTTTGATTTAGCATTGGAGAAAGCTGTAAAATCATGTTTCCCCACAAAATAGACAGCTGCTTGTTCCATTTTCTTTAGATTTAATCTTTTCTCTACATGCATGCTATATTTACGCATAAATGGATGGGTATACGATTTATTCCATATTTTATATAAATACGTTTTATCCTTTGCATTATATCTGGCATGAAAGCGATCAGGAACGATCTGTACTTTTGAGATACTAATATCATTCGGCAAGTAGTGGTTTAAATAATTCATTACTTCTTTTTCCGTCATCTCTTTCTTCATTTTAAAATTGGCAACTTGAGATAAAGCATGCACCCCTGCATCTGTTCTGCTGCAACCTATAATTTCAATCTTTTCTCCTACCATTTCTGTTAAGACATTTTCAATTTTTCCTTGAATGGATTGGTCTCCATTTCCCAGACGCTGCCATCCTTTGTAACGGCCGCCATCATATTGAATAAGCATTTTATAATTTTTCATTTTTTCTCCTGTTCTTTACCCTTTTATGTTATTTATTATAAGAAACTACGAGCATCCTTGTTTCAGGTTTATTAACACGCCATCACCTTACTATGTTGAAATCATTTAAGGAAAATACTCCATAATGGATATTATCTCATTATACACTATTAATCCTCAAACCTTTATTAGCTAAAAAGTCAATTTATTACAAGAAATATTTCTTTTTTATAAAAAATTTTTTTATTTATTTCCTAAATAATAGAAACAATGTTAGAGTATGATATAGCAGTATACTTTAGAAAGAGTTGTAGGTGATCAATTATGATTGAAATTAAAACATCTCCCTTAAGTGATGGAGAATTCAATAGAGGCGTGTTTGCTACATGTGATATCAAAAAAGGTACTTTATTCCATGAAGCTCCCGTTGTTCCATATCCAAATGAGCAGCACAAATATATCGAAAGAACAGTACTAGAAGATTATGTTTATGAATATGGGATTAACCACAGTGCTGTTGTTCTAGGATACGGCATGCTTTTTAACCATTCCTATGAACCAAATGCAACATATGAAATTAATTTTGATAAGCATACATTTGACTATTATGCTTATAAGGATATAAAAGCTGGCGAAGAAATATTAATCAATTATAATGGCGAAGTCGATGATTATGAGCCGTTATGGTTTAATAAAGATAAAGAAGATTAAGAAGAAAAAAGGCTCGATATCACATCGAGCCTTTTTTCTTTTTCCACTTCGATTCATATTCTGCTTTCTCCCGATGCACTTCCTTCAATAAACTTACCGTCATTAAGATCATAATAACGGAAAAAGGGAGAGCGGCAATAATCATCATATTTTGTAAACCATCTAATCCCCCTGAATAAAGTAAGACCAGCGAAATAGAGGTAAGTAAGAGTCCCCAAATTACTTTAATTCTATTGCTCGGATTCTGAATTCCATTGGCAGAAAGCATACCTAAAACAAATGTACCTGAATCTGCTGAGGTAATAAAGAACACACCAATTAATACAATAGCTAAAATAGATAGTACCGCACTAAGAGGAAAATGTTCTAAAAGAGCAAATAATGTTTCTTCCGTTGCAAAAGTGGAAATAGTACCTAATCCTTTATGCTCGATAAACATCGCATTACCGCCAAATACTGTAAACCATAAAAACCCAATTATTGAGGGAATAAATAAGACAAAGGTAACAAACTCACGAATGGTTCTTCCTTTGGAAATTCTAGCAATAAAAATTCCGACAAACGGTGACCATGCAATCCACCAAGCCCAGTAAAAAATGGTCCAAGTATTTATCCATTGACGATTCTCACCATTTAAAGGAGAAATGCGAAAGCTCATGCGCACTAAATTCTGTAAATACGTCCCCAATGTATCTGTAAATAAATTGAGGATAAAGACTGTATTTCCCAAAATAAATACAAATAAAAGCAAGATAAACGCTAATATCATATTCATATTACTAAGGATCTTAATTCCTTTCCCTAATCCTGAGACAGCTGAAAGTAAAAATAAGATGGTAACTATTACGATAATAATGAATTGAGTTAAAAAACTTGAAGGAATCCCATAAAGAAAGGAAAGCCCTCCATTTATTTGCACAGCACCGAATCCTAGTGTTGTCGCTATTCCAGTAACTGTCGCAAAAACAGCGATAATATCAATGATTCTTCCTAATCGTCCATCCATAGAATTACCTAGCAATGGTTTTAAGGTCGAACTAATTAACGTCTTTCCTCCCTTGCGAAAGGTAGTATAAGCAAGACTTAATGCCACAATTCCATACACTGCCCATGCATGAATTCCCCAATGAAAATAAGTAAATCTCATTGCATCTTTCATGCCTTGTTCTGTGCCAACCTCATTTGTAGGTGAACTAATAGCATAATGACTAAGTGGTTCCGCAGTCCCGTAAAACACAAGTCCGATTCCCATTCCCGCGCTAAAAAGCATCGCTAACCATACTATTCGGGAAAATTCAGGCTTATCCTCAGGTTTACCTAATTTAATTCTCCCTACCGGACTTAATAATAAGTACAAACATATTATCACGAAAAACGTGACGACAATTAAATAATACCAACCAAAAGAATCTGTAATAAAAGATTGTGCACTAGCTGAAGTTTGTTCAAGCGTTTCTGGTGCAAATACTCCTACTAACACAATCACTAATAAAATAATTACAGAAACATTAAAGACAAGATAATTTTTAAACTTCATATAATAAATTCTCCTTCTAATAATCGAATACTAATCTATGTAGAATTGCTGTCTAGGTTATTATATCCTTTATTAGGAGAATTAAACAAATACTAGCCCTTTCAGCTTCTTAAGGAGCTATCCTTTTTCCTGGTTCTCTACTGGACTCCCTAATTGCATCTAATACTTGTTGATTCATTACTCCCATCATAAAATCAGGGAAACCTAATCTTACCTCCCCATATAGCATTTTGGCGAAATCTTCCCATTCTGTCAAATAGACCGATTTTGGAACATGTATTTTTTTCTCCACAAGTTCACCCAATGATATGATAATTTATATTACCTACTTAGTTGATATTTCGCTACAATACATAGATTTTATTCATTCTCAGAAAAACGTTGTAAATACAATTTGTGACTATATTGATGAACATTATCATGAGAATATTACAAGAGATAATATTGCAAAGATTGTATACTTAAGCCCAGATTATATAACAAGAATTTTTAAGAAAGAAAAAGGACTCTCTCTTGTAAACTATATCATCAAAAAAAAGAGTAGACATCGCTAAGGAGCTACTCATTCAAACTACATTACCAGTACATATCATCTCAGATAAAGTCGGATATGGAAATTACTCCTACTTTACCAAACTTTTTAAAAAAGAAACAAATTACACTCCTTTTGAATATAGACGAAAAGAAAAATCCTCCGCTTTATAAATAAAACTAACCATCAGTATTTTTGCTTATCCCACTGATGGTTAGTTGCAATTTCGCATTTTTATATCGAGCTCCCATATCCAGCTTCCTCAAATTCAGCAGCTTGAGATGCGGAGAATTACTGAATGATGAAGTTAAGATAAAGCTTCGCTTTATTTATCTATCAAATACACTAACAAGTTAATAAATGGATCTTCTTGGGTGAATAAATTCGATGTCATTTAGGAGCTAGTTCTACAGCTTGTCGCATTGCTTCCATCAAGCTTTTTTCATCCGCGATTCCTTTTCCTGCGATATCAAATGCCGTTCCATGATCTACACTTGTTCGAATAATCGGCAAACCAACGGTAATATTTACTCCGGCATCTAATCCTAATACTTTCACTGGACCGTGTCCTTGATCATGATACATTGCTACTACAATATCAAAATCCCCACGTACCGTACGGAAAAATAATGTATCTGCCGGAAGTGGACCAACTGCTTCTATCCCTTCTTTTTGTGCTCTTTCTACAGCAGGAATTACTTTTTCTTCTTCTTCTCCATAACCAAATAATCCATTTTCACCAGCATGTGGATTAATGCCGCAAACAGCAATTTTCGGATTAGAAATACCTGCCTTTTGTAAAGTATCATGAGCAAGTTTAATAACATGATAGACACGTTCGGGATTAATCATCTTAACCGCATCAAGAATTCCAACATGTGTTGTAACATGAATAACTTTTAAATTCGGAGCAGACAGCATCATAGAAAAATCTTGAGTACCAGTAAGGTCAGCTAGAATTTCTGTATGGCCTGGATATTTATGCCCCCCTTTATGCAACGCCTCTTTATTTAGTGGCGCTGTACATATTGCATGGATTTTATCTTCTTTTGCAAGCTCAATGGCTTTAGCAAGATATTGAAATGCCGCATTTCCAGCTTCTGGAGCCACTTTCCCTACCGGAAGTGTTTCATCCAATAAATTTAAATCTAAACAATAAACAGTGCCATAATCATAGGTTATTTCGTTAATTTCCTCGACGGAAATATTTTGGATAGCTAAATCACTATTAACGAATTGTTTGGCTCTATTCAAAATCTTACTATCGCCAATCACCAATGGTCTGCTAATCGTATACATTTCCTCTTTACCAAGGCTTTTTAAAATAATCTCTGGACCTACCCCTGCTGCATCTCCCATTGTTATCCCTACAATTGGTTTTACATTACTCATACTATCACCCTTCTATTGTTAATTAAAAACTCTAATGCTTTTATTAAGGAATCTTCTTGGCCAAAGCCTCCTGCTTTCGTTACAGCCCAATAGCTATTCGTTTCTGTTCTAATTTTTCCAAAAGGAAGTCCTGGCTCAATTTCCATATATAAATCCATTTCTGTTACTCCCAGCGCACGACATACTGCCTTTGCAGTATCTCCTCCTGTTAAAACTAACCCTTTAATAAAAGGAACATTTTTTACTATATGGGTTGAAATGGTACCCAAACCATTTGATATTGCTGCACTAACATCATGTTTACTTAATCCAAGCATCTTACCTGCTTCAATGGCACGCTTTCTGTTGTCATCATCCGCTTCCACATAAAGAACAAAATGATGATGTTCTTTATTCTGCTGGACTATTTCCATAAACTCATCCAGCCTATAGCTACCATTTATTAAATCTACAGGGTCAACCTGCATAAAATAGGAATCTTGCAATCTATCAACCTTGAATAATTGTTTTTTCGTTACGTGAGATAAGCTTCCAGATACAATCAAAGTAGTTTGGATTTCCATATCTTCCTGTTCGTTTACTGATGAAGGTATCAAATGCAGCATTTCCGGCAGGTATTCTATCAAGCCAGCAGACCCTGCCCAAATAATCGACTTATTTTGCTCAGAAAATAGTTTAGCAATATTTATAAGATCTTCTTCAGCTGCAGCATCACAAACAAACCATTTATTCCCTTCCACTAAGGCTGATTGTATAAGGTTGTTTATCTCCTCTTTAGACTTATGCCAAACTTCCTTATTCAACAACGTAATTTTCCTGTTATTCTTCGAATTTAAAAGTTTAGGCAAAAATGATTCCTGCACAGGTGTCTTCGGATCATTGGAAAATTCGGTTTCTGTAATGATTTTACCGTCTACAAAATGGTGCCCATTGATGGTTTGACGCCTCATTTTAGGATAGGCCGGCGCAATAACAACCATATCTGGATTATAAACAGATTCTAGCGCTGCAAGTTCTGCCTCTAAATTGCCTCTTAATGTGGAATCTACCTTCTTATAAATATGTTTATACCCATTCCTTTTGAGAAAGGTTGCTGCCTCTACTACTGCCTTATATGCATCCTCTTTTGCTCTCGCTCTACTGTCCGTATCTACTATTAGAACATCTGAAGCCATCTCTTTAGATGAATTTGTATAATCAAATACAACACTAGTAGATAACTTTTTTATCGCCAGCTGCACACCAGAATCGTTTGCGCCTGTTAAATCATCAGCAATAATCCCCATTTTGTTTTTCACGTCGAACACATCCTTATCTTACATTTTGATACCTTGTTCCTCAAACTTATATCCCTTTTTTTCTAATCTTTTCACTAAGAAACCTACATAGATTGGAAGCAGTATTGCCGTGGTCACCACTGATGCGGCCACCTGTACTGTTGCAATATCAACCACCGATGCAAAACTAGCATTTGCAGCGGCAATTACTGCAGGTGTTGCAACTGCATTCCCAGCTGTGGAGCCCTCAGCAGCCCCAACAATCGGATTCCATTTTAAAAGCTTAAACACATAGTAACCAGCAGTTCCGGTTACAAAAACGGTTAATAATCCTAGAATAATACCAGCCAATCCACCTTCTAGAATGGCAGAAAAATTGATGCCCATCCCGAGAGAAAAAGCAAAGAATGGAATTAACATAGAACTTCCACTATCTAAAAAATCTCTCATTTTATCATCTAAATTACCTAATACCATACCAACTATGATTGGAAGAAGTACAGAGATAAAAGAAGTAAAAGAAAATAAACCGTCCACAAATCCCATTGCACCAAAAATGGATAGAGCAACCATTGTTAAAAATGGTCCATCATTAAGAGCTAATAAGGAATAAGCAGCTCTGTCTTCCTTACTTCCGTATTGCCCAACTAAAGCAACAAATAAGCCTCCATTACTATTTGTCATCGCGGCAATTACTGCAATAGGAGCTAAACCTAACCAAAGACCATTATCTCCAGCAAACAGATATGCTAGTAATCCAAAGGCTGCACCAACAACCCATTTTGTGATTAATAATGTTGCCCCTTTCCCAACAGATACCCCAAATGATTTTACATTTATTTGAGCTCCAGTACACAATAGAAATAATGCAATTAAAGTAGATGATCCATTAACAAATAAAGCCTCTGTAAAATTCCCGATTCTCAGAAGATTTGGAGCAAATGTATTTAATAATGCTGCAATTAACAACGGAACTACCATCATCCCTCCAGGAATCCGATCCAACGTTTCTTTAATCTTCATAATTTTAACACTCCTTTTTATATGTTTCAATTTTAAACAACAAGTAATCGTTTACAATTAAAATTGTAACTGCTTTCACCTATTACCACAATATAATTAGTATAAAACGTTGCAAAATGAAACAAAAAATAAAAAAGCTGAAACTTTTATTGTTTCAGCTTTCTCCACAAAGTTGTTCGATTAATCCCGAGTCTTTCAGCAACTTTTGTTTGATTGTAATTTTCTTCTTTCATGACGGCATCAATAATTCTTTTTTCTATTTCTTCTAATGTACCTTGTAAATATTCATTATCAAACATTTCCATTTTACTCAACCGATCCCCAAGTAGCTGTTGTATAAGCCCTTTTCCTATTACAAATCCTTTTTCTTCCTTAACAGCATCATGAATAAGTATATATAATTCTTCGACATTTCCTGGCCATGAATAGGATTCCAATACTTTCCATGCATCTTCCTTTATCTTGATCGCTGAAGTGCCAAATTCAGCATGAAATGCAGTTAAAAAGTGGGTCGCTAATGGTCTGATGTCCTCTTTACGTTCAACCAAAATTGGTAAATCAACTCGTATAAATTCAAGATAAGGAAGAGCAGTATACCTATTTACGTCTGACGTCTCTATCGCTATTATAACTGTGATGCCATTATTGTAATTACGCTTAACTTTTCCAACAAATATCCTTAACTCTTCATGGCTTAACATCTCTATTTCATTCAAATAAATTGTTTTTATATCAGGATCCAACTGTTGGTTCATATTGATAAATGCATTGGCAGACATAACAGCCAAAAAACCATTCCCTCTATTTTTTTGAAAATGAATCCATTTGGAGATTAACTTTTTTCCTGTACCCGATTTCCCAATAAGTATCCAACCATAACTACTAAGATTATTTTGAATCTTTTCTATGCACCTTTTCATACTATCACTTTTCGAAAGGATAACGGGCGGAGTTTGTATATCTATAATATGTAAGGAGTTATCCGGTACTAAATCTTTCATAAAAGAAAAAGCAAATAAATAATGAAGTTCCCCCTCTACCTTTATAGGAATCACCATCTGTTTTACTCGTTTATGCTGATCCGTTTCAATGATATCTAATTCTTCTTTATTATCATTTTTTTGTTGAATTATATTTATCATTTTTTTGACCGATAGCGGGGACTCCCTAAATCGTTTCCAATTTTCATAGACAATATTTCCATCACGAGTCATTACAATGACATCCGAAAACTGTCTTTCTATAATCATTTGCATAATACTCATTTGAAAACGCTGCTTTCTCAGCATTCGGTAGATGCTCTTCACTTCTTTAATTGCTTCAAATATTGCCTCTCTGCCTGACTGTATTAGTATTCCTTCTAGATTATATTTAGCGGCGGCATCACGAGTTATAACATCTCCAATAATTAATTGATATCCATCCATTTTCAATTGATTGACTAATGGATCAACTTCAATAGCATCTTCGATTGTAAATACCTCAATAGGTATTTCTAACAAGTCCGTTATCGCCTTCGCTCCAATTGTAATGTTAGAAAAACCGACAATCGCTTTTTTGCCTGGATAATCATTTGCCAGGGTCAAAACACGGAGCATATCATAACCAGAAACATGTATGTCAACAACTGGAATATTCACTTCCTGTTCTATTAATTGCGCGGTTCCCCCACGACTTATAATAACCTCAACACCATGTTTTTCAGCCTCTTTTGCAATTGGAATTGCTTCTTGAAGATTGGCCAATTCAATTTTCATATTAAGGTCAGGCTCTAGTTTTATGCATTCTTCCATCACATGCTCCAATGCAGGATAAGGAGCAATTAACAATGTTTTAATTCCCATTTTTTTCACCTATTATTATTTATTACTTTATACATTGAAAGAATTGTGTCTAGATGTCAAGTTTCGTTAATAATTTACTAGATACTGACAAGCAAACAGAAACTAAAGAAATCGAGTAAAAGACAAGTTTCCATGTTGCAGTAGACGCTCTTGCCTTTAAACTGATGGATGGATGATCTGGTCTTTTACTGAAA
>NZ_JBPCEP010000020.1:0-79303 GCF_050971705.1 Niallia sp. M35
TCTCGTAAGAGACAACTTTTAAATGATAACATATTTCTAGTTGTTTAGTCAATATATTTTTTAAAATCATTTAATGTTCTCTTGCTGACTTGTATTATTATAGCAACGTTTATATTTATATGCAATAGTTTTTTAAAATTTATTTTATAAAAAAATAATATTTTTATTACAATTGGTTATTTGCTGTCTATCTTCTTACTTACTATCATTCCTCTAAAATTTCCTCAATAAACAAATGTCTATTTTTCTCTAAATCAAGAATCATTTCACTTTCCACTATTTTCACTAACGGTCTAGTGGAAGCATTCCCTTCCTTAAATAAAACCTCAGCTTTTTCGCCATTGGATAATCTAATTTTACTCCCAATTGTATATTGAGTAATAGCATTACTTAATGCTTGTAATATCGTTAAATCAAATTTACCAAAGTGATCTTGCCGCATTTGTTCGATTACTCGAAAAGGAGATTGTTTCTTTCTATACAAACGTTCTGATGTCATTGCATGAAAAGTATCGGCAACTCCAATTATTTTAGCAAACGCATGTATCTTCGTATCTATATTTCCCAGCGGATATCCACTTCCGTCAATTCTTTCATGATGTTGGTAAATCGCAAGACGTGTTTCTTTCTTCAATAAGCTATGCTCAGGAATCATTTCAAAACTGTATCTTGTATGTTTTTTGACTTCATCAAACTCTTCCTCTGTTAAAGGCTCAGTCTTGTATAATAACCGTTGATCAATCTTAGCCATTCCCGCGTCACTTAAACAACCTGCTAATGCTACTTGGATCGTATCTCTGTAGCTGTAATTCATTTTCCTAGCAATAAATGCGCTAATAATTGCAACTGCAATAGAATGCTGATGTATATATTCTTTCTTATTCGATAAATGATAAAGAGAAAATATTTCTTTTGAGACATGCTCTAACTCTTCTAACAATGGTAAAATTATATTTCTAATATTGGCTATATTTACAGAGAATCCAGACTGCCAAGAAATAAATTCTTTTTTGTACAATTGAACTGTATGTAAAAAAAGATCTATAAAGCCACTTTCCACATCCTTTCTCTCTCCTTTAGGAAAAGATGAAGATGACTGAATAATTTGTGTACCATCTAATTGTGTATTTTCAATTGCTACTTCTTCTACTAAAAAAGCTTTTAATATCCTGATATGCTCCTCGGCTAAAACCGTTTTTGCAGTAATTATTGGTCTGTTTGTTCGTATAAAAATGTCTTCTGCTAAAATACTGCCTGGCTTTAATGCTCTAACTTTAACAATCATTGGAAACCACCCTTTAAAAAACGGACTTTTTTACTATTTTAAAGTATTTTTTTTGAATTGTAACCCATTAATTTCATCCTTTACTCCTAAAATTAACTATATATTTAAATTATATGAATTGATTTTCATAAAAAAAGAGATGTCTCTAGGGTTTTCCTTTAAGACATCTCTCCACCATATTATTCATTATTCGTTTGAATCCGTGTCATTCTCTGAAGATGCTTGTTGACCTTCTTCAGTCATTTCCACATCTTCCACTTCTTCATCTTCTTTTTCTACCTTCGCAACAGTTGCAACAAATTCATTGTCACTTTCATTTAATTTAATCAGTCGGACTCCTTGAGTGCTTCTACCCATTGTAGAAATATCGCTTACTGCCATTCTGATTAAAACGCCACCTGTTGTGATAATCATTACATCTTCTTCACCGGTAACGACTTTCATCGATACAAGATTTCCGTTTTTATCGGTAATGTTGCATGTCTTAATACCTTTTCCGCCTCTACCTTGAACTCTATATTCATCTATCGGTGTTCTTTTTCCGTAACCTTTCTTAGTTACAATCAGTATTTCTGAATTTTCTTCAAGAACTTCCATACCTACCACTTCATCTTCAGATGATAGAGTAATACCTTTTACGCCAGTTGCTGTTCTACCCATAGAACGTACATCTGTCTCTGGGAAGCGAATAAGCAAGCCGTTTTTCGTACCAATAATAATTTCCTTTGAACCATCTGTTAAACGTACAGAGATTAACTCATCGCCTTCTCTTAAGTTAACAGCAATTAGTCCATTATTTCTTATATTAGCAAAAGATGATAATGGAGAACGTTTAGATATTCCTTCTTTTGTAGTGAAGAATAAATACCAATCATCTACAAATTCTGAAACAGGAATAATTGCATTGACCCACTCATCCTTTTCCACACCTAAAAGGTTAATGATTGGAATACCTTTAGCAGTACGGCTGAATTCCGGTATTTCATACCCTTTTAATCTGTATACTTTCCCTTTATTAGTAAAGAATAGAATAGTGTCATGAGTAGATGTTGAGCTTAACTGTTCAACGAAGTCATCCTCATTCGTACCCATGCCCTGAATTCCTCTTCCTCCACGTCTTTGTGCTCGATAAGTAGATGCTGGCAGTCTCTTAATATAACCATTATGAGTTAAGGTTATAATGATATTTTCTTCTGGAATCAAATCTTCATCTTCGATGTTTTCAATTCCACCAGCAATAATTTCCGTACGACGTGTATCGTTAAATCGCTCTTTTACTTCTAGAAGCTCTTCGCGAATAATTTCTAAGATTTTTTCTTCATCCGCTAGAATAGCTTTTAATTCAGCAATTAACTTAACTAATTCTTGATATTCATCTTCGATTTTTTCTCTTTCTAATCCAGTTAATCTTTGTAAACGCATATCCAGAATAGCTTGAGCTTGTTTTTCCGAAAGATTAAAGTTCGTCATTAATCCTTCACGCGCTATATCCGTGGTTCGGGAACTACGAATTAAGCTAATTACTTCATCTAAGTGATCTAAAGCGATGCGCAGCCCTTCTAGTATATGAGCTCTAGCTTCAGCTTTTCTTAATTCAAATTCTGTTCTTCTGCGAATAATAACTTTTTGATGATCCAGATAATGAGCTAAACATTGTTTTAAGTTAAGTACCTTTGGCTGCCCATCAACCAGTGCAAGGAGATTAATACCAAAGCTCGTCTGCATAGCCGTATGCTTATATAGATTATTTAATAAAACATTGGCATTTGCGTCTTTTCGCACTTCAATTACAATGCGCATTCCATTACGATCCGATTCATCTCGTAAATCAGTGATTCCATCAATTTTTTTATCGCGGACTAATTCAGCAATACGCTCTACTAGTCTTGCTTTATTGACTTGATAAGGAATCTCTTTCACAATAATAACTTCCTTACCACTAGGCTTCACTTCAATTTCCACTCGTGCTCTTAATATAATGGAACCTCTGCCAGTCTCATAGGCCTTTCTAATTCCGCTTCTACCTACGATCATTCCGTAAGTTGGAAAATCGGGTCCTGGAATAATTTCCATTAATTCAGGAATGGTAATATCAGCATTCTTACTTACAGCAAGGACTCCATCTATTACTTCTCCTAATTGATGTGGAGGGATGTTTGTAGCCATTCCGACCGCTATCCCACTTGTACCATTCACTAGTAAGTTAGGGAATCGAGAAGGTAATACTACTGGTTCCTTTTCTTCTCCATCAAAGTTTGGCTTGTAATCAATTGTATCTTTATTAATATCACGTAATAGCTCCATTGCTATTTTTGACATTCTTGCTTCCGTATAACGCATCGCTGCGGCAGAGTCACCATCTACAGATCCAAAGTTACCATGCCCATCAACAAGCATATAGCGATAGTTAAAATCCTGAGCCATACGAACCATTGTCTCATAAACAGCACTATCACCATGTGGATGATACTTCCCGATAACTTCCCCAACAATACGGGCCGATTTCTTAAACGGCTTGTCAGAATGCATTCCAAGATCATGCATCGCATATAAAATACGTCGGTGTACAGGTTTTAGTCCATCTCGTACATCTGGAAGAGCACGAGAAACAATAACGCTCATCGCGTAATCTAAAAAGGAATCACGCATTTCTTTACTTATATTTCTATCTTTAATTTGAGAATTTGGCATATCAGCCATGTAAAGGAACCTCCTTAAGAAACAATTAGATCATCTTCTTCCTGACAAAAAGTGTTTTTAGAAAAAGAATATCTAATCGAATTCCTTATGATTAATAGGAATAACTAACTTCTAAAGAAACACACAAGGTGCCAATCTAATCAGCACCAAATTTCTTTTCCTATCTTTAAACATCTAGGTTTTTAACGTAGGTCGCATTTTCTTCAATAAAGTTTCTGCGTGGCTCTACTTTATCACCCATTAGCATTTCAAATGTTTCATCTGCCTCAATGGCGTCATCTAAACTTACTTGTAAAAGTACTCGGTGTTCAGGATCCATTGTTGTATCCCATAACTGCTCTGCATTCATTTCTCCTAATCCTTTATAACGCTGTATATTCGGTTTAGGGGTAGCTGGTAATGTAGCTAGAACTTCTTGTAATTGTTTATCACTATATGCATATTCTAGCTTTTTCCCTTGTTTAATGCTGTATAGTGGCGGTTGCGCGATATAAATATAACCAGCTTCTACAATCTTTCTCATATAACGGTAGAAAAAGGTTAATAATAATGTTCGAATATGAGCACCATCAACATCGGCATCTGTCATAATAACAATTTTATGATATCTCGCTTTGGATATATCATAATCATCCCCAATTCCTGTTCCAATTGCAGTAATCATGGAACGAACCTCATTGTTAGATAAAATCCGATCTAGTCTAGCTTTTTCAACATTAAGTATTTTACCTCTTAGCGGCAGGATTGCTTGGAAATGACGATCTCTACCTGATTTTGCAGAACCACCAGCAGAATCTCCCTCTACTATGAATAGTTCACTAATTTTCGGGTCTCTTGAAGAACAATCCGCCAATTTTCCTGGTAAGCTCGAAACTTCGAGAGCACTTTTACGACGAGTTAATTCTCTTGCTTTTTTCGCAGCAATCCTTGCTCTTAAAGCCATTTGACCTTTGTCAACAATTTTACGAGCCACCGTAGGATTTTCTAAAAGGAACTTCTCAAGGTGTTCAGAAAAAACAGTATCTGTAATGGTACGAACTTCTGAATTTCCTAGTTTGGTTTTTGTTTGTCCTTCAAACTGTGGATCTGGATGTTTAACAGAGACGATTGCAACAAGACCTTCTCTTACGTCTTCACCCGAAAGATTCGTATCTGATTCCTTTAATAAGTTATTCTTTCTTGCATAATCATTAATTACACGGGTGAGGGCTGTCTTAAAGCCAGCTTCATGAGTTCCACCTTCATGCGTATTAATATTATTTGCAAATGAATGAATATTACCGGTATACCCGTCATTATACTGGAAAGAGATTTCAACTGTTATCCCGTCTTTTTCTCCTTCAATATAAATTGGTTCTTCAAAAAGGACCTCTTTATTACGATTTAGATGCTCTACGTATGATTTTATACCACCTTCATAATGGTATTCTTTTCTTTTTTCCAATCCTTCACGTTTATCTTCAATCGTAATACGAATATCACGATTTAAGAAAGCAAGCTCTCTAACGCGATTAGCTAATGTTTCATAGTCATATTCTAATGTTTCCTTGAAAATTTCGCCGTCTGGCTTAAAGTGTGTAGTGGTTCCAGTAGTATCCGTTTCACCAATAATTTCTAAATCAGCAGCAGGAACCCCTTTTTGGTATTTTTGGTAATAAATATTTCCATCCCGATGTACAAAAACTTCTAATTCTGTCGAAAGTGCGTTTACTACCGAAGCACCTACCCCATGAAGTCCACCAGACACTTTATAACCGCCGCCGCCGAACTTTCCTCCGGCATGGAGAACTGTCATGATTACTTCTACAGCTGGTCTTCCCATTTTTTCCTGAATACCAACGGGAATACCACGACCATTATCTTTAACCGTAATACTATTATCTTGTTCGATAATAATATTTATTTCATTACAGAAACCAGCTAACGCTTCATCAATACTGTTATCGACAATTTCCCACACTAAGTGATGCAGACCTCGGCCACTTGTTGACCCGATATACATTCCTGGTCTTTTTCTAACAGCCTCTAAGCCTTCTAAAACCTGTATCTGACTCTCATCATAAGATTGTTGTTCAACTGGATTTTGTTCCGTTGACATATCGATCACCTAACTTTCTATTGACATCAAAAAATTTTTTCATTTAATTTTGCATCATTAGTACTCTTGAATAGTTAACTGGACTATTCTTTTTTTTAACGTATTAGAAGCAATCGGCGAAAAATAGATAGTATCCTTCGTTATCACAATAGATTTATAAGTGGAACTTTTCCCATTGGTCATTGCTTTTTGTCGTTCTAGAAATTCCTTTGAGATAGGAGAGGACTCAACTGTCTGTTTATCTAATATAGTTAAAATTTCTGAAGTTCGCACAAGAATATTTTCTCCAATATGAACGTACACTTTTTCACCTCAAAGTTATTGAATCTTTTTAATCGTTCCGGATTCAACCTGAAAAGTAGCAGCTTCTTTTAACGTTTGATGGTCAATTCCATCAACATTGGTTGTTGTCACAAAAGTTTGCACTTTCCCTTGAATGGTATTTAATAAATGAGATTGCCGGTAGTCATCTAATTCAGAAAGGACATCATCTAGCAGGAGTATTGGATACTCACGAATCTCAGAATAAATTAATTCAATTTCCGCCATCTTTATTGATAATGCAGTCGTTCGTTGCTGTCCTTGTGAACCAAAGGTTTGTACATCTCTATTATTCACATAAAACATCATATCATCACGATGAGGTCCGAATAACGTCATCCCTCGATCAATCTCCCGTTTTTTTAAATGTTGGAATTTTTCTTCGTATATGCTCTTCATTTTCGACAAATCTTGGTCTTCTGATACATCGACGGAAGGTTTATAGCGAATTTCTAGTGTTTCCAACCCGCGAGATATTCCTTTATGAATCGGAACCGCCCATTTTTCCAGCAGATGCAGGAATTCAAAACGCTTTGCGACAATTTTAACTGCCATATCTATAAATTGTTCGGTTAGTATTTCAAGCATTGTATGGTCTGTTTGTTTATTTGTTTGTAATTGTTTTAGGTAGGTATTTCGCTGGTGTAAAATTTTTTGATACTGGCTCATATCATGCAAATATACTGGTGATATTTGCCCTATTTCCATATCAATAAATCTTCTTCTAATTTGCGGGCTGCCTTTTACTAGATTTAAATCTTCAGGTGCGAACATAACTACGTTCATATTACCGATATATTGACTTAGTTTTCGCTGCTCTATATGATTAAACTTTGCCTTTTTCCCTTTTTTAGCCACGACTAACTGCATGGGAATTTTCCCATGTGCCTTAACTAATCTACCTTCTATTTTAGCATATTCTTTGTCCCAACGAATAAGTTCTTTATCATTAGAGGTTCGGTGAGATTTAGCCATAGCTAGAACATAGATAGATTCCATCACATTGGTTTTTCCTTGTGCGTTCTCTCCTAAAATTACATTTACTTTATTTTCGAAAGAAATATTCAGTTCCTCATAATTCCGGTAATTTCTCAAAAGCAACTCATCAATATACATTTGGTTTCACCCTTTTATAAAACAGTGTACTTGCCAAATGAAGGAATATTTATTTCGTCACCACTTCTTAATTTTCTTCCTCTGCGCTGATCCTGTTCCCCATTCACAAATACCTCGTATTCTCCTAGGAACCATTTTGCCATTCCACCTGATTGTATTAACTCTGCTACTTTTAGAAATTGACCTAATGTAATATAATCCGTGTCAATTTTAATTTGATTATTCATCTTTTCACTCTCTCAACTTTAATCGTATCTTTCTATTCTACTAAATAATTTATTGATACACAAAGAAAAGTGTAATATTTCTATAAATAAGTCGTGAATAGTCGAAATGAGCAGGTTAAAACACACTCACAACTTACTTATTAATCGTTTTGTATATTCATGCAACCTCTCTGTAAAAAGAAAAATTGGGTGTTCATTAAACAGAACACCCAAAACTTTTAATAGGTTCTAACCGGTAATATAAGCTGCAATGTAGAATCATCATTTGTTGGATGAATAACAAATGGTCGCATCGCTCCAGTAAAACTAATTTTCACTTCTGATCCTTCAAGAACTTTCAACGCATCCATCATAAATTTAGCACTGAAAGAAATTTTTAATTCTTCCCCACTAACCGATTCACTCACTAATTCCTCCATTACTTTTCCAATTTCCGGAGTAAAAGAAGAAATTTCTATCACATTATCACTCATGGTTGAAAATTTAACAACATTATTTCGGCCTTCACGTGCAAGTAAGGAAGCACGATCAATGGATTGCAAAAATTCTTTAGAGTTTACAACAATATCCGTCTTGCTTTCAGTAGGTATTAAGCGATTGGTGTCAGGATAATTCCCTTCTAACAAGCGTGAGAAAAATAGAATATGTTTCGTTTTAAATAGAATCTGGTTTTCCGTAACAAAAATTTCAACAGGCTCATCATGATCATCTAAAATTCTATTCAACTCATTTAAACTTTTTCCTGGAATAACAATATTAAATGATTGTTCTTCCTCTGTTTCTATTTTTGCTTTTCTTAAAGCTAGTCGATGACTATCTGTTGCAATACAGATTAAATCATTGTTTTCTATTTTCCAGTTTACACCTGTCAACACTGGACGTGTTTCTGAGGTGGACACTGCAAAAACAGTTTGTTTAATAATATTTTTTAGTAAATCTGTAGGAACTTTAATAGAATTTTGTTCCGAAATTTGTGGTAAATGCGGGTATTCCTCAGAATCAAGTCCATTTAAATTGAACTCTGATTTACCAGAACGGATTGTTGTTTGTAAATTATCAACCATAATTTCAACTTGGCTGGTAGGGAGTTTTTTTACAATTTCACTAAAAAACTTAGCTTGTAAAACAATAGAACCAGGCTGTTGGATATCAACTATTTCTTGATCTCCTTCTTCTTTAGGAATAAAAGATTCAATGGAAATATCAGAATCACTTCCAGTTAATGTTACTCCTTCTTCACTCGCAACAATTTTTATCCCAGTTAGAATAGGAATTGTTGTTCTACTAGTAATTGCTTTCATTACATCTTGAACACTTTGAACAAGATGGTCTTTTTGGATGATGAATTTCATTAATTAATCCTCCGATTTAAATAATTTTTGAATGTAAGTTCTAAATGCTTATTTTAATAATATATTTTAAAAAAAATAGTAGTACAAGTAGTAGGTCCTGTTAGTATGTGGATAACTATATTTAAGCAAGGAAACACAGTCTATCAACATGTGGATAGACTGTGTTTAAAGTAAGGCGAGTTATACACATTATTCTATCTAAACTTTTAAGAGTTCATTTATTTCTTTTAATTGTTTTTGAAGAAGAGAGTCTGTTAAAAGCAATTTTGATATTTTTTCATGGGCATGAATAACAGTTGTATGATCACGACCGCCGAACTCTTCCCCGATTTTTGGTAAGGAGAAATCCGTCAATTCTCTTGATAAGTACATAGCAATTTGTCTTGGGAATGCAATGGATTTCGTTCGTTTTTTGGCTTTGAAATCTTCTAACTTGATATGAAAATGCTCTCCTACTACTTTTTGAATATCATGAATGGTTATTACTCGCGGTTTAGAGCTTGGGACTATATCTTTTAATGCTTCAGCTGCTAAATCAGCATTTATATCTTTATTAATTAAAGAAGAATATGCAACAACACGAATAAGTGCACCTTCTAGCTCGCGAATATTTGAATCTATTTGATTAGCAATATAAAGCATTACTTCATTTGGGATGTCTAACCCATCTGCTTTTGCTTTTTTTCTTAAGATAGCAATCCGTGTTTCTAAATCTGGTGGCGTAATATCTGTAATAAGTCCCCATTCAAAACGAGAACGCAGGCGATCCTCTAGTGTTGGAATTTCCTTTGGAGGACGATCACTAGAGATAATAATTTGTTTGCTTTCTTCATGCAACGTGTTAAATGTATGGAAAAATTCTTCTTGTGTTGATTCTTTTCCAGCAAGAAATTGAATATCATCTATTAAAAGAACGTCAACATTTCGATATTTATCACGGAATTCAGCACCTTTATTATCACGGATACTATTAATAAATTCGTTTGTGAATTTCTCAGAAGATAAATAAACCACTTTAGCAGATGGATTATGATCAAGAACATAGTGACCAATTGCATGCATTAAGTGAGTTTTTCCAAGTCCAACTCCTCCATAAATAAATAGAGGGTTATATGCCTTTGCAGGTGCTTCGGCAACAGCAAGGGAAGCTGCATGAGCAAAGCGATTTCCAGATCCAATTACAAAAGTGTCAAACGTATATTTGGAATTTAAAATAGTTTGTTCCGTAACTTCTTCTTCTTTTTTCTTTTGTTTGGTAGAAATTTGCTGATCGAATTCCTCTTCTTTTTGATTTTGAGGAATAATAAATTTTACAAGAAGTTCCTCTCCTGTAATTTCATAAAGTATTTCAGCAATCAGTTGAGAGTACCGTTCTTCTAACCAATCTCGGGCAAATTCATTAGGTGCTGTTACAACTAGAAGATCTCCTTGCAAGGAATTAGCCTTTGTAGGCTTAAGCCATGTATCAAAACTAGGTTTACTAATCTTTGTTTCGATTGTACTTAGGGCATTATTCCAGAGATCCGTTATATTCTTCAAGTATCCTCGCCTCCTTTTCTCAAAGTTAATTGTATTAGCTCTGTTCATCCTAGCAGATGATCTATCTTAAAACGTATAGAAAAAGATAATTTTCAATAGGAATGGTTAAAATTACTCAATTTATCGTTTCTGAAAAAATATTAAAAACAAAAAAAGAGCCTTAAAGCCTTAAGATAAAATCGCTCAGAAATACTTTTGCTAAAAAATTTAAAATCAATGGATGCGATAAGCAGCAATCGTAAACAGGTGTTAAATATTTTTTTTGCAAAAGTTGATATTTTTTTCTTTGCTTCCTGTATTTAGTCGTCAAATTCCTGCAAAAGGAATCATCTAATCGTGACTTTGGACAAAATCTTGCGCTATATTGATATAAATAGGCAAGATAACAGGAAAGTTGTCCTTTTCTAATGTGGAAAAATATATTATAAGGAAGATTAGTGGTATTTCGACAGTATCCACCATCTGTGGAAAACTCTGTTCAGTCACAAAGAATAAGATGTCCACAACTTATCCACAGATTGTGGATAATGTAGTTATGCACAGATTTTATTCAGATGTGAAAACAAAACTATAATAACAAAAATTTATAAGAACTGCAATGCTTTTTAATATCTTATCCACAAGTCAATTAGGTTGTTAGTAATAAATGTCCACAAGGTATTAGTTTGTTGAAAAGTTGTAAATAACTATTGTGGAAAAAATATTACCGTCGAAATTTATCCACAATCGTCGAAAGGATAGTTAAAAATGCTCAAAATTAGATAAATGAAATTTTTGTTGAATATCCAAATTGGTAAAAATTATTCGTTAAGAAATAGAAATGTTGGGAAGGATTATGAAGTAGAATAGAAAAATATGTGGTATACTATTGCAATGGCCTAAAAAGATAGGAACATCACTAAATAAAGTGATCCATAAAATTAGATAAATAAAATGAATAGTTGACAATTAATTGCCTATGTTTATATAATTGTAAGGACTGTCTATAACAGCTATTCCTCAGGGAGGTGTCATATACAATGAAAAGAACTTATCAACCAAATAAACGTAAAAGAAGTAAAGTTCACGGATTCCGTAGCCGCATGAGCAGCTCAAATGGACGTAATGTCTTAGCGCGCCGTCGACGCAAAGGAAGAAAAGTATTATCAGCTTAGGCCACTGAAAAGTCAGTGGTCTTTTTTCAATTAAAAGGAGAAGGGAATGATCTTGCATAAAAGGACAGACCCTTCCTTTTTTTACAATAGATTGGTTTACTTCACGTTAAGATGCCTATCTAATTCTTTCTTTTATTGGGAAATTAGGTAAGTTGGAGGATTGAAGGAGTTATAAACGTTGAAAAAAGAATTTAGAATCAAGAAAAATAAAGAATTTCAGTCTGTTTTTAAAAAAGGGCAATCTTTTGCCAATCGACAGTTTGTTATTTATAAATTGAAAAAAGAAGAACAAGTGCATTTTCGTATTGGCTTATCTGTTAGTAAAAAAATCGGCAATGCCGTAAAAAGAAACCAGATAAAACGCTATGTAAGACAAGCATTTCTTGAATTAGATGACATGTTGGAAAATAAGTATGATTATGTCATAATTGTAAGAAAGCCTGTTGCTGATATGTCTTTTGAAGAAGTAAAAAAGAGTCTTATCCATATTTTGAAAATAGCAAAAGTTCTTTCAAAAAAGAATTAAGGGGAAAATCCTATTAAAGCGTTTCCTACCATTCGTTTATCGGTTACAATACTTATTAAGTAATATTCGAAAATTATATTACAGGAGGATTTGCAGCTTGAATAAGAAATTTTTATTGATAGTTGGTCTACTTTTTTTAATGACCATTCTAACAGGATGTACAGAGTTTAATCAACCAATAACTTCTGAAAGTGAAGGGATTTGGAATGAATACATTGTATATCCATTATCTCAATTGATTATTAAAACAGCAGCATTCGCTGGGGGTAGTTATGGTATCTCTATTATTATCGTAACTATTTTAGTTCGACTGGTTATTTTACCGCTTATGATTAAACAAACAAGAAACAGTAAGGCAATGCAGGCAATCCAGCCACAGATGAAAGAGCTGCAGCAAAAATATAGCTCGAAAGACCAAAAGACACAACAAAAGCTTCAAGAAGAAACAATGAAGTTATTCCAAGAGAATAAAGTAAATCCATTAGCGGGTTGTTTCCCTCTAATCGTACAAATGCCTATATTGATTGGATTTTATCATGCAATTTCTCGTACAAGAGAAATTGCTTCCCATGATTTCTTATGGTTCAGTTTAGGACAGCCTGATCCAATCTATTTACTACCGATTATAGCTGGGGTAACAACATTTATTCAAACAAGATTATCAATGGCTGGAGCACCGCCAAATCCGCAAATGCAAATGATGGTTTGGATTATGCCAGTGATGATTTTAGTATTTGCTATTAATTTTCCGGCAGCATTATCTCTTTACTGGGTAGTAGGGAATATCTTTACAATTGTTCAAACGTATTTTATCAAAGGTCCTGAAATTAAAACTGCTGGACAAACTAGCAAAGCAGGAGGAGCGAAGAAGTGAAAGAAGTTACTGCCGTAGGACAAACAGTCGACGCAGCAGTGGAGTCAGCTTTAGCTCAGCTTAAGACAACAAAGAATCAAGTTGAAATCATTGTTGTTGAGGAAGGAAAAAAGGGATTTCTTGGTTTTGGTTCTAGAACAGCAAAGGTAATTGTAAAGAAAAAAGTAAATCCAGTGGAATTAGTAGAGGAATTTCTCAAAGATGTTTGCGAAAAAATGGGCGTTCCGGTTAAG
This sequence comes from Niallia sp. M35, assembly GCF_050971705.1. Lineage (NCBI taxonomy): Bacteria > Bacillati > Bacillota > Bacilli > Caryophanales > Bacillaceae > Niallia > Niallia sp. M35. The sequence continues at coordinate 13,426 of NZ_JBPCEP010000020.1, forward strand.
ATTCAAGTAAAGCAAAATGGCAGAAATATATTGTATGAATTATCTGGTGAAAAAATTGCTCTATTAATCGGTAAAAGAGGGCAGACCCTTAATTCTATTCAATATCTAGCACAATTGGTCATTAATAGAGAATCAAAAGAATACTTAAAAGTATTATTAGATGCAGAAGGCTACCGTGAACGAAGAAAACAGGCGTTAATTCAGTTAGCGGAAAGAATTGCTTATAAAGCGGTTAAAATAGGCAAAGAGATTCCGCTCGAACCGATGCCCGCTGATGAAAGAAAAACAATTCATACTGCTTTGGTATCTTTCAAAGGAATAAAAACTTACTCTTCGGGAGAAGATGCGAAAAGGCATATAATTATTGCACCGATTAAGATGAAAAATAGATAGAAAAAGAGATTGTCTCTCAAGAAAGAGGCAATCTCTTTTTTTGCCTTTAAAAGAAGTTAGTGGTTATTTCCCATTATGGATGGTTCGTTGGTTATTTAGTTTTGGAGGCAGAGCCATGAAAGAAGGAACAAAAGGAGTTATCGATTAAAAGTGATTTAGAAAAAAGTAATAGGAGCTAATAAACTGGATCTAAGCATCCATAAAATTAGTAAGAAGAAGGGCATTGCTTTTGTAATTTTATTTTTCGTTTTATTGTTATTCACATGTGGATAAGATAAAATGGTAAGTAATGATAAAAATGAATGTGGATAAGTGTGCGGATTTTTTTCTTTTTTTACATTTGTGGATATGTTAATCTAATCTATTGTAATCATGTCAAAGGTGAATACAATCATTTAAATAGATATTATTTTTTTGAATTGAGGTGAAAAAGATGGAATTAGATACAATTGCTGCGATATCGACGCCAATGGGCGAGGGAGCGATCGCAATCGTTCGATTAAGTGGACCGGATTCAATAAAAATCGCAGACAAGCTCTTTAAGAGTATAGGAAATAAAAAGTTAAGTGAGGTAGCAACTCATACGATACATTATGGACATATCATGGATCCAGCAACAAATGAGGTTGTGGAAGAAGTAATGGTATCGTTGATGAGAGGGCCGAAAACTTTTACAAAAGAAGATGTTGTCGAAATTAATTGCCATGGTGGACTTGCCTCGGTGAATCGCTTATTGCAGTTGACTACTTCTCATGGTGCAAGAATTGCCGAACCAGGTGAATTTACAAAAAGAGCCTTTTTGAATGGAAGAATCGATCTTTCTCAGGCAGAAGCGGTAATGGATTTAATAAGAGCCAAAACAGATCGAGCGATGAATGTAGCACTTGGACAAATGGAAGGAAGATTATCGAAATTAATCAAGCATTTGCGCCAAGAAATTTTAGAGACATTAGCTCAAGTAGAGGTTAATATAGATTATCCAGAGTATGATGATGTGGAAGAGATGACACAGCAAGTGATGTTCGAGAAATCGAAGTATATTAAGACGGAGATTGAAAAATTACTGCAAACATCACAACAAGGAAAGATTCTGCGAGAAGGTCTAGCAACCGTTATTGTGGGAAGACCAAATGTAGGGAAATCCTCTTTATTAAATAGTTTAGTGCAAGAAAATAAAGCAATCGTTACAGATATCCCTGGTACAACAAGAGATGTCATTGAAGAATATGTAAATGTGCGCGGAGTTCCTCTTCGTTTGCTGGATACTGCCGGTATTCGAGAAACAGAAGATATTGTAGAGCGAATAGGGGTAGAGAAATCTCGGAAGGTACTACGAGAAGCAGATTTAATTTTGCTTGTCTTAAATTATGCGGATGATTTAACAGAAGAAGATAAGAATATTTTTAAGGCAACAGAAGGTATGGATTTTATTGTAATAGTTAATAAAACAGACTTACCACAAAAGATTGATTTAGAAAAAGTAAAAGAACTTGCCGGTAATCGAAAAGTCATTACGACTTCTTTAGTAGAAGAAAATGGTGTAGATCAATTAGAAGAGGCAATATCCAGCCTATTCTTTGAAGGTTCCATTGAAGCAAGTGATATGACTTATGTTTCTAACTCTAGACATATTTCCTTATTGAATCAAGCATTAAATGCTATTAGTGATGCAATAGTAGGCGCAGAAACTGGAACACCAATCGATATTGTACAAATTGATTTGACAAGAACGTGGGAAATACTTGGTGAGATTATTGGTGAAAGTGTTCATGAAAGCTTAATTAATCAGTTGTTCTCGCAATTTTGTTTGGGGAAATAAAAGAATTAACATAAATAGTACAGAGCCTCGAAATCAAGCTAAAAGAAAGACTTAGAAAGAAGGAGGCATCATGATGCAGTACGAAGCTGGAAATTATGATGTAATTGTTATTGGTGCAGGCCATGCAGGTTGTGAAGCAGGACTTGCTGCAGCAAGACTAGGCGCCAAAACATTAATGTTAACAATTAATTTAGATATGGTTGCTTTTATGCCCTGTAATCCATCTGTGGGAGGACCAGCAAAAGGGATTGTTGTTAGAGAAATTGATGCCCTTGGCGGCGAAATGGGTAAAAATATTGATAAGACCTATATTCAGATGAGAATGTTGAATACAGGAAAAGGACCTGCAGTCCGTGCACTAAGAGCTCAGGCAGATAAATATATGTATCAACATGAAATGAAAAAGACATTAGAAAATGAACCTAATCTGACATTAATTCAAGGGATGGTAGAAGAATTAATAGTAGAGGATCAAGCTGCAAAAGGTGTCATTACGAAAACGGGTGCTACGTATCGTGCAAAAACAATTGTCGTCACTACTGGAACATATCTTCGCGGCGAAATTATTTTAGGGGAGCTTAAATATTCAAGCGGTCCGAATAACCAGCAGCCATCCATTCGATTATCAGAGCATTTACAGGAGCTAGGTTTTGACTTAGTTCGCTTTAAAACAGGAACACCTCCTCGTGTAAATAGTCATACTATCGACTACTCTAAAACAGAAATACAGCCAGGAGATGATGTTCCAAGAGCATTTTCTTATGAAACAACGAAATTTATTACAGAACAGCTTCCTTGCTGGTTAACATATACAAATGAAACAACACACCAAATTATTGATGCAAACTTACATCGTTCTCCGATGTACTCAGGGATGATTAAAGGAACTGGACCACGTTATTGCCCATCAATTGAAGATAAAGTGGTTCGATTTAACGATAAACCGAGACATCAAATTTTCTTAGAGCCAGAGGGAAAAAACACTCAAGAAGTTTATGTGCAAGGATTATCCACAAGCTTGCCTGAAGATGTTCAACAGGAAATTCTAAGAACGATACCAGGATTAGAAAATGTGCAAATGATGCGTGCGGGATATGCAATTGAGTATGATGCAATTGTGCCAACACAGCTATGGCCAACATTGGAAACAAAGAAAATCAAAAATCTTTATACTGCTGGTCAAATTAATGGAACTTCAGGATACGAAGAGGCAGCAGGGCAAGGATTAATGGCTGGGATAAATGCAGGCTTAAATGCTTTAGAAAAAGAAGAAGTTATTTTAAGTCGTTCTGATGCATATATTGGCGTTTTAATTGATGATTTAGTTACAAAGGGTACAAATGAACCTTACCGTCTTTTAACTTCTCGAGCAGAATATCGTTTATTACTTCGCCATGATAATGCAGATTTGCGTTTAACGGATATTGGCTATAGAATTGGTCTTATTTCTGAAGAACGTTACGCAAAATTCTCGGAGAAAAAGCAATTAATTGAAAAAGAAAAGCAACGTTTAAGCGAAGTCATGCTAAAGCCAAATGAACAAGTTCAAAACGTTATTAAAGAACAAGGCGGCAGTGAATTAAAAGATGGCATAAGAGCAGGAGACTTATTAAAGCGACCTGAAATGAATTATAGTCATATTGAAGGACTGGCACCTAGTGAGATAGAATTAACGGAAGATATAAAAGAGCAAGTAGAAATTCAGATAAAGTATGAAGGCTATATTGAGAAATCCTTACAGCAAGTAGAAAGACTAAAGAAAATGGAGAATAAAAAAATTCCTGAGAACATTGATTATGATGCTATCTCTAGTCTTGCAACAGAAGCAGTACAGAAATTAAAAAAAGTTCGACCATTGTCCATTGCGCAGGCATCAAGAATATCTGGGGTAAATCCAGCAGATATATCCATTTTATTAGTTTATTTAGAACAAGGGAAAATTGCTCGAGTTTAATCTCTGGATAGAAAGGGTTCATGCATGAATACGGAAGAATTTATTCAAATGCTCTCCGATAAAGGAATCACTTTATCGGAAAAGCAAATAAATCAGTTTGAGCTCTACTATGAAACATTGGTAGAGTGGAATGAAAAAATGAATTTAACAGCTATTACGGAAAAATCAGATGTTTATTTGAAGCATTTTTATGATTCCATTACTGCTGGATTTTACTATGAAGGGTTTCATCATCCTGCACAGCTATGTGATGTGGGAGCTGGGGCTGGCTTTCCAAGTATTCCTTTAAAAATTGTCTTTCCTGATTTAAAGGTAACAATTGTTGACTCCTTGAAGAAAAGAATTCACTTTCTTGAGCATCTAGCGTCCGTTTTAGAGTTAGAAGAGGTTAACTTTATTCATGACCGAGCAGAAACCTTTGGCCAAAATAAAGAGTATCGTGAAACATTTGATATTGTTACGGCCAGAGCTGTAGCAAGACTTTCCGTCTTAAGTGAACTTTGTCTACCACTAGTAAAGGTTGGAGGTACTTTTGTTGCTATGAAAGCAGCAAGTGCCAAAGAAGAACTGGAAGCTGGAAAAAAGGCTGTAAACCTATTAGGAGGAAAGGTGAATGCAACACACGCCTTTTTGTTGCCAATTGAAGAAAGCGAAAGAAATATCATCACAATCGCAAAGGAAAAGCCAACACCTAAAAAGTATCCTAGAAAACCAGGAACTCCTAATAAGGAACCAATCGAATAGGGAAAGCCTAAGCAATTTAGCGGGATGAAATGTTAGCTGTCTTAAAGCTAATTTCACGTCTTTCGAAGATACTCTTTTTTCCACCCCTCTTTAAAGTGAAGTTTGTCGAATGATAAGGGGTGGAATCTTACTATGAAGACAGTAAAAATAGGCGATTAATTTTAAGCTATTACGAAAGAGAAAAGAGAATGATATAATCATTCATAGGATTAGGACTATATCAATTATCATATCTACTATATAATATACCTATAATTGTCATATTCTATTAAATTTCGAGAAGTTTCTTTCTATAAGTTAGATGACTTTGCAGGGATTAATGTTTCATATAGAGAATAATTAATAGGGAGTTTTGTAAAGGTGGTGCAGGGTGATGAAGCCTTCTTTCTCACGATTTTTTGGACTAGGCGAAAAAGGAGATCCAATAGAAGATGCTAGTCAATTAGGTGCAGATGCTGCTCAAGAGGAGATCGAGAATATGGGAAACAGTGAAGAAGTTAGAAAAATCCCAATTCATCAGATTGTTCCTAACCGTTTTCAACCAAGAACGGTATTTGATGATGAAAAAATTGAAGAATTAGCTCGTACAATCCATACCCATGGTATTATTCAACCAATAGTAATTAGAGAGTATGAGCAAGATAAATTTGAAATCATTGCTGGAGAACGAAGATGGAGAGCAATGAAAAAGCTTGGTTGGGAAGAAGCGCCAGCTATCATAAAAAACTTGAGTGATACAGAAACTGCGTCTGTTGCACTTATTGAAAATCTTCAAAGAGAAGAGCTTTCTCCAATTGAAGAAGCAATTGCATATGGAAAATTATTAGAGCTGCACAATCTTACCCAGGAGGCCCTTGCGCAAAGATTAGGGAAAGGGCAATCGACTGTTGCGAATAAATTGAGACTTCTTAAATTGCCAGAAGAAATTCAAGAAGCTTTATTAAATAAAGAGATTTCTGAGCGTCATGCTCGTTCGATGATTCCATTAAAAGAACGCGAAAAACAAATTCAGCTTTTACAAGAAATCATTGAAAAGGGCTTAAACGTAAAGCAAACAGAAGAGCGTGTAGTGAGAATGCTCGAACAGACGAAGCAGAAGCCAAAGCCAAAAAGAAAGGCTTTTAGTAAAGATATGCGGATAGCTGTAAATACAATCCGCCAATCATTAAATATGGTTTCTGATAGTGGTATTAATCTGAATGCTCAAGAAGAAGAATTTGAAGATTTTTACCAATTTACGATTAAAATACCAAAAAAGAAATAATAGGTTAATAGATTTTATATAGCATAATTATTTATATTTCCTTGAAGATTTTGAGCTCTGTTAAATTCCATTTGTATTAAGAATTCCTTTTCGTCATTATATTTATTTAACAGAGCATATTTTTTGTGAGAATAATAGCCATTTATGCTGATTCTCACTTTTTTATAGGATGATTTTTTCCTCAAAGGACACCACAAATAAAAATTTAAAACCTCCATTGCTTATTTACGATGATTATTTTTAGGCCAATCAAATAGAGAAATTCTCCAAAAATACTTGTAATAATAAGGTTTTATCCCTTATTTTATTGTAGGAGTTTCTTTTCATTTTCCATCATTAATCGAGATTAAAAGAAAAAATAACGAAATTTAGAAGTTTTCATGATAAAATAATATACGTGATTACAATAGGTAGGAAATGAGCCATGTTGTAGTCTATTCTGTTTTTTTACTAATAAATTGTTTTATAGTTTTAAATGAGCTATAAACGGTTCAATCATTTTATATTAAGTAGCCATCTTGCGTCGATTTATATTTCGTAGCTAGTATGGAATAAAAGGTAGGTGACATCATGGGTAAAATTATTACTGTTGCTAACCAAAAAGGTGGAGTTGGAAAAACAACTACATCAGTCAATCTTGGCTCTTGTTTAGCATATATCGGGAAAAGTGTATTATTAGTAGATATTGATCCACAAGGAAATGCTACTAGTGGTGTAGGTATTGAAAAAGCTGATGTTGATCATTGTATCTATGATGTGTTAGTCGATGATCTAGAAGCAAGTATGGTGATTAAACAGACAAATGTAGAGAATTTGGATGTTATTCCGGCTACTATTCAGTTAGCTGGGGCAGAAATCGAACTTGTTTCTACTATTTCGAGAGAAGTTAGATTAAAAAGGGCATTAGATGAAGTCAAACATAACTATGACTACGTATTAATAGATTGTCCTCCTTCTTTAGGGTTATTAACGATTAATGCATTAACTGCTTCAGATGCGGTATTAATTCCAGTTCAATGTGAATATTATGCGTTAGAGGGATTAAGTCAATTATTAAATACAGTTCGACTTGTTCAAAAACATTTAAATCATGATTTGGCCATAGAGGGTGTGCTGCTAACAATGTTAGATGCTAGAACAAATCTAGGTTTACAAGTTATTGAAGAGGTTAAAAAGTATTTCCAAGACAAAGTCTATAAAACAATTATTCCAAGAAATATTCGATTATCAGAAGCACCGAGTCATGGGGAACCAATTATCATTTACGATCCAAAGTCACGTGGTGCAGAAGTATATTTGGACCTTGCGAAGGAAGTGGTTACTAGTGGCTAAAGGACTTGGAAAAGGATTAGATGCCTTTTTTCCTAAAATAGATGTTGAGAAGGAAGAAAATGTTCAAGAAATAAGTCTAAATGAATTACGTCCGAATCCTTATCAGCCAAGAAAATTCTTTGATGAGGAAGCGATTGAAGAATTGAAGCTTTCTATACTAGAACATGGAATTCTTCAACCGATAATCGTTAGAAAGAGTATTAAAGGCTATGAAATAGTTGTTGGTGAACGTAGATATCGAGCAGCTAAAGAAGCTAAGCTAGAGACAGTTCCAGCAGTTGTCCGTCAATTAACAGAGCAACAAATGATGGAATTAGCAGTACTAGAGAATCTTCAAAGAGAAGATTTATCACCTATTGAAGAAGGACATGCCTATCAGACTTTAATGAAGAAGCTAAAGCTTACTCAAGAGGAACTTGCAAAGCGTTTAGGTAAAAGCAGACCCCATATTGCCAACCATGTTCGCTTATTGACTCTTCCAAAGGCTGTTCAAAATTATATTTCTGATGGTAAAATATCCATGGGACATGGAAGAACTTTATTAGGACTGAAAAATAAAGATAAGCTTCCAGCAATAGTTGATAAAATTATTAAAGACGGATTAAACGTGCGTCAGCTGGAACAATTAATTCAGCAACTAAATGAGAATGTTCCACGTGAAACAAAAAAAGAAAAAGCGCCTGTGAAAAATGTCTTTTTAAAAGAGCAAGAATCATTTCTGCGTGAAAGATTTGGTACTACTGTTCATATTAAACAGAAGAAAAATAAAGGGAAAATTGAAATTGAATTTTTCTCTGAAGACGACTTAGCGCGTATTCTTCAATTATTTGAATTAGAAAATGAAAAGTAAAAAAGCCACCTAAGAAAGGGGAGTTTACAGAGGATGTGAACTACGCCTTTTTTAGGGGGCTTTTATATTAGAAAAGATAGAAGGCGATTAAACGGGTTCCTCCTTCACCTGATATTCTCTAGTATGCATATAGCGAAGGCTAGTATGATAAATGCCTTTTGAAATGATTTTGGCCATATTTAATACTAAGCTTAATCTAGTATTCTGAAGAACCAAGAATTCCATAAAACCACTAATATTTACTATCCCTGTAATATGAATATTTCCTACAGGAGGAAGCTCTTTATTGACACCACTACCCGGTTTTACAGGCCCATCACCAATTTGTACGATACCTACACTTTTCATTCTACCAAGACAAGCATCAATCCCTATTATATAAGGATTTTTATGTTTTTCATGCACTTCTTTTAATTTTTCCTCTAAATTAAGAGCGTGTATTGGATCATCTAGTGTTCCATAAACATGAAAAGGAGAAATATTCTTTTCACTTAACAAGGTACCAATAAGCGGACCTAATGAATCTCCAGTAGAACGATCAGTTCCAATACAAATAAAGACAATTGGCTGATTGATTGAAATGGATGGCAAATGTTTAGCTAATGAATCTGCAATCTTAAAGGCGGCTAATTGTTCATCATATGCTATTCTAACGGGAAGTTCATTTTTTTCGAAAAGGCTGGAATATAAGGTCATTGAATCTACTCCTTTTATTTAGGATTCGATAATATCTATAGGAGAAAGCAATTATTAAGTTAATGGATGTTTTGACCAACCATCAAAGATGGAAATCTATCGAACCATTAGTTGTTTTTAGCAAAGTTATTGTAGTATTCAGTATATGGAAAAGAGACATATTCTATACATATCCATCAAAATAAAGGAAAAAAGAGTGAGACAAATAGGAGGGGAATTTATGGTAATAAGGGCAAAAGTCCTTTGTTTTAGGAAATATCGTACTACAAAGCAAATAGAAAAACTGTTAAAATAAACTTACCCAATATGAAGGCTTTTGAAGAGTAAAATAGAAAAATAGTTAGCATTATTTTTTATTTGATGTAACTTTATAGAAATTGTTTCATCCATTACGTTGCATGAATAGAGGATAAAAGGAAAATAATCTAGTAGAAGTTTATATTTAGAGGTGTTCTAAATGGATAAAAATATAAAAGAAGGTATAGATAGTCTTATGAATGAGAATTTGTGGAGGGATGTCGGCTTTGGCGCACTAAAACTTGTCCTTATTTTTCTAATAAGCGGAATTATCATCAGGATAGGGAAGGCTGCGGTACGGAATATATTTAAAGTAAGAACACATTCTGCCTTACGCGTATCTGAAAGAAGAGAAGCAACATTAATTAAGCTGTTAGAAAACACGATTACTTATGTTGTTTATTTCATAGCTATCATGATGGCATTATCTGTCTTTCATATTGATGTTAAAGCATTATTAGCAGGAGCAGGAATTGTCGGCCTAGCTATTGGTTTTGGAGCTCAAAGTCTTGTGAAAGATATTATTACTGGGTTTTTTATAATTTTTGAAGACCAGTTTTCTGTAGGAGACCAAGTACGTATAGGTACTTACGAGGGCGTAGTCGAGGAAATTGGATTACGTACAACAAAAATAAAAGGATTTACTGGAGAGGTAAACATTATCCCGAATGGAAGTATTGTGGATGTCACGAATTTCTCCATCAATAATAGTAAAGCGATTGTCGATGTAAGTATTGCTTATCAAGGTGATATTAATCGAGCAGAAAAAGTAATACAGGAACTAATCGAAAAATTACCAGAGCAATATGAAGATATTGTTGGTGTTCCTGAATTATTAGGGGTACAAAATATTCAAGCAGCAGAAGTAACCATTCGTGTTGTCGCTGAAACATTGCCAACGAAGCATCATGCTATTGCAAGGATATTAAGGAAAGAAATAAAAAATGTTTTAGATGAAAATGGAATTGAAAGTCCTGTCCCAAAATTAGTTATGTATTCGCAACCACAGTAATTCATTTTTTAGGAGGTATTATGGAACAGAAAGAATTTGCTCTAAATGATGTAGTTGAGATGAAAAAAGCCCATCCTTGCGGTACAAACCGCTGGAAAATAATACGATTAGGAATGGATATTCGCATTAAATGCGAGGGATGCGGGCATAGTGTTCTTATTCCGCGAAGAGAATTTGCAAGGAAAATGAAAAAGGTATTAGTAAAGCATGAACAAGAATAGACTATTTTTCTCAGAAAAGACTGCAAATAATATTTGTGGTCTTTTTATTGATGAGAAAGGAACACTACTTGTCTTTTTCTCTCGTTAAAACTATAATTGTTAGAGGTTTATAATAATAATGAAATTACTTTCTATTTTGTACGATAGAGGTAGAAAGTTTATATAAGGGAGTGGCATAATGGCGTTAACTGCTGGAATAGTTGGTTTACCCAATGTTGGTAAGTCTACATTATTTAATGCAATTACACAAGCAGGTGCAGAATCAGCAAACTATCCGTTCTGTACAATTGATCCAAATGTTGGAATTGTAGAAGTACCTGATCATCGTTTAACAAAATTAACAGAATTAGTACAACCGAAAAAAACAGTACCTACTACTTTTGAATTTACAGATATTGCCGGAATTGTAAAAGGGGCAAGTAAAGGAGAAGGGCTTGGTAATAAATTCTTATCTCATATTCGTGAAGTAGATGCAATTTGCCAAGTAGTACGTTGTTTTGCTGATGATAATATTACCCATGTCTCAGGAAAAGTAGATCCAATTTCTGATATAGAAACAATCAACCTAGAGTTAATTCTTGCTGATTTAGAATCGGTAGAAAAAAGAATTGCCCGAGTTGGGAAAATGGCGAAACAAAAAGATAAAGAAGCAGTTGCGGAATTAGAAGTATTAGAACTATTAAAAGCTGCTTTTGAAGAAGAAAAACCAGCAAGAACCGTAGAATTTACAGAAGAACAAGCAAAAATTGCTAAGGGGCTACACCTCTTAACCATTAAGCCGGTATTATATGTTGCGAATGTAGGCGAAGATGAAATTGCTGATGCAGCAAATAATGAATATGTAAAGCGAGTAAAAGAATTTGCTGCAAATGAAAATGCAGAAGTTATTATTATTTGTGCAAAAATTGAAGAAGAAATTGCGGAGCTTGAAGGGGAAGAAAAAGAAATGTTCTTACAAGAGCTTGGCATTGAAGAATCTGGTTTAGATCAGTTAATTCGTGCGGCTTATCATCTTCTTGGGCTAGCAACATACTTTACTGCTGGTGTGCAAGAAGTACGTGCTTGGACATTTGTACAAGGAATGAAAGCACCACAATGTGCAGGAATTATTCATTCCGATTTTGAAAGAGGCTTTATTCGTGCCGAAACCGTTTCTTATGAGGATTTATTAGCGAGCGGTAATATGGTTGCAGCAAAGGAAGCTGGTAAAGTTCGCTTGGAAGGTAAAGAATATGTTGTGAGAGATGGAGATATTATCCACTTCCGTTTCAACGTTTAATACAATAAATAGGAAAATCACTCCTGCTAAGGAATAGCGGGAGTGATTTTTTATATGGAAGAAGATAACTGTACAATCTTTTTACAATTCTTTAAAACTCTTCAAGCATTCGATTGTTAAAATAAATATAACATAAAATAGTTTGCTAAAAAGGGAGTGGGGCTTTTGAAAATTGCCATTTTTTCAGACACTTATTTTCCTCAAGTAAATGGTGTTGCTCAGACTTTAAAAAGACTTACTAATCATTTTGACAACAGACAAATAGCTTATCAAGTTTATTCTCCTGAAAATAAAACTTCTACTACATACCCTAATATAAACCAATTTCCAAGTCTTCCGTTTTTTCTTTATCCTGAGTGCCGAACTGTTATCACCAATCCAAAGAAAATAGAAAATAGTTTAAAAAAATTCCAACCAGACCTTATTCATCTAGCAACACCATACATGATGGGATTATACGGGTTATTTGCTGCTAAGAAATTAAATATTCCAGTGGTATCCTCCTATCACACCAACTTTGATCAATATCTTAAATACTACCATGCCTCCTTGCTAGAACCATTTTTATGGAAATATTTAAAATGGTTTCATCAAGCAACGGAAAAAATATTTGTTCCCAGTAAAGAAACACAAAGAAAGTTAGAGTCCTTACATTTTGATGGCTTAAAAGTTTGGGGAAGAGGGATTGATTCAAAGCTTTTTGCGCCTAATCATGATGCTAAAGAACAACTAAGAAAGAAATACCATATAAAAGAAAAATATATTTTATTGTATGTAGGTAGATTAGCTCCAGAGAAAGATTTAGATACATTAAATAAAATTATTCATTTTCCTTCTGATATCAAAGATTCGGTCCATTGGCTAATTGTTGGAGATGGACCAAACAAAGAAGCCTGGAGGGAAAAAGAGAGAGTACAAAAAAATATTACCTTAACTGGTTATATAAAGGGGGAAGAGTTGGCAAGGATATATGCAGGAGCAGATCTTTTTGTTTTCCCTTCCTTTACAGAAACTTTTGGGAATGTCGTATTAGAAGCCATGTCTAGCGGTACTCCGGCTGTGGTTGCGAATGCAGGAGGGGTAAAAGAGTTTGTAATAAACGATGTGAATGGAAGAATATGTGAACAGCAAAATGCTGAGAGTTTTGTTCATGCAATAAGTGAGCTATTGGAAGATAAAACGATGCGATTGAGAATGGGAGTAGAAGCTAGAAATTATGCTTTAACTCAATCATGGGATACTATTTTTGATGGGTTAATAAGTGATTACTATGATGTTTTACAATCCAGTCGTAATATTAATGAAAAGTACGCTTAAAAGAGCTAGTACTTTTCATTATTTGTATAATAAAAAAGAAAAGATATCAGCTCATTTTCCTGCATTGCTATTTAGTATGAAGTATGCTATACTTTTACATTGTGAGTAATGTATAGTTGCTCCTTGCCCAATATGGGCCGTCTAGACCAAAAGGAGGTGAAAGTGATGAAAAAGTACGAAATTATGTACATCATCCGTCCAAATATTGAAGATGAGGCTAAGAAAGCTCTTGTTGAGCGTTTCAACTCTATTCTTACAGATAATGGAGCGGAATTAGCAGAATCAAAAGAGTGGGGTAAACGTCGCCTTGCATATGAAATCAATGATTTCCGCGATGGTTACTATCAATTAGTAAAAGTTAACGCTGCACCAGTAGCGGTTGAAGAATTCTCTCGTTTAGCTAAGATCAACGAAGATATCATTCGCCACATCGTAGTTAAAGATGAAGCAAAATAATAATAGATAAGTGATGTTTCACGTGAAACATTTAAAATGGAAGGGAGTTGAAACTGATGATGAATCGGGTAGTTCTTGTTGGCCGTCTAACGAAGGATCCTGACTTGCGTTATACACCGAGTGGAGTTGCTGTGGCATCTTTTACACTTGCGGTTAACCGTACTTTTACGAACCAGCAAGGGGAAAGAGAAGCAGACTTCATTAACTGTGTTATTTGGAGAAAACCAGCAGAAAACGTTGCTAATTTCTTGAAAAAAGGAAGTTTAGCAGGTGTTGATGGTCGTATTCAAACTCGTAGCTATGATGGACAAGACGGAAAACGCGTGTATGTAACAGAAGTATTAGCAGAAAGTGTTCAGTTCTTAGAACCTAGAAACAGCTCTGGTAATAATAGAAGTGACAACATGAATTATGGGGCCCCAAGAGAACAAGATAATCCTTTTGGAGGATCAAATAATTATCAGAATCAGCGACCTCAAACAAATAGAAACAATCAAGATTATACAAAAGTGGATGAAGATCCATTTGCAAATAGCGGTCAAATCGATATTTCAGATGATGATCTACCGTTCTAAACAGTAATTTTGATAATAAAAAGGAGGTTAATCTCATGGCAATGGGTGGACGCAGAGGTGGCCGTGCAAAGCGTCGTAAAGTATGTTACTTTACAGCTAACGGTATCACTCACATCGATTATAAAGATGTAGATTTACTTAAAAAATTCATCTCAGAACGTGGTAAAATTTTACCTCGTCGTGTAACTGGTACAAGCGCTAAATATCAACGTAAATTAACGATTGCTATTAAACGTGCTCGTACTATGGCTTTACTACCATACGTAAGTGGAGAATAATTAGCCTATAAAAAACCCTATTAGACATTTGTTTAATAGGGTTTTTATATTATCTATATGAAAACACTTGCATTTTATTTTTTTGTTCTCTATACTCACGTTGTCACTAAATTGAAGAAGTAGATAAATGATAGTAAAATATTAGATGAAGATGCAAACCCAAACCCAAACCCAAACCCTTTTTTCTGGTAGAATCCCTTTTTCTAATGCCATAATAAGAAATTAATTATGTGGAAAATCTTATTCATCCATCATGGAGTAAACGAACAGAGATAGACCTTTTTATATTTTAATTTAGTATTATGGGGTATAATAGTATCAGGTTTAATGAATACATAGTAAGGATTATGTGAAAATCTCACGAGTTTTAGGAGGAGAAAAATTGCCTACTTTTTTAGAGAAAGGATCCATACGGTATCCATTAATAAGTTTAATCGGTATTACCATTATCATGCTTGGAATCCTCTCTTTTTATAATTGGTTCTTTTCCTTAATTGGGTTATTTCTTTTTGTTATTCCTTTTTATTTTATTTTACGAATAGATAGTCGTCAGAGAAAGGAAACGGAAGAATATATAACCACTCTTTCCTACCGTGTTAAAAAAGTAGGGGAAGAGGCATTAATGGAAATGCCAATAGGAATCATGCTTATAAATGATGATTATTATATCGAATGGACAAATCCCTTTTTAGCATCTTGTTTTACAGAGGATACACTTGTTGGAAGGTCTTTATATGATGTTTCTCCATCCATTATCCCATTAATTAAACAAGAGGTAGAAACAGAAATCATTACATTACATGAAAGAAAGTTCCGAGTCATTCATAAAGTGGAAGAACGACTATTATACTTTTTCGATGTGACAGAGCAAACGGAAATTGAAAAGCTGTATGAAGACGAACGTACGGCAATTGCCATTATCTTTCTAGATAATTATGATGACTTAACGCAAGGTATGGATGATCAGACAAGAAGTAGCATTAATAATACAGTCACAGCCATTTTAAATAAATGGGCTACAGATAATGGAGTCTTATTAAAACGGATTTCCTCTGATCGTTTTATTGCTATTTTCAATGAACATATTCTACAAAATTTGGAAAAGGGCAAGTTTACAATATTAGATGATGTTCGAGAATTAACTACGAAGCAAAATGTACCCTTAACACTTAGTATTGGAGTTGGATCTGGTGTATCTTCCTTGCCTGAGCTGGGAAATATTGCACAATCCAGTCTTGATTTAGCCTTAGGAAGAGGGGGAGATCAAGTAGCGATAAAGCAGCCAAATGGAAAAGTGAAGTTTTTTGGAGGTAAAACAAATCCTGTAGAAAAACGAACTAGGGTTAGAGCACGTGTAATTTCTCATGCTTTAAAGGAATTAGTTTTAGAGAGTGATAAAGTCATTATTATGGGACATAAGAACCCGGATATGGATGCAATTGGCGCAGCGATTGGGATACATAAAGTAGCCCAGATGAACCAAAAGGAAGCATATATAGTCATTAATTTTCAAGAGATAGATACAGCTGTTCGAAGGTTGATGGAAGAAATAAAAAAACAAGAGACCTTGTTTACGAAATTTATCACACCTGATCAAGCATTAGAAATCGCAACAGGCGATACACTTCTAGTAGTAGTTGATACCCATAAGCCTTCTTTAGTGATTGAAGAGCATTTATTGAATAAAATAGAAGATGTAGTAGTAATTGACCATCATCGTCGTGGAGAGGAATTTATAGAGAATCCGATTCTTGTCTATATGGAACCATATGCTTCCTCTACTGCCGAACTAGTAACAGAATTACTAGAATATCAGCCGAAAACTGTTAAAATTGAAATGTTAGAAGCAACAGCCCTTTTAGCAGGAATTATTGTGGATACAAAAAGCTTTACCCTTAGAACAGGGGCACGAACATTTGATGCTGCTTCTTATTTAAGAGGGCAGGGAGCAGACACTGTACTTGTTCAAAAATTCCTAAAAGAGGATATTGAAAACTATGTGAAAAGAGCAAGAATTATTGAAAATGTTCAATTTTATAAAGAGGGAATTGCAATAGCAATAGCGAAGGAAGAAGAAGCAGTAGATGGTGTTTTAATTGCACAAACAGCTGATACACTATTAACAATGGATGGTATCATTGCCTCCTTTGTTATAGCACCTAGAGGGGAAACGATGATAGGAATTAGCGCACGCTCCTTAGGAGAAATCAATGTCCAAATTATTATGGAAAGTCTCCATGGTGGTGGCCATTTGACCAATGCTGCTACACAGCTATCCAATATGCCGATGGAAGAAGTAGAGGCAAGGCTTAAGTTAGCGATTGATGAGTATTTTGAAGGGAGAAGAAAAGAATGAAAGTTATTTTTCTAAAAGATGTAAAAGGAAAAGGGAAAAAAGGGGAAGTTAAAAACGTAGCAGATGGCTATGCACATAACTTTCTTTTGAAACAAGGTTTGGCTGTAGAGGCGAATGCTTCAGCTGTTAGTACATTAAATGCACAAAAGAAAAAAGAAGAGAAAGAAGCTATTGAAGAGCTTAATAGAGCAAAAGAATTAAAAGAAAAGCTAGAAAAGGTAACAGTGGAGCTGCATGCTAAATCAGGTGAAGGCGGCAGATTGTTTGGGTCGATTACAAGTAAGCAAATTGCTGAAGAGCTAAATAAAAAGCATCAAATTAAAATCGATAAACGAAAAATTGAATTAAATGATGCTATTCGTTCATTAGGTGTGACAAAGGTTCCAGTAAAGCTTCATCATGAAGTGTCTGCAACATTAAATGTACATGTAAAAGAATTAAGCTAATATTGGAAGTTCCATTTGCCGCTAAACATGTTAAAATAGAATAAGCTTAAGAAAATGTGATACAGGTTGAGCTGGTCACATTTTTTGTTTGACTGTTTTTAATAGAAAATATTTAAAAGAAATGAAAAGGGCACAGCGGATACAAAAATCTCTTTCGGCAAATGAAAGAATCTTTTTGTATAGATTGTTGCTTTTTTTCACCTAGGCTATGTTTATTATCATATCCTCTCATTTAAGGAGGTTTTATAGATTGAGTGAAATGTTAAATGATCGAATGCCCCCTCAAAATATCGAAGCTGAACAGGCCGTATTAGGGGCCATATTTCTTGAACCACAAAGCTTAACACTAGCTTCTGAAATATTAATACCGGAAGACTTTTATCGTGGCGCACATCAAAGAATATATTCAACGATGCTTAAATTAAATGATGAAGGAAAAGCAGTCGATTTAATAACTGTGACGTCTGAATTAGCAGCTACTAATAACTTAGAAGATACAGGTGGAGTTAGCTATTTGAGCGAGCTGGCAGCATCTGTGCCAACTGCTGCCAATATAGAATATTATGCGAAGATCGTAGAAGAGAAGTCATTGCTGCGCCGATTAATTCGAACAGCAACAAATATTGCCCAAGACGGATATTCCCGCGAGGATGAAGTAGAAGCACTTCTAAGTGAAGCGGAAAAGAATATTTTAGAAGTAGCACAGCGGAAAAATGCCGGTGCGTTTCATAATATCAAAGATGTTCTCGTGCGAACATACGATAATATTGAAGAGATGCATAATCGTAAAGGAGATATAACAGGGATAGCAACAGGGTTTGCTGAGCTTGATAAAATGACGGCTGGATTCCAGCGCAATGATCTAATTATCGTTGGAGCAAGACCATCTGTTGGTAAAACGGCCTTTGCCTTAAATATTGCTCAGAATGTTGCCGTAAAAACAGGAGAAAATGTAGCAATCTTCAGTTTGGAGATGGGAGCAGAGCAACTTGTTATGCGTATGCTTTGTGCAGAAGGTAATATAGATGCACAGCGTCTTCGTACAGGGTCATTAACGGACGAGGACTGGGGCAAGCTGACAATGGCAATGGGGAGTCTATCCAATGCTGGTATTTTCATTGATGATACACCAGGGGTGAAGATTACCGATATAAGAGCTAAATGTCGCCGCTTAAAGCAGGAGCATGGCTTAGGAATGATATTAATTGATTATCTTCAGCTTATTTTAGGAAGTGGGCGAGCAGGCGAAAATAGACAGCAAGAGGTTTCGGAAATTTCCCGTTCCTTAAAACAGCTTGCACGTGAGCTTCAAGTGCCTGTAATCGCCTTGTCGCAGCTATCACGTGGGGTAGAGCAAAGACAAGATAAGCGTCCGATGATGTCTGATATCCGGGAATCAGGAAGTATTGAGCAGGATGCCGATATTGTAGCATTCTTGTACCGTGATGATTACTATGACAAGGAATCAGAAAGCAAGAATATTATAGAGATCATTATTGCGAAACAGCGTAATGGACCAACAGGAACAGTACAATTAGCTTTTGTTAAAGAATATAATAAATTCGTCAATTTAGAACGGCGCTTTGAAGATGGGGCAATGCCGACAGGCGCTTAAGGAAAAAAGATTAGTAGCTAAAAAACTATATCTATTTATTAAAATTACATGCACCTGATAAAGAAGTAACTTTTGATATGTTATTAAGTATGTACAATAATTCCCAATTAGTACGACATATACACGTTAAAATGATATTGGAGCTAACATCTTAATTAGAAGAGTTTTATTCGGAAAATCTAATTTCTCTTTTGATGAGCACCTTGAAAAAAACCATAACCATCTTAACCCAAAAAATTAAGATGGTTATGGTTTTTTCTTATCTTTACCTTAGTAACACTGATTGATTTCTTCCCTAATTTCCCAAATTGTTTTAAAAGATCCTTCGGAATTTTTTCTCCCCTTAAAATCGATTTAGTCATATATTATCCTCCTACCTTATGTAAATATTCGTCTAGTTAAAGTTTGTCCAGATTTCTAGATTATATACATTCTAATCCACTCTCCCCTCTCATACTCTAGCAATATAACAATTTGACACTGAGATAAAAGACCAAAATAAAGAAGCAGAGGGGGAAGAGGAAGAGATGAAACAAATGGAACTACTAAATCCTATATTCAATAGCAGCAACCGTCCAAAAGAAATTCCATCTATTAAAGAGAATGTTCAGAAACGGTCTATAACCAAAGAAGAAGGTAGACAAACAAGGAGTGATAAAAAGAAAGATGTGAAGATCCCTCTTTCGGAAGAGGAAAGGCAAATGGTAAAAAGAGTAGCAAGAAGAATGGGTGGAGCCTGATAATGAATTTGTTGTGGAAGATATTTTACGGTTACTTTACAGTGATTTTATACAGCAGTATAAGTCTGGAAATTTAAAAAACAGCATTCCAAATATAATTAGAAGGTTAAATCAACGAGGACTGATAAACCGTTTTTAAAAAGTTTATATTCTATGAGTATGTTATTATTAAAATGGAAAAATGTCTCCATTTAATTTTGGTTTTTAAACAAATATCTATAGAAAAGCAGTAGACTAAAAGAAATTTTATTAATGCAAAGATCCATTAAATATTCATAATAAAATAACGAGGGGAATTTTAATGAGTTCAATTAACAATAAAATTGCTAAACTGTCTCCCAAAAAGTTAAAAGTAAGGAACAGGTTAAAAAATAAATCCATAAAAGATTATGAATTTCCCCCTGTTTCTAGATTAATTTTATTATACTTGACAAGTTTAATTTTTTATTTTTTTAATATCATCTCGGGATTTATTTATGTTATTGCTTTACTATTTTTGTTTATATTTTTAATAATTCACTATTCTAATTTAAGAAAAAGAAGTAATTCCAACCGGGTATTTGTTATGCCATTTTTACTCCCATTTTTGATAGTCTTATATGAATTTCCGATTATATTCTTTGACGAGTACAAATTCCTAGTTACGAGTTTCAATCAACCAGAAGAAATAATTAGTGGTACCAATATATATTTTTTATCGGTTAAAGAAGATACGGTAAGTAATATACAAAATGAGAAAGAAGTTAGAAATATTTATGCTACTAATCATCAAGAGATTTATGAAATAGTTCCTGTTACCAACTTTATTCGATATACCAGTAAAAACCAATTCATTTATGAGTTAGTAGGTTTAAAAAATCCCGAATTTGAACAATATTATCAGGACATTTCAGCATATATAGGATCAGATAATACTTTTATTAAAGAATTTTTGTCACGAAAAAATTCACAAGGAAACAGTGCTGGCCTAGCATTAGTCTTATCTAGTTATCTAATTGAACAAAATTTCCAGAATGATATCTTAATCGGAGTTACTGGATCCGTTAATAAAAGTGGAAAGGTCGAAGAGGTAGGTTATATAAAAGAAAAGATATTAAGTGCAGAGAGAAGTGGTCTCACGTTTATAATAGTTCCAAATAAGAACATTATCGAAGCAAATGAAATAAAAGACGATTTAAACCTCTCGATAAATATAATTGGTGTTAGTAAAATTGACGAAGCGATTCAACTTATAGAAGATTTGCATAATGGTAAAAATTAAATTTGAAAGCATTACTGATTTATTAAAGAACACTTAAGTTAAAACTTTAAAACTTAATATAGTGAAAGGGTCTCAAAAAAGTGTCATATACTCGAAAAATTGTAGTTATGACACTTTTGCGACCCTTAAGTATAGCTAAATTGACCAATTTACCACTTAGCTTAAAGGAAAAGTTCCTTTTTCCAGTGTAGAACGCTTTTTAAATTACTCTCTTGCTATTGATGGAGAACCCATTCCTACCCTCATTGAAGAAAAGGAAGTAGACAAAAAACAGAAATAGAAAAAGTCCCCAAAGAAAAAAACAGCGTTCAAAAGGTAGTGTAAAAAAATGTCATTAAAAGAAAATATTCCTTTCACGTACATAACGCACCAACAGAAAAAGTAATCGGGGTGTCAGTAACGATGAGTGGAGCTACTATGTCATAATCCTACAATGTCAGAGATATTAAATAGACTGCTAGCTACTAGTCTTTTTTTACCTTTTCAGATGGATAGAAGCCTTAATCGGAGCAAATACTTCAACTTATATCTTTTTTTATTAATCTCTTTTCACGAACATAATATTAAAATATCAAAAAGATTGTTCGTGTTTTATTGACTTTTATCTTGAAAAATTGATAAAATAGGAATGTTGATTAAGGATATAATAAAAAGATATAGAAACCTGTGGAGGTGCTCTAGGATATGTCATCAGTAGTGGTCGTAGGAACGCAATGGGGAGACGAAGGAAAAGGTAAAATTACCGATTTCCTATCTGAAAATGCAGAAGTGATTGCACGTTATCAAGGCGGTAACAATGCAGGTCATACAATTAAGTTTAATGGAGAAACTTATAAGTTACACTTAATTCCATCTGGGATATTTTATAAAGAAAAAATTAGTGTGGTTGGAAACGGAATGGTCGTTGATCCAAAAGCGATCATTGAAGAATTAAAATATTTACATGACCGTAATATCAATACAGATAATTTGAGAATTAGTAATCGTGCACATGTTATTCTTCCCTATCATCTAAAATTAGATGAGGTTGAGGAAGAAAGCAAAGGTGCTAATAAAATTGGAACAACGAAAAAAGGAATTGGACCAGCTTATATGGATAAAGCGGCGCGTACTGGTATCCGTATTGCTGACTTATTAGATAAAGAAGTATTTGAAGAAAAGCTTGCAAGAAATTTAATTGAAAAAAACCGTTT
Organism: Niallia sp. M35; assembly: GCF_050971705.1. Classification (NCBI taxonomy): domain Bacteria; kingdom Bacillati; phylum Bacillota; class Bacilli; order Caryophanales; family Bacillaceae; genus Niallia; species Niallia sp. M35. The sequence goes on from NZ_JBPCEP010000020.1 coordinate 35,524, forward strand.
ATTAGAGCGTATTTATGAAACGGAAGGCTTTAAATTAGAAGATATTTTAGATGAATATTATGAGTATGGGCAGCAAATTAAGAAATATGTTTGTGACACTTCTGTTGTATTGAATGATGCATTAGATGAAGGCCGCAGAGTATTATTTGAAGGTGCTCAAGGGGTAATGCTTGATATCGATCAAGGTACGTATCCGTTTGTTACATCTTCTAATCCAGTGGCTGGAGGGGTAACAATTGGTTCAGGTGTTGGTCCAACGAAAATTAAACATGTAGTTGGTGTATCCAAAGCCTATACATCAAGAGTAGGGGATGGACCTTTCCCAACAGAACTAAATGACGAAATTGGACATCATATTAGAGAAGTTGGCCGTGAATATGGAACAACAACTGGTAGACCACGCCGTGTCGGCTGGTTTGATAGTGTCGTTGTACGTCATGCACGTCGTGTTAGCGGTATTACTGATCTTTCTCTGAATTCCATTGATGTTTTAACAGGAATTGAAACAGTAAAGATTTGTGTTGCTTATAAATACAAAGGGGAAGTAATGGAAGAGTTCCCAGCAAGCCTTAAAGTACTAGCTGATTGTGAGCCAGTATATGAAGAATTACCAGGCTGGTCAGAGGACATTACTGGATGTAAAACATTAAGTGAGCTTCCTGAAAATGCCCGTCATTATTTAGAAAGAGTTTCACAGTTAACAGGGATCCCATTATCCATGTTCTCAGTTGGTCCAGATCGTACACAAACAAATGTGATACACAGCCCTTGGAGACAAATCTAAACATGGTAAGAGGTCGTTCTAAACGTGTTAGAACGACCTTTTCTTTTCTAAATAGATAATAGAAGCAGGCTGGCTTGATTCGTTTACAGAAATGGCATGAGGGTATGATAAGTATACAGCATTCTTTATGTTGGGTATTTAATTTTAGTAACCTTGCGGAGGAAAAATAGTTACGTAGGAGTTAAAAAATATTTTTAAAAAAAACTTTTAAAAAAAGTATTGCTTTTTATTTTAATAATATGCTAATATAAAAAGCGTCGCAAATGACAAAAAATACGAGCCATTAGCTCAGTCGGTAGAGCATCTGACTTTTAATCAGAGGGTCGGAGGTTCGAATCCTCCATGGCTCACCATTTCTTGTAATAATTCACGGCCCATTGGTCAAGCGGTTAAGACACCGCCCTTTCACGGCGGTAACACGGGTTCGAATCCCGTATGGGTCATAATATCTTTTTAAAGGTATTAATAGTAAAAATGGTCCGGTAGTTCAGTTGGTTAGAATGCCTGCCTGTCACGCAGGAGGTCGCGGGTTCGAGTCCCGTCCGGACCGCCATTTTTTCTTCCTATGCATTTGCATATTTAATATATATTTTTATCTAATACATATTGAAGACAAGTAAGAATTTCGACCTGTGCTGCTAGTAAGCATCTGTCACAATAGTTTGGCTCAGTAGCTCAGTCGGTAGAGCAAAGGACTGAAAATCCTTGTGTCGGCGGTTCGATTCCGTCCTGAGCCACCTTGATTTATCATTACAACGACTGTTCGTTGTTTTTTTTATGCCAAATTATTTCCCCGTAAATAAATGTGAAGAAATCCGCGATTATTACAAATCCCCACAGAACATATAAATTTAACAACAATTTTATTACAATATAATAGCAAACCATTTTTCTTTATAAAAGTATGATAAAGTTAATGTATATGTCTTCTTTGAAAGGAACTTTATAAAATAATGAAGTGAATGGAGTAGAGACAGAAGAGTTTTATTTAATTTAGAAAAAACGTATGTAAGAGGATGCTATAGACAAAAAAGGACAAGGGATCCATTCTATTAAAAAGGATATCCTTGCCAAAATTAAGGGAAAATGAAACTCATATATATAGACGATTAACTCGTCTAAAAGGTTTCAATAATTTATCCATCTATCTATGTATTTTTTCTTATTGTAAAATAATGCTCTCATTAATCTTTTTCTACAGAAAGAAGACATATAGAAGCCTAGTATGTATTGATGATGTATACTTTTAGTTCCCATGCATATGAATAAAACACTAATAAGGAAAAATAAGTAATTCTCTCTTTAATAGAGAGATTTTTTATTCGGGGATGGAAGGAATGGTCAGTGGGCTAATGAAAAGCTTCACTGTTTTTTTATGTGGGACTATTTAGTGAATAGCCGTTCTTTATAGACTTTTGTCTTCCTGTTAACTATTTTTGGTTTCGCTTGGTAAAGGGAGATGAAAGCGGGATAAACTTATAATAGAAAAAAAGTGATTATATAAATTTAAAATGGTAAAGTAGACATTAGAAGTAAACAATAAAAGAATGAAATAACCATAGATAAAACTTGATATAAGGAGAATAGCGGAATGAACAAAAAGATTCTAGTTGTAGATGATGAAAAACCAATTGCGGATATTTTGCAATTTAATTTAAAGAAAGAAGGATTTGAAGTTTATTGTGCTTATGATGGCAACGAGGCGTTAGAGAAGGTAGAAGAACTTCAGCCGGATTTAGTATTATTAGATATTATGCTGCCACAAAGAGATGGAATGGAAGTATGTCGTGAGGTTAGAAAGAAATATGAGATGCCGATTATTATGTTAACGGCTAAGGACTCGGAGATAGATAAGGTATTAGGCCTTGAATTAGGGGCTGACGATTATGTAACAAAGCCTTTCAGTACGAGAGAGCTGATTGCACGTGTTAAAGCAAATCTTCGTAGACACCAGCAAGTTTCTTCTGCTGCAGAAGAGGAGAAAGAAACAAATGAAATTGAAGTGGGTTCCCTTATAATTCACCCAGATGCTTATATCGTATCAAAAAGAGGTGAAATGATTGAGCTGACTCATCGTGAATTTGAATTGCTTTACTATTTAGCAAAACATATCGGACAAGTTATGACGAGAGAGCACTTGCTTCAAACTGTATGGGGTTACGACTACTATGGAGACGTAAGAACAGTAGATGTAACAGTAAGAAGGTTAAGAGAAAAAATTGAAGATAATCCTAGTCATCCAACTTGGATTGTGACAAGAAGAGGCGTTGGATACTATTTGAGAAATCCTGAGCAGGAGTAAATTTATTAATGAAAAAAGTGAGTTTTTTTCGTTCTATTCATTTGAAGCTTGTGGTAGTAATTGTTTTGCTTATTCTAATTTCTATTCAGATTATTGGAGTCTATTTTGTAAAGACTTTACAGACAACCTTATTGGATAGTTTTAAAGTATCGATTCAAGAGAAAGTAAATATCTTATCGATTTATTTAGAAGAGCAGCTTGTAAAGGAAAGAGTCGTCGAAAATGGGGATTCAACGTTAGAAGATGATATTAGAAGAATTCTAAGTGATAATAATTCTTCTGATATTAAGGAAATTAGAGTAGTTAATAGTAATGGTATTATAGTTGGAACTTCGGACCCGGAAAATCAAAATTTAGTTGGCCAGAGAATGGTCGACTATTCGGTAAGACGAGTTTTATCTAATTCTTCCCAGCCAGATAATCCGATCAAGCAGAAAAATGGCGAGAAAATCTATGAGCTGATTACTCCTATAAAGACAAATGGAGATGAAATAGTCGGAGCCATTTATTTGGTAGGGAAAATTGAGAATGTGTATAAACAAATTGATAAGATCAATCAAATCTTCCAAAAAGGAACCATTATTACATTGGTTGTTACCGCTATTTTGGGAGTCCTGTTAGCAAGAACGATCACTAAGCCAATCTCTGATATGCAAAAGCATGCCTTTGCTTTATCCAAGGGGAATTTCTCTCGAAAGGTAAAAGTGTATGGATTTGATGAAATTGGCCAGCTGGCGATCACTTTTAATAATTTGACTAAGAAGCTTCAAGAGTCACAGGCTACAACAGAAAGTGAAAGAAGAAAACTATCTTCAGTATTAGCCTATATGACAGACGGAGTAATTGCGACAGATAGAAAAGGACGGATTATTCTTATTAATGAGCCAGCTGCAAAAATGCTGGATGTTTCACGTGAAACAGTCCTTTCTGAACCAATTGTTAATCTTCTTGATCTTAATGGAAAGTATACATTTGAGGAACTTCTCGAGGAAAGAGAATCGGTTATTTTGGATTATAGTACCCATTATGAGCCATATGTATTACGGGCGAATTTTTCGGTTATCCAAAAAGAAACAGGATTTGTAAATGGTTTAATTACGGTTCTCCACGATATTACCGAACAAGAAAAGATTGATATGGAAAGAAAAGAGTTTGTGGCAAATGTTTCCCATGAATTGCGCACGCCGTTAACAACAATGCGCAGTTATGTAGAGGCTCTATATGATGGGGCATGGAAAGATGACGAATTAGCTCCGAAATTCCTTAATGTTACACAAACGGAAACAGAGCGTATGATACGTCTTGTAAATGACTTATTACAGCTTTCTAAATTGGATAGTCGTGATTATCAGTTAAATAAAGAACTTGTTGATTTCATCGTATTTTATAATCGTATTATTGATCGTTTTGAATTGACGAAGGAACAAAATGTTATTTTTATAAGAAAATTGCCTAAGAAAGCAGCCTTTGTGGAAATTGATGAAGATAAATTGACACAGGTTCTTGATAATATAATTTCTAATGCCTTGAAATACTCTCCTGAAGGTGGGAAAATTACTTTTTCTATAAAGGAGCAAGAACAGCAAATTATCGTAAGTGTATCGGATAATGGCGTAGGTATTCCAAAAGAAAACATTGATAAAATATTTGATCGTTTCTACCGTGTTGATAAAGCGAGAACACGTAAGCTTGGCGGAACAGGACTTGGCCTTGCTATTGCGAAAGAAATGGTAGAGGCACATGGGGGAAGAATTTGGGCATCCAGTAAAGAAGGAAAAGGAACAAAAATATCTTTCACCCTACCGTATATTCAATCGGAAGAGGATGATTGGGGATGAAATATGAGAACGTAAAAAGTGGCATTTTAATCTTGCTGGTAGCATTAAGCGTGTTATTATATTATCTCCTTTGGACAGACCAAGGTGCAGAGTTTGATGCGATGGATACTAGTGGTTCTACTATGAAGCAAGAGGCATTAGGGGCTAAAAAGGAAGTCAGTGAAGTAATAAAACCTGATGAAATTTACCAACACATCGATGGGCAGCATTATGGTACAATTTCCAAGGAGGAAGTAGATCATATTCTAAATAGATTGAAAGAATTTGATTATGGGAATTTCCGTAATATATCTTCCACCATTCCTAGTATAGCTACTTTTTTAGAAGCGCAGAATAATGGTCTAGAAATAAGGTTTCCAGGGCAAGTTCCTTTTCGTATTTACAAAGATATTTTAAGAATTGATCAAGATAATTCCTTTGATTTTGATACGATCTTGTTTTCTTATAAAGATGGAAAGGTTTATTTTCTGTCTAAAGAAACAGGGAAAGTATATGAAACATCGATAAATGCAACCTATATAGAGCAGCTTAATAAATTGAAAGAAAATGTTTATGCGGAAAAGACAGTGTACTCCACTTATTTTTCTTATAAACCTAATGACCAGTATTTAATTTACTTGCCTAATGGTAAGCAGGAAGTAAATAAATATAAATACTTTACAAGACAAATTGAATCTATTCGCTTAAGCAGAGCATTATTTGAAGAGCCTAGTATTGCTCAAAAAGAAATTCTGACAAATTGGGAAGAGTATACGGATGATTCAGGTTTATTACGAATATATAAAGATACCCATATAGTTAGTTTCTTTAAACCTGCAGGCATTTCGAATGAAATGACTCAGAACCATATAATAAATAATAGTATTGAATTGATTAATGAACGTGGCGGCTGGATTAATGACTATCTTTATGTAGGACGAGATGAAGATAGAAAGGTTACCTTTCGTTTATACAATACAAATGGGATGCCTGTGTTCAATCTAAATACGGAGTTGTCCGATATTCGATTATACTGGGAAGATAATAAGGCAAAGCGCCTGTTAACGAGTAATTTAATTATTATTAATACAACCACTCCGTTTGATTTTTCGAAAGAGACTGTCTCATCAGGAGAGGATGTTCTAAAATATCTTAAAAGCAATAAAAAACTGAAGATGGAAAAACTCCAGAAGATCGTACTGGGATACGATATGCAGGTTGATTCGCAAAGTATCGTTTCTTTACAGCCAACTTGGTTTTACCAATATGATCATAAATGGTATTCCCTATATTCGGAAGGAACAGGGGGCAGCTTAGATGGACTGGAGTAAGATAAAGACGATATTTATCATTGCCTTTTTACTATTAGATGTTTATTTAATTTATGAATATGTAAAAATTAAGGAGTACCAGCGGGCCGATGATTTACCAACAGAACCACCAACACACACATTGTCACGGCTAGGAATTGATTACGATAAAGAGAAACTGCCAGTGAATAATGTGAAGGATCAATATTTATCTGCCAAATCGAAGAAATTTACCGATGATGAGATTAAGAAGTTGGAAAAGGGATTATTAAGCGGTCAAGAAATTACGGTAAGAGATAGCATATATCTTCAAGCAGTCCTAGAGAAACCGATCAGTATAGATAAAGAATTCGATCCCGATGAGTTGTCTGATTTTCTGCTTAATTCCGTACTTAACGGTGCAGAGTATCGCTTTTTGGAAAAGAAGGGGAACACGATAAAGTTCTATCAGCAGCATGCAGGAAAGACATTGTATCGTAATCCTAAAGCGGAGCTTACCTTTAATGTCAATGAAGAAAACAAAATTGTTTCTTATAACCAGACGTATTTAGAAAACATTAAAGAGATGGATAAAGAAGAGGTCATTATGCAGCCGCCTGATGCTATTCTTAACTTATTTAAGAATAATTTCATTGAAAGTGGTTCATATGTAAGTCATATAGAACTAGGGTATTATACACAGCTTGATACTTCGGCACAGCTGCTTGCGCCAACTTGGAAAGTAACAGTGAACGAAGAAGATTTTTATGTGAACGCGCTAGATGGACAAGTTATTCAGCCAGAAACAGAGGAAATGAAAGTGGAGTGAGAGAAAATGCGGTTTAGTGTTCTCGCAAGTGGCAGTACAGGAAATGCCATTTTTGTTGAATCAGGAGAACATTCCTTTTTAGTGGATGCCGGATTAAGCGGAAAGCAAATGGAAGGCTTATTCCAAGGCATTGAACGAAAAATGAGTGATCTAACAGGCATATTAGTAACACATGAGCATAGTGACCATATTAAAGGGGTAGGTATTGTTGCAAGAAAGTATAAACTGCCGATCTATGCGAATGAAAAAACATGGAAAGCAATGGATCCACTCATTGGGGAAATTCCCGTCGAGCAGAAATTTCATTTTGATATGGAAACAGTAAAGACATTCGGCAATGTCTCCATTGAATCCTTTGGTGTATCTCATGATGCAGCAGAGCCAATGTTTTATGTATTTCATGAAGGGGAGAAAAAGCTCGTTCTTATCACAGATACTGGGTACGTAAGTGATCGAATGAAAGGAATTATTTCCAATGCAGATTCGTATGTATTTGAAAGCAATCATGATGTGCAGATGCTGCGGATGGGAAAATATCCATGGAATATTAAAAGACGTATCTTAAGTGATGTGGGACATGTCTGTAACGAGGATGCTGCGATAGCCATGAGTGAAGTGATTGGAGATCGTACAAAGCATATATACCTTGCGCACTTAAGCTTAGATAATAATATGAAGGATCTAGCAAGGATGTCAGTTGGACAGACATTAGAAAGCCGAGGCGTTGGATTGGGGGAACAAGTTCATTTATTTGATACCGATCCAAGAATACCAACAAAGCTAATGGCTATATAGCAGGATCGAAAAAAGCGGATAGTCAGATATTCGCTTTTTTTACTAGAGAAATAAAAGTATGGCAGGAAGGCTTTTGGGCATGATAGGGAGAAAACTTCTTGAAGTATTTCGTTTGTTTTTTTGAAAAACAGGAAAAATAATAAGGATATAGGTTAAGGATGATTTTTAGATTATGTCTTTAGAAAGGAATGAAGCTTGTGGAGTATGATTACGGTAATCGGGGAGATGGGCCAAAGAGAGGCTCAAGAAGAGGCTATTTCTTCTCTGGATTTATAGGTGCGGTGATAGGAGCATTACTAGTATTATTATTAAGCCCCCGTTTGACGGACTTAGCAATTTTTCAGAACGGAAATGAAAATGAGCAAATCGTAACTAATTCTGATGGAATAAAAACACAGAATATTTCATTGAACGTGGAAACGGATATTACTAAGGCAGTGGATAAAGCAGCGGACTCAGTTGTCGGTATTACCAATCTGCAGTCCTCTAATTTCTGGGCAGATGAAACAACAGCCCAAGAAGCGGGCACAGGTTCTGGAGTTATTTATAAGAAAAGTGGCGGCAAAGCATTTATTGTCACAAATAATCATGTAGTCCAAGGAGCAACGGAACTTGAGGTCACGTTATCCGATGGAAAAAAAATTAACGCTAAGCTAATAGGTGCCGATATTTGGACAGATTTAGCCGTAGTTGAAGTAGCTGCAAAAGAGATAACAAAAGTAGCAGAGTTTGGCAATTCCGACAGCTTAAAGGCAGGAGAACCAGTCATTGCAATTGGGAATCCTCTCGGATTAACGTTTTCTGGTTCTGTCACGCAAGGAATCATATCTGGCTTACAGCGAACTATCCCTGTCGATATAAATGAAGATGGGACACCTGATTGGCAATCAGAAGTTATTCAAACAGATGCAGCGATTAATCCAGGAAATAGTGGTGGTGCACTGGTTAATATCGAAGGACAGCTTATCGGCATTAATAGCATGAAGATTGCTGAATCTGCGGTAGAGGGAATTGGACTTGCGATTCCAATTAACTCAGCGATTCCAATTATTGAGGATTTAGAACAACATGGAGAAGTGCAGCGCCCTTATATGGGGGTAGAACTGCAATCTGTTAGTGATATTCCAGGCTATTATCAGCAGGAAGCTTTGAAATTACCGAATGATGTTACAACAGGCGTTGCGGTAAAAGATGTTTCACGAAATTCTCCAGCGCAAAAAGCAGGATTAAAAGAGCTAGATGTTATCGTAGAACTAGATGGGGAAGAAATAGTCGATTTAATTGCATTAAGAAAGCATTTATATACGGAGAAGAAAATCGGCGATAAAATGGAAGTGAAATATTATCGAAACGGTAAACTAGAAACAACAGAGCTTACGTTATCAGAGGAAGAAATGTAGTTAAGAAAGTAGAGCGAAGCCTTATTTAGGTATCGCTCTACTTTTTTTATGTGTACGTATTTTTTGAATGGAGATACTATTGCTGAATAGATGTAATGGAGCGAAATAGTTTCTGAAAAAAATAAAGAAATGCTTGTGGATAAGGTTTTATCGAAAAAAGCAGAGGAATTTCATTAGAGTAGTTGCAGTTTTTAGGTAGAATGATAAGATGGAATGTGGATAACTAATAATAAGGTCAAGAAGAAATATTATCCACAATTATTTTTAGAAAAATGAAAACAGTAAGAGGTAAAAGGAGAAGAAGATATGATTTATAGTTGTGCTGAACACGTTGATATAGCAATAGATTCCGTTGTAAATGAGTATGAAACCTTTCCGATTTTAGAACAAATTTCAGAAGAAAAAAAGTTATCAACAACCTGTGAATATTGTAAAAATAATGCCATATATATGGTGGCGAACAAGTGATTCCATACTATATGTGGATTAAAATTGTGGATATGTGGATAAGTATTGTGGATATCTTGTTTGTAAAGTGAGGAAAGCATGTGAATATCTCAATTATTACAGTAGGAAAGTTAAAAGAAAAATATTTAAAGCTTGGAATCGAAGAATATACAAAAAGACTTTCAAGCTATTCTAAAATAGAAATTATTGAGGTGCCAGACGAAAAGGCACCCGAAATCTTAAGCGATGCCGAGATGCTGCAAGTGAAGAAAAAAGAAGGAGAAAGAATCCTTGCCAAAGTTCAAGCTGATGCACACGTTATTGCACTTGCGATAGAGGGCAAGCAAAAGTCATCCGAGGAGTTAGCCGACACACTCGATAAGTTAGGTACATACGGGAAGAGCAAAGTGACATTTATAATTGGTGGATCTTTGGGATTAAGCGATGAAGTGTTAAGGCGAGCAGATGATAAGTTGTCGTTTGGCAAGATGACATTTCCCCATCAGCTGATGCGGTTGATTTTGGTGGAGCAGGTTTATCGGGCTTTTCGGATTATGAGGGGGGAACCTTATCATAAGTAAGTGCGGTTTTTTATTAGATAAAATAGATTTACGGTTTCTCCCTGATTTATTTATTCTTTATATTTTACAGTTCATAAATAAGACCCCTACTATTTGAAGTAGGGGTTAATAAGTTATTATGCATTTGGTTCTGAAGTCGAAGCAACCTGTGAAATAATGATTTCACTTCCCAAGATTGGGGATTCCTGTTCAGTGTTGGTTGGGCCTGTATGTGCTTCCTTAAAAGCAGTGCTGTTTTTCCAAAGGGTAAAATCTTCAATAGTATTCCAATACATATTTACATTTAGCTCATCATATTCTGTTAGATTCTTTGTAATTAAAACCTCCACTTTTATAAACCCATCCATTTTTTGTAGGGGTCCTGGTTTTGTGAACATGGGAGCCATCTTTTCAGCAAAACCCAATTTTGTTTTAAGTCTGTTCGTTACTATAATCATTGGTTATACCTCCATAGTTTTCTATGAAAATGTTATCCTTTTGTAAAAATTGTCTTCACTTTTCAAGACTGAAAGAATCGTCATGTTGAAGTCTGCCATCTTCCATTCGATACACTTTATCACAGTATTCCAGCATTCGTTCGTCATGGGTAACCATAATTGCTGCTTTGTTTCTTGTTTTCGTTTCTTTGGCTATGAGTTGAACCACTTCATGAGCCCTTTTTGAATCCAGACTTGCTGTTGGCTCATCTGCCAGAATAATAGATGGGTTGTTTATAAAAGCACGAGCAATTGCCGTACGCTGTCGTTCTCCTCCAGATAACTGTTCAGGTAATTTTTCCAGTTTTGCTGCTAAACCGAGACTGTGTAATAATTCCTTTGCATATTCCTTATCTTGTTTCACAGGTTTCCCTGCCATTCTTTTCACTACAAGTAATTGTTCCAGAACATTTAAATAAGGGACAAGGTTACTGGTTTGTAAGATAAATCCGATTTCATCCAACCGCATTCGTACTAAATCTTTAGATTTTAATTCATTAAGGTTTTTACTGTTAACAATGACCTCACCTTTAGTAGGTTGGAGTAAGGCACCTGCGATCGCCAAAAATGTACTTTTTCCAGAACCTGAGGGGCCAATGACGGCAATAAACTCACCTTGTTCCACAGTTAAGGAGACATCATCAAGGGCAAGAACTTGATTTTCACCCTGTTGATACAGTTTAGAGACATTTTTAAATTGTATTCCTGACATTATTCTATCCTCCCAATCGCTTGAAGTGGGTCTATTTTTGCTATTTTTCGAACGGAAGCCAATGAACTTAAAATCGAAATGATAAGTAGTAAAAGAGCATAAAGGACAACTAATTTCAGATCAAGTGAAAATGGCATTTCATCCGGAAGAATAAGGGCTGTCCCATAGGTTAACAAGATTGCTAAGACAATGCTAATGAATGATAATAAAAATACTTGCGATACAATAGCTCTTCCAAGGAAACGATTGCTGGCGCCGATGGCTTTCAATATCCCAAACTGATTTGATTTTTGCAACGTAAGTACGTAGAAGAATACCCCCAAAACAAATGCCGAAATGGCCAAAAGGAAAGCGAGCATCATTGTAATTGTGCCATTCTCTTCTTTATAACCGGGCATTCCCTGTATGGCTGTGGCCTTAGTGACTGTTTCAGTATTCTTAAATAAATGATTTAGTTCCGCTGAGTCGATTTTTTTTCCTTGCAGCATAATGGCATTCACAGGTTTCTTAATACCTTTATCAGAACCAGGTGCTGCAAATTGAATAGAGCGCCATTTATCTAGAGTAGTAAAAATAGCTGGCAAATGATTGTATGTTTCATTTTTGACAAACCCAACAATTTTTATTTTTTCTAATGATCCTTCAATCTTCAGCGTATCACCAATCTTAAAGCCCTTTTTCTTTAAAGTATCATTAGCGATAACCTCCAAAGGGAGGTTAGTATGAAGGGGCTTTCCTTCAATTACTTTAGGTTCCAGAAAACTACCGGGATTGATTCCTAGCATGGCAATGTCTACTTTTTCACTTTCATTCAAATCTGAATTAATTATTACTGTTCCCATGGTTGCACCCATTACTGATGCAGCTGAGACATTAGGTTGGCTTTCTAGTTTTTCTGCCAATGATTCATTCAACAACGATCGGCTCATAGAGGCTCTTGCCCCCTCTTCAAACGTCACATAATCGGCATCCATATTTTTAAATGTCGCCGCACTAAGAGTGGATAGGCCATTACCTAATCCAGATAGAATGAATACAAGCCAAGCAATCAGGACAGTTATAACCCCAATCATCAGAAACCGCAATTTACCATGCTTTAATTCTCTAATAGCAAGAAACAATGAATGTCACTCCTTTATTGTAAATAATAATAGTCACGTTTGACTAATAAAAGTATATTAGTATTTTCATGATTAGTCAATTGTGACTAATTATGAAAACTTATTATTAAGATTTAAATAAAAAAGGAACCCTCTATCGGCTCCTTTGAATCTTTTGGATATAAAATTTTAATTCGATTGAATAAGATGTTGAATTGTATTTTCAAGAAAGGAAATTTCTGCTTCTAACATGGTGATCTTATGTTTGACTGCAAGGTTAACACCGGTTCGTATACCATGTTCAGGAGTTTGTTTAAATAGATCTATGAGCTTTTTATTTTTCTTTAATCTTTCATTCAAGGCCGGTATTACTTGATTCATCGGAAGGAAATCAATAAACATTAACCCAATATCCCCTTGGTAATTTACACTTTCCGCAGAAGAAAGATTATCTAATAGTAATTGATAAAAATATACTCGGCCGCTTTCATTTATAGAGTACACTTTTCGGGTGGGCCTATTTCCTTCTTGTACTAAATGAATATCTATATAACCTTTTTGATTTAGTTTATCCAGAGTAGCATAAGCAGTGGGTTTTTTCATATCTGTCACAGTACTTAAGTTTCTTTCGATGAATTCATTAATTTGATATCCATGTTGACTTTGTCCCATTAGTAACCCAAGCAGAATTAGAGAGCGATGTTCCACAGAGATCCTCCTTTCAGCATTCTTTTTTATATTCTATTTTCTCGTAAATTTTACTTGTAGTCAATTGAGTGGTTTATTAGTTAGTAGGACTATAACATAATTAATGGAGGAAAAACCTCATGTAGAGTAGCGGCGATGAACCGTACCACAAGTAAAAAAGCTAAGCAAAAATAAAAACAGCACCTCTATTTTTATGAAGGGGTGCTGCTTTACTAACGTTAATATTCTCCTTTAATAACAAAAAACGAGCCTCGGATTGTTCCGGCTAACTTAGATTTCTGCCTAGCAAACTTAAATTTCCCTTCTAATTCCTTTGGTACTTCCATCCCATCAGAAAGCTTAAAACCAACGGCGCGCTTTTTCGGGTTATCTACTGTATACAGAACGTTAATTGCAAGACCATCCTCATAAAAGACGTAGGTCCATTTAATATTTTCTACTTGAAAGGTTGAAGTTTCTAAAGGCTTGGCTGCAAATTCAATACCACGTTCTTCCTTTAAAATCCGGTTCACATAATCTAGAGTTTCGCAGGACTCATTAGCTGGTACAACCGTAAATTCATGCTTATATTTGTTCATAAAGTACCGGGCCTCGTTAGCTCGTAAGCCAGCAAGTGCTTCTGCTACAGGTGAAGATTCTAAACCAATCGTAGACACATTTTTAAAATCAACGATATAGGCCATTCCTATCCCTCCATCCTTCTTATTTCCTTACAACAGGAATCCACATCTCACCAAGTAATAAGCCGTTTTGCTGTCCCATTTCTACCACTGTATTTGGTCCACCAACATAGGCGAAATTCTTTGCTTCAGGCAAGACTTGACCAAATGCAATGCCAGTAAGCATATTCTGCAATTCATCAGCGGTCTTACTTTCCCCTTTAACTACTAAGTATTCTCCTTTAGGAAATTGAATCATTCTGTCCGCTTCTGGTAATGATTGCTCTGTCATGACCCCGACATAATGCATCATCTTGTTGTTTACCGCTTCGTTTACGATAAAAATATAGTCATTTGTGGCAATGGCTTTTAAGGCGTCAAGCTTTCCTTCTTGTTTGACTACTTGCCAAAAGTCTGCTTTTTCCTTTGCTATGCCCGCATAGTCTGTATAATCACTCTTAAGTTCAGTTCCAATCCCTAAAACGATAAAGCTGTCTTTTTCTTCTAGCATATAGCCTGCCATATTCAACACTTCCTCTTTAAAAAATTAATCAAATGATTCTTCTTTTCACTTGATAGATATATAATAAACTTAAACCATGTCAAAAAATGATACTGTTTAGGGGGACGGGATGAAAAAGGTTGAACGAATTAATACCATTATGCGGTATATTAACAACCGCGCCAACTTTACAATTTCTGAAATCATGAGAGAATTTAACATCTCTCGTTCGACAGCAATTAGAGACATCAGAGAAATTGAAGCGATGGGGATGCCACTTGTCGCAGAAGTTGGAAGGGACGGGGGATATTTTGTTATGAACAACTCTGTCTTGCCGACTGTTCGCTTTACCGATAATGAAATTAAGGCTCTTTTTATTGCCTTTATGGCTACGAGAAACCAACAGCTCCCTTATTTAAAGAGTCGCCAGTCACTAGCTGAAAAATTACTAGGACTCATCTCAGAAACCCAGCAAGATGACCTTGTTCTTTTAAATCGCATCTTGCTATTTGAAGGGACCAACCCGAATAATCCTGATCTGCTTGATTTGTCAGATCTTCCTCATCCCATGTTAGAAAAATTAATCCAATTACTTATTATGGATAGATATTTACTGATTACCATTAGAGAGGAGAAAGTTATAAAGTCCTATCCTATTTACCTCTTGAACCTTTATCGTGAGAAAAGCCTGTGGCTGATTGAAGGCTTTGATTTAAAGGAAGAGAAGAAACGGATTTTGCCTGTTGACAATCTCACAGATGTAGAACCATGCACTATCAATAATAGATTAAGCAGGAAAAAGATTTTAGAAAAACTAAGTAAGCAGGAGGAAGTAATCAACCTTGTCCTTGAACTTGGTCCAAAGGCAATTGCACAGTATAAGAAATACCATCCGTTAAGAATGTCACTTTCTTATACGAATCCTTACCAAACTACAGCCATTCTAAAGACCTTTATTAATGTTAATCATTCCGAAGAATTAACGGAAATAATAAGTTGGCTATTATTCCTAGGTGAGGATATCAAGGTCAGGGAAATGCCTGTAGAAATCTTGGAAGGTTTACAAGGGAGACTATCTCTATATTGTCCATAATCATTGCTTGTTAGACCCCATTTATATAGATTACGTTGAACCAGTAAATAAGGTATTGGTTTATGCTTTTGACGAGTGAGAGACGAATCATTCTAAGCATTTCCGTTGTAACTGTATGATGATCATGGTGTCATGCTCAATATACTCCTGCTTTCATAAATCGATTGTCAATTGCTTTACCAATATCTTCCCTCCTTCCATTAAAAAGGGATTTCTTCAAATCAGCTATTATTGGATTATTTAGTAGTGTTGTTTAATTTTTCTGTCCTGACTCTGCTTCTATCACATTTCTTAAGAGCTTTACTCCTTCTGCTAATTCCGTATCAGTTAAATTACCATATCCGAAAATAAGCTTGTTGTTGTGTTTTCCTTTAATTAAAGCATGTTTCTCTACGGAAAAGATATTAACTCCTTTATTTTTGATTTCATCTAAGATATTTTGTGGGAACTTAAAATTAAATTTAACAACTAGGTGAATGCCTGTTGAAGCACCAAGGATTTCAATTAGGTCTCCAAATTCCTTTTTTAGACATCCTATTAAGAAATCTCTCTTTTTTTTATATAGTTTCCTCATTTTAACTACATGTTTCTCTAAGTGTCCATCCTTTATAAAACGTGCTAAAATTACTTGCTCAATAGTTGGAGAGTGATAATCAGTGTATCTTTTAAGATTTTTGGCTTCTTCTACCAGTGCATTTGGCAAAATGACATAACCAATTCGCAGACTAGGTGATAAGATTTTACTAAAAGTCCCTATGTAAATAACTCGTTCAGGAAATAATCCTTGCAGTGAACTTACTGGATGACCAGAATAGCGAAATTCACTATCATAATCGTCCTCTAGAATATAACTATTTGTTTCCTTAGCAAAATTAATAAGTTGAATTCTTCTTTGAATGGGTAATATTCCACCTAAAGGGAATTGATGAGAGGGAGTAACGAAAATAATGTTTTCTTTTTTTTTCGTTGTAAGCCATTCTGTTTGCATTCCAAATTCATCGACTGGAATAGGAGTAATATTAGCCCCTCTTTCAATAAAAATTTCAGGAATTTCTTTCGTTACTGGATCCTCTATTAATACTTCGGAGTTAGTCTTTACTAATAGTTTAGCTAGAAGTGTGAATGCTTGAGTAGCTCCAGAGGTGATAATAATTTGACTAGGATGACAGTTTATTCCTCTAGTTCTATAAAGGTAGCTTGATAATACCACCCGTAACTCTTCACTTCCTTCAGGTGAACTATAACCAAATAATGAGTCTTCAATCGTTTCAAAAACGTCTTTTCCTATACTGGCCCACTTTTTTCGAGGAAACTTTTTTAAACAAGGTACGCCTGAACGAAAGTCAATGAAATTATTTGTCTTTACCTTACTTATTGAATCAGTACTTTTTTCAGAGATAGGCCGTTCCTCATTCGTAGGAAAACCCTCTAGTGATATTCCAGATTCCACGAAAGTTCCAGCTCCTTGTTTAGATTTAATGTATCCCTCAGCCATTAATTGATCATAGGCTTCGAGAACGACACTTCGAGACACGTCTAAAATGGTAGCTAAATCACGACTCGAGGGAAGTCGGTCCCTCTCAAGAAGTTCTCCTCGTAAAATCTGTTCTTTAATTTTCACGTATATTTGTTGAAATATTGGTTTTTCTGAAGTTCTATCTAATTCAATCCAAATCATCATTATCACCTAAAGTGTTCATATTGGTTTTAAAAATAAATGATAATTGGTTCTTTAATAAACCAATTTATAATGTTAATTTTACTGTAACACCAGTTTAAATGGAATAATTACTTGAGATGGAGTTGGTTATATTGAGTGAAAGGATAGTAGCATACCTTAAAGTTATTGCGGCAATGACCATTGTAGGTAGTTCGGTGGTTGCAGGAAAAATATTAATTCAAACGATGCCGATATTTTTAGCATCTGAGCTAAGGTTTTTAGTAGCCTCCCTAATATTAGTCCCTTTACTGATTTACAAGGAGGGGATTCCTTCATTAAGTAGAAGGGATATTGTCATTCTCTTTTTTCAATCTCTGACGGGAGTATTTTTATTTAGTATCTTTATGCTGTATGGTTTAAAATATACTACTGCAATGGAGGCAGGAATAGTTACTAGTACTTTACCAGCAATGGTTGCTCTTCTTGCTTACTTTATAATTAAAGAGAAACTTACAAGAAATAAAATAGCGGGTATAATAGCTGCTATTTTAGGAGTCATCATTCTTAACGTTTCAGGAGTGATGCAAGAGATATCGGGCAGTCATGTAGAAATAGTAGGTAACTTCCTTGTTTTGGGGGCAGTGATGGGAGAAGCATTGTTTATCATTTTAGGTAAGTCTATATCAAAAAAAGTAAGTCCATTAACTATAACAACAGGAGTGTCTGTTATAGGGGGATTGTTATTTTTACCAATGGCTATTTATGATAGCATAACTGCTAATTATTCATTCGGTTCTGGTTATGATTGGCTTTTGATTTTTTATTTCGGAATGGTTGTTACTGTTTTGGCTTTTTTGCTTATGTATCAAGGCCTTGCTGTATTATCTGCTGCGACAGTAGGTATATTAACAAGCGTTTTGCCACTAAGCACAGTAGTTCTATCATTTTTCCTTTTGAAAGAACCACTTTATTATTACCATCTAATAGGACTATGCCTAATCTTTATGGCTATTTATTTTAGCTCGAGAGAAGAGAAAATACAGATGGATCAAGGGATTGGAAATAATTAAATCAAGTGCTAATCAGGCCACTAAGAGACAAATAATAGAAAAATAATCGGAAGATAGTGGAAAATCTAGAGACAAAAGCATCTTTTAGCCAAATCCACTAAAAGATGCTTTTTAATGTCATAATCAAGGCCATTCTTTAGAAATCTGGTTTATGGCAGAGCAAGTATGGATTGATAGCAGGCTGAGATGGGGTGGTAATCTGTTTTGGGAGGTGTAGTTTTTACATTGCTATATTTTACATTCTCCTGGTTAAGCAGTGTATACCAACCACCATGTTCATGATCCATGAAATACTGGGCGGAATAAGTGAATAACTGATTATAATAATCCCAGTATTGTTGATTCTTTGTTTTTGCAGCTAGTAAGGCTGCGGCAGCGATTGCTTCTGACATAACCCAGTAATTTTTATCCGTATCAATGACTTCTAAGCTTGGCGATAGGGCAAAATAAATACCTCCATATTTTACATCCCAACCTTGTTCCCATCCTTTTGCGAACAATTTCTCTGCAGTCTCCTGCATCCAAGGTTCTGATTGATGTTTGTCAAGCCACATTAAGAGTTTACTCCATTCAAATTGATGACCAGAGATAAATCCATATGGGCGGAATTCATCTTTTGTGTTGTTTTTATTGAATTGATAATCAGGCAGCCAGTCCGGTGTATAGTTTTCCCAAATCATTCCACTTGCACGGTCTGCTAATTCTTGGGTAACGCCCTCTGCTAGCTGGTAGGCCTTCTTTAAGTATTTTTCTTCATTTGTTGCTTCATATGCAGTCAGCATGGCTTCACACATATGCATGTTTGGGTTTTGGCCTCTATAAGAGGAAAGAGTGGTCCACCCAGCATCCCATTGGTCTTTGTAATATCCATGTTTCGGATCCCAAAAGTGGTTTTCCACCACATTAAAGACGTTTTCCATCACTTCTTTGGCTTCTTTTATGCCAGCTTGGTACGCAATAGAGGATGCTAATAATGCAAAGGCATGACCATAGGCCATTTTAGCAGCATCTTTTACATCCGTTCCCTTCATCTCAAAATAGTATCCATTATACTGTTTATCTAAATGATGTTCATGCAAAAATTGGATTCCATGTCGTGCTGCTTTTAAACACCAATCTGGACCATCTAAAATCGCACCAATACTAAAAATATAAATATACCTGCTAGTCGCTACTAAATGTTTAGTATCTGTGTCATTAATAGTACCATCATCTAAAAACCCATTAATATATCCGCCCTTTTCCTCATCGATACAGGCCGGATAATAAAAATGAAGTGTCTTAAATATATGTTTTTTCAATTCTTCCTTATCCTGATAATGATCAAACTGGATGTGGCTTGAACCTTCCATATTGGCAACCCTCCTCCATTAGGTGATACCTTAAATAGATGGCAGCAATCAAGACAGTATTTCCTTTTCATGAAGAAAATACTGCTTGATTTTTTTAGCTGTCCGAATGACTTATTTATCTAATCAAGAAGACATATATTGTCCACCATTCACATGGATGAATTGGCCGGTCATATAGGCAGAACCTTCAGAAGCAAGCAGGATGTATGGTTCTACAAGATCTGCTGGTTGACCAGGACGACCAATAGGGGTAGAAACGCCAAATGATTCTTGCAGGTCGGTTGTCATGGTTGCTGGAATAAGTGGTGTCCAAATCGGTCCAGGTGCTACACCGTTAACTCGAATTCCTTTTGAGGAGAGTTCTTGAGCAATGGAACGAGTAAAGGATACAATAGCCCCTTTAGTAGATGTGTAATCAATCAACGCTTTATTGCCAACATATGCATTAATAGAAGCGGTATAGATTAAGCTATCACCAACTGATAAATGGGGAATGGCAGCTTTAGTTAAATACACCATTGAAAAAAAGTTTACGTCAAATGTACGTTTCAATTGTTCAGCAGAGATTTCTAGCACGCTGTTTTTTACTTCCTGACGTGCTGCGTTATTAACAAGGATATTCAGTTTTCCATGCTGCTGAATGACATCTTCAACTAGTTGATTACAAAATGCTTCATCCGCCACATCTCCAGCATGCAACGTACATTTTACGCCTTCTTGCTCAATACGCTTTTTCGTATTTTCCGCATCCTCTTGTTCATTTAAGTAGGCGATAGCAATATCCGCGCCTTCCTTTGCATACCCAATCGCTACTGCCTTACCAATTCCGCTGTCTCCTCCAGTAATCAAGGCCACTTTACCTTTCAACTTTCCAGAACCAACATGGGTTTCTAGCTCATAAATCGGGATAGGATCCATTTCCTTTTCAACCCCCGGCTGCTCGGATTGTTTTTGAGGAGTGACTCCATTTGATAATATGGTTTGTTCATCTAATTTACTCAATTATAACGCCTCCTAAATTATTTATGTGTTATTTAACATTCCACCCTGTCTTGAGACTAAACTCCTTTTTGACATGCAACCGCTTAGTGGATTTTTTTACCTAGGCGGAGTGTTATAGCACTATCTGTCATATCGGGAATACTAGAGAATGAGTGGAATAGTTGATATATACCTTTTATAATTCGAGTGGCTCATATATTAATCGGATAATAGAGTGATGAAGTTATCATAAATAGTGGCAGATCAAGGGATGAAATGAGAGAATAGTAGGTTTCCAATTCTATGAGCTCTTGCACAAGTTTGTAGCACATTATATGGATGAAGAAGATAGGGGGATCATAATAAAAAGGGAGTAATGAAACTCCCTCGGCTTGTTGAAAAAAGGAATTTAGGAAATGTAAATGGAATTATTATGCATTGATTGGAGTGAAAGGGGTGAGACTCCTGTGGGATCTGCGAGACAGTCTGAGCCCCTGCAGGCCTTTAGGCCGAAGCGGCTCAGCGCAATCCCCACGGAAAGCGAACCCCTGCAACGGAAATCAACTCTTATTTAAAAGAATGTATATTTATAAACTAAGACAAACTCCTAATTACCGAATTAGGAGTTTGTCGACAGTCTGAGGGAGTAATGAAACTCCCTTTTTTCACAAACATTAACTCTTTATTGATAATTAATAATCGCAGGGCTAGGATCCAGCTTCAAGACCTCTTCAGGACTTAGCACAGGTTTATCTTTGTTATAAAAGATTTTAAATCCACCGTATTGCACTGCTTCATTGCGCACGAATTTGCGATAGAGTGCCATTTTAGTATTAGAATCGCCCCAACCGTCATAATTTAAGGCTACTTCTACATTCTCGGTTGGCTTGATGGCTTCTTTGTTCGTTAATGCTTCGTCCATAAATTGATGGACAAGGACAATTTTATCGGGCAAATTATTTTCTTTTACCATTTCCGTTAAGTACTGCACTGCTTCTTGTACTTCAGCTCCGTCTACTTGACCAAGATTGACACCTGGAGTTTGTCCTTCTTTTACATGAAATTCCGTATCAATCGCTAGGTGGACATGAGGGAGCTTTAGCCATTTCTCAAGTAATTTCACCTGATTTAGAACGGAATCTGTTCCAAGTTGAACATCCAGCATAAGCAGGGCATCGTTTTCTTCCGCGAGAGTAGAATATTCATCAATTTGCTCTGGTGAAGTTGGATGGTAGTACTTCCCATCAGTCCCTGGATCACGCTGTGCTACGGTAGAAATGAGTTCAATCATTGGTACGGCAGGGCGTGAAGGGTCTGCATCTGAATATGCTTGGGTTTGCTCTTTTAATTTTGCCATTAATTCATCTGGCTCCATTTCTCCCAATATTCCCATTTTGGTAGAGTTTGGATGTCCGTAATACGCTATAAGTCTATGATTCTTTAAGGGACCATCTGTTTGATCAACGGCATCTTTTACTAATGTTTCTCCAAGTGGAATCATTCTAGTGGGATCTTCTCCACGGGCTTCTGCACTCGGCATCTTCTCTATTTCCTCATCAGCAACCTTTTTGTCTAGAGAAGAAGCACCTTCTGTTGGTTCCAGCGGTTTGTAGGCTGGCGGAGGATTCTCTTCTTTTATTGCTTTCTTCTCACCAGAAGACTTTTCTTCCTGTGTCTGTTCTTCATCATGTTGTTCAGTTTCTTTAATAGTAGGAGTGTTTTTCGAACAAGAGATGAGGAGCACAACAAGTAGTACTCCTGAAAATAACAAGGCTAGTCTTTTCATGTTGTCACTTCCTTATGTATGGATTTCTTCCATCTATTATTCTAGATGTATTCCCCAAATGCAATAAAGTTAACAGGGAATATTTTATTTTTCATAGAATAGGAGCGTTTAGTTAATAGATTCTCCCTTTCTTTCCAAGCACTTACCTATTTATAAATTAGGGTGTAATCATGGAAGAGGAGAGTAAAAAAAAGCTGGATCAAACGTCTCTGCTTGATCCAGCTTCCGCCACTTAAATCTCACATTTCCTCTCGCTTATAATCGCCACTTTTCCCGCCGGATTTCTCCACTAGAAAGGTTGGCCCGATTACCATCCCTTTATCGACAGCTTTGCACATATCATAAATGGTTAAGCTTGTAACTGTGGCGGCCGTTAATGCTTCCATTTCGACCCCAGTGCTTCCTTTGGTTTTTACTTCTACTCGTATAATAAGCTCCCATTTATCCTCATTTTGTTTCCAATTAAATTGCATATCAACTCCACTTAGTGAAAGTGGGTGACACATGGGAATAATCGAAGAAGTTTGCTTTGCTGCCATAATACCAGCAACTTGTGCAACAGCAAGTACATCTCCTTTTGCAAACTCATGGTTCATTATTTTTTTATAAATAAGTTCATTCACGATAATACTTGATTGACTAATAGCTGTGCGAGATGATTCCTGCTTCTCGGTGATATCAACCATCTTTGCCCTGCCTTGCTGATTAAAATGTGTGAAGTTTGTCACTAATATCACTCCTTGTTTGTAGTATAACAAAAGTAAATGGATGCGTCTTGCATCATTATCGGCTAAAAAAGATAAAGGAGGACCATATGTATAAATGGAAAGGCTTGATTATTATTTGTATCTGTTTCTTTCTTCTAGCGGGCTGTTCCTCGGAGAAAAGAGAAGTGAAGCTAACCGTGTCAGCCGCCGCGAGTTTAACGGATGCGATGGAGGAGCTTGTGGAGGCATTTGAATCAAGAGAACCTAATATAGCTATATCGCTAAATCTAGCATCTTCAGGAGCATTACAACAACAAATTAGTCAAGGCGCACCAGTTGACATTTTTCTCTCAGCTGCTGAAGAGCCATTTGACTATTTAAATAAACAGGGTTTGCTAGATAAGTCACATCAAGAATTATTATTACGTAATCAGTTAGTCCTGATCAAAAGAAAAGATACCTTCTCTCAATTTCACGAATTTAAGGATTTACTAGACGAACAGGTACAAGAAATTGCTATTGGGACACCAGAAAGCGTCCCAGCAGGTATCTATGCAAAACAGGCGCTCGAACATGTAGGGATATTTCATTCCCTTGAATCTAAATTAGTCTATGCAAAAGATGTTCGCCAAGTATTACAGTATGTGGAATCAGGAAGTGTTGACTTTGGTTTTGTATATGCCACAGACGTAATAGCCGCTAAGCAAGTAGAAGTAGAGCGAGTAGTCGATGAAAAATGGCATGATCCTATCCAGTATCCAATCGGAATTTTGAAAGATACCAAGCATAAGGAAGAAGCAGTCGCCTTTTATAACTTTTTGCGAAGTATGGGTTCACCACCGTAAACAAGTAAAGGAGAGTGCAGAATGAAAAGTAGCTTTTGGCAGCCTATTGAGCTCTCTTTATTAATTGCAATTAGCGCGACGCTTTTTGTAATTATATTAGGAATTGTAACGGCATGGTTCATGACGAAAAAAGAGTTTCCGGGCAAGGCGATCATAGAAGTCATTCTGCTATTACCAATTGTGTTACCACCAACAGTGATTGGTTTCCTGCTGATTATGCTATTTGGCAAGAAGGGTGTGATTGGGAAAGCTATTGATTTTTTATTTGGCGAATCCTTAATGTTTACCGTTTCGGGAGCTATCCTTGCAGCTGTTGTGGTTGCTTTCCCATTAATGTATCAATCGGTGAAAAATGGGTTTACGAGTATGAATCCATTAATAGAGGATGCAGCTCGAGTAGATGGTGCAAATAGTTGGCGTCTATTTCGACATATTTCACTACCATTATGTTCTCCCTTTCTTGTCACAGGCACAATATTAAGTTTTGCCAGAGCCTTAGGGGAATTTGGTGCAACGATTATGTTTGCAGGAAATATTCCGGGACAAACACAAACGCTTCCATTAGCGATTTATGTTGCTTTTGAATCTAACAAACTTGTACTCGCATGGAGCTGGGTGATGATGATGGTGATTATTTCTTTTGTTATGCTGCTTTTTATTCAAAAGAGGGCGCGCCGCAGTTAATGCATCCATGTGTGATGTATTTCACACCTTAAGCTAGTGGAGGATGTTTTAATAAGCTTATAAGCAACCTGATTTGATGACAGGTCGGAATATGGAGGGATAAAGATGAAGAAAAAACCATCTCCACTTTGGCAACGATTAAACTATTTGAAACCAAAAGAAACATATAGCAATAACCATAGTCAATTACAAGAAGGAGACCGGGATTGGGAAAATGTGTATCGCAGAAGATGGCAGCATGATAAAGTAATCCGTTCCACTCATGGAGTGAACTGTACGGGTTCTTGCAGCTGGAACATCTTTGTGAAAGACGGCATTGTGACATGGGAAGGGCAAAATGTGGATTACCCAACAACAGGACCAGACATGCCGGAATTTGAGCCAAGGGGCTGTCCGCGAGGGGCAAGTTTTTCCTGGTATTTATATAGCCCGTTGCGTGTGAAGTATCCTTATATTCGTAAAAAGCTACTATATTTATGGCGAGAGGCCATAGCGGAACACAAGAAACCATTAGATGCTTGGAAAAGCATTGTGGAAGATAAAGAAAAGGCCAATCAGTATAAAAGTGTTCGCGGAAAAGGCGGATTAGTACGGGCTGATTGGGAAGAAGTTACGCAAATTATTGCAGCGGCTGTTTTGTATACAACGGTAAAATACGGATCTGATCGTAATGTTGGCTTTTCTCCAATTCCAGCGATGTCCATGGTGAGTCATGCAGCGGGAAGCCGCTTTATGTCCCTAATAGGAGGACCGATGCTTAGCTTTTATGACTGGTATGCGGATTTGCCACCTGCATCTCCACAAATTTGGGGAGATCAGACAGATGTTCCAGAAAGCTCTGATTGGTTTAATGCTGGCTATATTATGACATGGGGCTCTAATGTTCCCTTAACACGTACACCAGATGCTCACTTCCTTGCCGAGGCAAGATATAAAGGAACAAAAGTGGTTTCTGTTAGTCCAGACTATGCGGAATCAACCAAATTCTCTGATGACTGGATGGCTGTCAAGCAAGGGACGGATGGTGCGGTAGCCATGGCAATGGGACATGTTATTTTAAATGAGTTTTATCATAAAAAACAAATACCATACTTTGAATCTTATGCGAAACAATATACTGATTTTCCTTTCGCCGTTCGTTTGAAAAAAGTGGGATCAAGCTATCAGGCTGACCGCTTTTTACATGCAAAGGATCTAGGCCTTTCTGGTGAGCATAATGAGTGGAAGCCTGCTATGTATAATGAGCGCACGGGGAATTTTGCTATTCCACAAGGAACAATAGGTTCGCGATGGGATAAAAAAGGGAAATGGAATCTGCATTTAGTGGATGAATATACAGGAGAAGCAATTGATCCAAAGCTAAGCTTTCTAGGGCTTGAAGATGAGGTGATGGAAATTCAATTACCCTACTTTGATGCAGAAAAGCGTTCCGTTATGAATCGTGCCGTTCCAGTAAAAGCAGTTGAATTAAATGGGCAAACAGAATATATCACAACAGTTTATGATCTTATGCTTGCTAATTACGGAATTGATCGAGGCATCGGTGGAGAAGTCGCGCAATCCTATGATGACATGGCGCCTTTTACTCCAGCATGGCAAGAGAGTATTAGTAATGTCGATCGAAACTTAGTTATTAAAATCGCGAAAGAATTTGCCCAAAATGCTATCGATACAAAAGGTCGTTCTATGATTATTATGGGTGCTGGTATTAACCATTGGTTCCATTCTGACACTATCTATCGTGCCATCATCAACTTAATTTTAATGGTAGGTGCGCAAGGAGTAAATGGGGGAGGCTGGGCACATTATGTAGGGCAAGAAAAGCTTCGACCAGCAGAAGGATGGAATACCTTAGCTACAGCAAAAGATTGGCAGGCACCGCCAAAACTGCAAAATGGGACATCATTTTTTTATTTTGCTACAGACCAGTGGCGTTATGAAGAAACGTCTGTTAATGAGATAACGGCTGCTACAGTAGAGAAAGCAAGATATGACCATCATGGGGATTATAATGTGCTAGCGGCTCGATTAGGATGGCTGCCATCCTATCCAACATTTAATAAGAATGGCATTGCTATTTATAAAGAGGCAGTGGCGAAGGGCTGTCAAACCCAAGAGGAAATTGCGCAATATGTAGCAAAAGAGTTGATGAATAAATCATTGCAATTTGCGATAGAAGACCCAGATAATCCAGTCAATTTTCCTCGTACGTTATTTGTTTGGCGTGCCAATTTAATCTCAAGCTCTGGAAAAGGGCATGAATATTTTCTAAAACATTTACTTGGAACAACACACGGATTGTTGAATGATGATCAATCTAGTATTCGACCAGCTGAAATAAAATGGCGGGAAGAAGCACCAGAAGGAAAATTGGATCTTTTAATCGATCTTGATTTCCGGATGGCAGGAACGGGCTTGTATTCCGATATTATCTTACCAGCTGCGACCTGGTATGAAAAATTTGATTTATCAAGCACAGATATGCATCCATTTGTACATCCATTTAATCCAGCGGTTGCTACGCCTTGGGAATCGAAGTCAGATTGGGATATTTTCAAGAAGCTAGCAAAAGGGGTTTCAGAGCTAGCCGAACAAATCGATATGGACGTAATTAAAGAGGTTGTAGCTACACCGCTGCAGCACGATACTCCACAAGAAATGGCCCAGCCTTTTGGGGAGATTAAAGATTGGTCCAAAGGTGATTGTGAAGCAATTCCAGGGCGAACCATGCCAAATATTCATGTGGTAGAACGAGATTATAAGCAGGTTTATAAAAAAATGACCTCTCTAGGACCGAATGTTGCCAAAAGCCCATATGGCGGCAAAGGGATAAGCTGGTCCATGGAAAAAGAGTATGAACAAGTCAAGCATGCAATTGGTGTAGTAGAAGAAGAAGGCATTTCCAAAGGTCTCCCAAATATTGAAAGTGCAAGAGACGCTTGTCAGGCCATTCTCATGATGTCATCTACGACAAACGGCAAAATCGCAGTCAAAGCTTGGGAATCACTGGAACAGCAAACAAGCTTGGAGTTAAAGGATTTAGCTGCAGAGCGTGAAGAAGATCTATTTACATTAGAACAAATTAATGCACAACCAAAAACGGTCATTACGTCACCTGCCTTTACTGGTTCGGAAAAAGGCGGGAGACGGTATTCACCATTTACAACAAATATTGAGCGAATGATTCCTTTCCATACCCTTACAGGAAGACAGTCCTTTTATTTAGATCATGAGATGATGAAGGAATTTGGGGAAGAGATGGCGACATTTAAGCCAATGCTCCACCATACACCTTTTCAGCAAGATCGTCCAAAAGTGGAAGGAAAAGAAATTACGTTAAATTATCTAACACCACATAATAAATGGTCTATTCACAGTATGTATTATGATGCACAGCCGATGCTGACATTGTTTAGAGGTGGACCAACGATATGGATGAACAAGGAAGATGCCAAAGAAGTAGATATAGAAGATAACGATTGGATTGAATGCTTTAACCGAAATGGTGTGGTCGTTGCCAGAGCGGTTGTCTCTCATCGAATTCCTAGAAGTGTTGCCTTTATGTACCATGCTCAAGACAGACATATTCACGTTCCTGGCACAAATCTTACGAAAAACCGAGGAGGGACACATAATAGTCCTACGCGAATCCATGTTAAGCCAACGCATATGATTGGTGGCTATGGCCAACTAAGCTATGGATTTAACTATTATGGACCAACTGGAAACCAACGGGATTTACATGTCGTCATTAGAAAGATGAAGGAGGTGGAGTGGCTTGAAGATTAAAGCACAAATTGGCATGGTGATGAATTTAGATAAATGTATTGGCTGTCATACATGTAGTGTGACATGCAAAAATACGTGGACCAATCGCCCTGGCGCAGAATATATGTACTTTAATAATGTCGAAACAAAACCTGGAATCGGCTATCCGAAACAATGGGAAGACCAAGAGAAATATAAAGGCGGCTGGGAGCTGGATAAAAAGGGTGAACTAAAACTGAAATCAGGTTCTAAAGTAAATCGATTATTCAGCCTTTTCTATAACCCAAATCAACCAGAAATTGATGATTATTATGAACCATGGAATTATGATTATGAAACATTGACAAACAGTCCAGAACGTAAGCATCAACCTATTGCCCGAGCAAAGTCAGCTATCACTGGCGAGTTTATGGATTTAGAGTGGGGACCGAACTGGGAAGATGACCTTGCTGGCGGGCATATAACTGGTTTGCGTGATCCAAATGTTGTGCAAATGGAGGAATCAATAAAAACGGAGTTTGAAGATGTATTTATGATGTACTTGCCGCGTATATGTGAACATTGCATTAACGCACCTTGTGTGAGCTCTTGTCCATCCGGTGCGATGTATAAACGTGATGAAGATGGCATTGTACTTGTAGATCAGAATGCTTGTCGTGCTTGGAAACAATGCGTCAGCTCCTGTCCATATAAAAAAGTGTACTTTAACTGGAAAACAAGTAAAGCGGAGAAATGTACATTATGCTATCCAAGAATTGAAAATGGCCAGCCAACGATTTGCTCCGAAACATGTGTTGGCAGAATCCGTTATATCGGGGTCATGCTCTATGATGCTGATAAAGTATTGGAGGCAGCTTCTGTTAAAGAAGAGAAAGAATTGTATCAGGCACAATTAGATATTTTCTTAGATCCAAATGACCCAGAAGTAGTGAAGGAAGCGAAAAAAGAAGGCATCCCAATGGATTGGATTGAAGCGGCGCAGCAATCTCCATTATATAAAATGATCATCGACTGGAAGATTGCTTTACCATTACACCCAGAATACCGAACAATGCCAATGGTGTGGTATATTCCACCACTTAGCCCAGTTATGAATATGATAGAAGGAAAAGGCAGTCAAGCAGATACAGAAGATATCTTCCCGGCTATTGACGAAATGCGCATTCCGATTGAATATCTAGCTAATTTATTAACTGCTGGGGATACGGCTCATATTCGTACTGTATTAAAGAAAATGGCAGTTATGCGTAGCTATATGCGGGCCGAACAAACAGGGAAATCCTTTGATGTCTCTATTATTGAAGAGCTGGGACTCGAGGAAAACGACATTAAAAAGATGTACCGACTGCTAGCCATTGCCAAATATAATGATCGCTTTGTTATTCCTAAAAGCCATAAGGAAGATATAGCAGATCTTTACTATGACCAAGGCGCTTGTGGATTAGATTTTGCTGGCGGGCCTGGCGCCTGTGGCGTCTTGTCTTGATAAATGGTTCCACCCTTTCACGAGGAGAATAAATGATTAGAGCAAATATGAATGAAGGGAATTGCGTGGGGAAACCACAATCCTAGGAATCTGTAGCTGCTAGAATTTCGCGGAAACAGCATAAGCATAAGCTGGGACAGGGCGCCACAATCTATAGCAGCGCCCGCCCTATTCGAGATAGGCAATGGATTACTAGCCACACAATAAACCTGCTTTGCGATAATAAGTAACCTGACAAAAAGGATGAACAAACATGAAACAAACAGAGCTTTATCAAATGCTAGCATTTTTATTACGCTATCCAAATGAAGAATTTAGGCAGATTCTACTTGGATTAACAGCAGAAATACAGGAAGTGGGCGACACGAGAATTCGTCAAAAACTGTTTCAATTTATAGAGCTGGTAGAGCAAACACCATTGGATGATTGGATTAATCATTATGTAAGCCAATTTGACTTTGACCGGAAAACAAATCTTTACGTTACGTATTTTAAAAATGGTGAACAAAAGGAGCGAGGCTTAGAGCTTCTAAAACTAAAAAAATTTTATCAGGCAGCCGGCTTTGACATTGTTGAAACAGAACTGCCAGATTATATACCGTTAATGCTTGAATTTTCTGCACAGGTTTCAGCTGATATCAGACAAGAGCTTTGGAAAATGCATGAACAAGCAATTTGGGAAATTAGAGAAACTCTCTTATCAATTAAAAGCTTTTATGGCTTACTTTTTGATGTTTTGATTCAGCTGTTTGAACAAGATGGCCTCGAGCATCATCTGACAGCCGAAAAGCAAACTCCTATACCAAATTTAGAAGATCAAGCTATTCTTGCAAAGATGCGAGATCAATTAATTAAGAACCAGCTAGGATAAGAGATATTAGCTGGAAGAAAAGGAGTAACCAATATGAACTCACTCAATTTATTACTTTGGGGAGTTTTCCCTTATATTGTCCTGACCATTTTTATTGGCGGTTTAATTTATCGTTATCAAAAGGATCAATTTGGTTGGACAACAAAGTCTAGTGAAATTTTTGAAAAAAAGCGACTGCGAATTGGATCGCTCATGTTCCACTGGGGGTTATTTTTTGTCTTGGGCGGCCACATTGCAGGGCTGATTGTTCCAGTGTCTTTCTATAATGCTTTTGGTATTTCTGAGCACTTTTACCATAGAATTGCCCTAATCTTTGGGTTACCTGCAGGAATTGTTGCTTTTATTGGGATTCTGTTGCTTGCCCACCGCAGGTTTAGTGTGAAACGTATTAAAGCGACCTCTTCGATTGGTGATTGGGTAGCATTAATCTTGGTCATCATTGTTATTTTTACAGGATTATTAGCAACAAGCATGAACGTCGATTCACAAGGATTTGATTACCGGACAACGATCGCGCCGTGGCTAAGAGGTTTATTCGTTTTTCGTATGCAGCCTGAGCTAATGGCTGAAGTACCCATTTGGTTTAAAATCCATATTTACACAACATTTGCTTTATATGTTTCTTGGCCGTTTACTCGATTAGTTCATGCATTTAGTTTTCCGCTTCGTTATTTAAGTAGAAATTATGTGATTTATAAACGAAGAGTTCAACGTAAGGCTGGATGAGATGGGAAGCACCTATCATAGTGAAATAATTTTACAAATAAGGTTGGGATGAGGATGAACCATCAGGACATTCTTTTATTGGGGGCAGAGCTCGATAAAACACTCCAAGAGAATAACATGGCACAAGCAAAAGATATCGTGAGCCAGTTGGAACCTCATTACGAGGCGAGATCACAGGAGTTTTCCGTATCGAATCAATTAACCATTGCGTTGTCACTTGCAAAGTATTTTCGAAAAAGGAACCAGTATGATAAATCGGCTCATTATAGCAGACAGGCAATTCAACAAGCAAAAATAGGAAAGCTCGGACTAACTAGACCACTGGTTGACGCGTATTTAAACTATGCAAAACTAGAAAAAGATTATAACCAGATTGACAATGCTAGAAAACTATTAGCAACACTGTTGATGCAGCTAGAGAAAAATAAGGTAGAAGATAACTATATATTTGGTCTCGTCTATCATTTGTTAGCACAAATTGGCTTTCAAGATCTGGCCTTTGATACGGCTGTTGAACAATTTAAAGAAGCATTAACCTGCTTTCGGAAAGCAATTCCTGAAGAGCATCCTATTATCTATCAGACTATTAATGAATTGACAGAGACGTATATTCGCATGGAGCATTATCAGGACGCCTTGTATCTTCAAGAGAAGACCTTACAAGATTACCAAAAGACAGATGACAAGTTAACCCAAGCCTTGATCCTGTTACGGATGGGAGAAATCTACTTTTATCTTGATTTGAAAAAGGCAAGGAAAGCAATATCGCAATCGCTGGCATTATTGAAAGCCCTTGAACAGCCACTGTTGCTTTACCAAGCAAAGGCGAATTTGCTATTAGCAGAGCTGGAGGAGAATCTAGCAAATGCTCCACGTTCTATCAATTATTATAAGAGAAGCCTTAAACAGCTGGAACAAGTTCATGAGCAAGAGCACTTCATGGTTGTCTATGCCTATTCAAAAATCGGAACGTTACTTATGAAGGTAAACCAATTAGCGGATGCCAAATACTACTTGGAGAAAGGGTTGCCGTTAACGAAAGGCCATCCCCGTATTCAAATGCAATTCCTTTATGCACTCGGGAAGATTTATTCGAAAGAACAGTCGTATGAACAAGCGAGAAATCTATATCAAGCTTTCCTAGATCAATTGGAAAAGGCAAATAAAAAACAATCGAAGGCATATGCAGATACATTACAAGCAATTGGATTTAATTTTATTCAACAAAACGATATGGAAAAAGCTTTTATCTGCTATCAAGAAGCCATTGATATTTATCAAGGCCTTAGACCGGTTAGTAAGGATTCCTTAGGCTTTGCAAGTATTCGTCTTGCTTATTGTTATGAACAAAAGGCTGAAAAGGACATTGCAAAAGCAAGTGAGTGGTACCAGTATGGCGTAGAACAGATAGAAAAGCTAAAAGATAAGGCGCTCTCTGAAGAGGCACTCGCAGCAGTAATTGATTTTTACCAGCGTCATGATTTTCCAAAGCAGCAGTCTTACTATGAAAACAAGCTAGTCAAATTACAAGTAAATAGCAGAGAAGTATTATCGTAGAAAAGAGAAGAAAGCGATCAAATATGAGGTTACAACCAACAGAGGAGAATTTAGCATGTTACAGGATAGGCTCGGTCGTCCATTACAAGATTTACGCATATCAGTTATTGATCGATGTAACTTTCGTTGTACGTATTGTATGCCAAGGGAAATCTTCGGTAAAGACTTTTCTTTCTTGCCCAAAGACCAGTTGCTAAGTTTTGAGGAGATTGAACGATTAGCTAAACTATTTGTTCAATTAGGCGTAAGGAAAATTCGTTTAACAGGCGGGGAACCTTTATTACGAAGAGACATTGCAACCCTAATTGAGAAGTTAGCTGCTATTGATGGGTTAGAGGATATCGGCTTGACAACAAATGGAATGCTGCTAGGGAAAATGGCAAAAAGTTTGAAGCAAGCAGGTTTAGAACGTGTGAATGTGAGCTTGGATGCATTAGATGATAAAGTTTTTCAATCAATTAACGATAGCGGTATACCGACTAAAAAAATATTAGACTCCATTGAACAGGCACGAAAGGCTGGACTCAGTGTAAAAGTGAATATGGTTGTCAAAAAAGGAATGAATGATCAACAAGTAATCCCAATGGCAAAATACTTTAAAGAACAGGAAATACCATTGAGATACATTGAGTTTATGGATGTTGGCCAAACAAATGGTTGGGATTTCAGCCAGGTGATAACGAAAAAACAGCTGTTTGAGCAATTAAGCCAGCATTTTGAGCTGGAACCTGTGGATTCTGCCTATATAGGAGAAGTGGCAAAGCGTTATCGTTATGTTGGAACTAATGCAGAGGTTGGATTCATTACGTCAGTTTCTGAATCCTTTTGTTCTACATGCACACGAGCCAGACTAGCAGCAGATGGGAAGTTTTATACCTGTTT
This sequence comes from Niallia sp. M35, assembly GCF_050971705.1. Classification (NCBI taxonomy): domain Bacteria; kingdom Bacillati; phylum Bacillota; class Bacilli; order Caryophanales; family Bacillaceae; genus Niallia; species Niallia sp. M35. Next base: position 69,393 of record NZ_JBPCEP010000020.1, read on the forward strand.
ATTTGCAAGCGGCGGGCTCGATCTTCGAACATTATTACGTTCTAATGCAGATGACCAGACAATTTTACAATCAATTGTGCCAACATGGAAAAACAGAAACGACCGCTATTCAGATGAACGGACGGAAGAGTCAGCGAAGTATAGAAAGAAAATGGAGATGTCCTATATTGGTGGATAGATCAATAAAGGAGAGCAAAGCGATGAATAATCGATATTCCAGACAAATACGTTTTCAGCCAATTGGCGAGCATGGACAAGAGCAAATGGCGAAAAAGCACGTATTAATAGTAGGGTGTGGAGCTTTAGGATCGGCTAATGCAGAAGCACTTGTCCGCGCGGGAGTTGGGGAAGTATCTATTGTGGATCGAGATTATGTAGAAGAGAGTAATTTACAACGCCAGCATCTGTTTACGGAAAAAGATGTAGAGCAGCAGCTCCCTAAGGCAATTGCAGCTCAACAACACCTGCGGGAAATAAATCAGTGTATAAAGATCCATGCACATGTGATGGATGTAACAGGTGAAACGCTTGAGCCATTAATAAAAGATGTGGATCTGGTAATGGACGCAACTGACAATTTTGATACTCGATTTATCTTGAATGATGCGTTGCACCAGCATAGGATACCTTGGATTTTTGGTGCCTGTGTCGGTGCTACGGGAATGAGCTATACGGTTATTCCAAATGAAACACCTTGCTTACGTTGTTTGCTTGACGCCATACCGGTAGCAGGTGTGACATGTGATGCAGTTGGAATCATTGGTCCTGCCGTGCAAATGGTTGTAGCGCACCAAACAGCTGAAGCATTGAAGCTCCTAACAGGTGCAGCAGATAAACGACGAGCCACTTATTTAACGTTTGATCTCTGGAATAACCTTTATCAAACGATTGGAGTGGAGGGAGTAAAGCGGGATGAGTGCCTTACTTGTGGGATGAACCCGACATATCCAGCATTAGCATACCAAAATCAGTTGAAGACGGAAGTCTTGTGTGGAAGAGATACGGTCCAGCTTAGGGCGAATACATCACACTCCTTAGCAGCATTAGCAGCCCGATTTCAAGTATTTACAAGTGTAAAACAGAATGAATATCTAGTATCGATTACGTACCAGTCCTATCGAATTGTCTTTTTCCTTGATGGGAGAACATTAATACATGGCACTAATTCCGTTACAGAAGCGAAAAAAATTTACTATCAGCTAGTAGGTTAAGGGGGGATAATGATGGAACGGCGAGAACCAATAAAAGTTACAGAAGCAATTGAACGAGTCATGCAATATGGGGCAGCAGGCGGCATTGAACATATAGCATTGGAACAAAGTATGGATCGAGTTTTGGCAGAAGATGTTCTGGCCGATCATGATGTGCCCCCATTTGATCGTTCGCCATATGATGGATATGCTATTCGCTCCAGTGACACTTGCAGAGCATCAACAGAAAATCCTATCACACTATCTGTTATCGGCCATATTGGCGCCGGGGAAGTTTTTGCAAATACCGTGGGGGAAAATCAAGCGGTCCGGATTATGACAGGAGGGCCGATTCCTGTTGGATGTGATGCTGTTATCATGCTAGAACTAGTAGAGGAAGTATCCGAGCACAAGATTTGCATAAAACGTAAAGTGAAGCCGAATGATAACATTTCCTTTCAAGGCGAAGATACAACAAAGAATGATACCATTGTTAGAAAAGGAACTCGAATTAACCCAGGAATTGTCGCACTACTTGCCACATTTGGCTATAAGCAAGTCCCTGTAGCAAAAAAGCCGACTGTAGGAGTGATTGCGACAGGCAGTGAATTACTAGATGTAGATGAACCACTTGTACCAGGAAAAATTAGAAATAGTAACGCATATATGATTATGGCCCAATTAGAACGAGCTGGCGCAAAGGCAATTTATTTCGGTCAATTTATCGATGATTTAGAAGTATGTTATAACCAAGTAAATACAGCGATTGAACAGGTGGACTTTTTAATAACAACAGGTGGTGTGTCAGTAGGGGATTATGATTACTTGCCAGAGATTTATCGGAGAATGGGAGCAAATGTATTATTTAATAAGGTAGGGATGCGACCGGGCAGTGTAACAACTGTAGCCGAATTAGCTGGCAAACTGTTATTCGGGTTATCTGGTAATCCATCTGCGTGCTATGTCGGCTTTGAGCTTTTTGTAAGACCAGTGCTCCAGTTCTTTTTAGGAAATCGACTAGCCTATAATAAAGCAATTCAGGCTAGGCTTGGTTCGGATTTTGCAAAGCCAAATCCATTTGATCGATTTGTGCGCGGCAAGCTTTATTTTACCGAAGCACAACCTGTTGTCACGCCGATCGGGCTAGATAAATCAAATGTCGTTTCCTCATTAGGAGAAGCAGATGTATTGATTGTATTACCAGGAGGCACAAGGGGATATGAACAAGGAAGCAGTGTGGTTGCCTTATTGCTCGAATATGCAGAAGGGGATGCCGTGTTCTTAAACAATTATCAATTAAAGGAGAGACAGCATGGACACTAAGCGTTACAAAATCGTGGATCAGCCTATTGCAATCGATGAACTTATTGAGAAAGTAACGCGTCCTGAGGCAGGTGCCATTACAACATTTATTGGAACGGTAAGGGAATGGACGAAAGGAAAGCGTACCATCTATTTACAATACGAAGCATATATTCCAATGGCGATAAAAATGTTGGAACAAATTGGACATGAGATAACGGAAAAATGGCCGAATACCGAAATTGCAATCACCCATCGAATTGGTAGATTGGAAATTACGGATATTGCCGTCGTAATAGCGGTTTCTTCCCCGCATCGTGAAGCTGCATACCAGGCAAATCAGTATGCGATTGAACGAATTAAGCAAATAGTACCAATATGGAAAAAAGAGCATTGGGAAAACGGCGAAACATGGATTGGAGATCAGCTCGAGCAAATCCCCTATCATGATCCATGGTCAACAAACGAGGGAGGCATTTAAAATGAAAATATTGGTGTTTGCACATTTACAAGAACAGCTTGGCACATCAGAATTAGAGCTGGATTGGGAAGCACAGACGGTTCAGACATTTAAAGAAGCCTTTCAACAAAGCTATGGGATTGATTCTTTAGACCAGGTCATGATTGCCGTAAATGAAGAATTCGCAAGGGGCCAAGCTATGATCCAAAAAGATGATGTAGTGGCACTCATTCCGCCAGTCAGCGGCGGGTGAAGCAGTTAGTTCAATTGATATTAAAGGATGATAGCACATGCAATGTGTACAAATTATCGGTTATAAAAATCGTGGGAAAACCACTTTAGTAGAGCATTTAATAGGATACTTTTCAAAATACCATTACCAAGTGGCAGCAATCAAGCACCATGGACATGGAGGCCCTCCTTTAGGGTGGGAGAAGACAGATAATGCAAAACATCTTCAAGCAGGAGCAGATTTTGCTGGTGTGCAAGGAGAAAACCTGCTGCAAATTGCGACAAATAAGGAATGGAATCTAGATGTAATTATACAATTATACACGCTATTAAACGTAGATATTCTATTTATAGAAGGATACAAGCATGAACCGAAGCCGAAAATTGTGCTAATTGGGGAGCAAGAGGATATCCATCTAATAAATAAAGTATCTAACCTGAAAGCGGTAGTTTCTAGTATTCCTTTAGAAGAAATATCTGTTCCGATATTTAAGCCTAATCAATTAGAAAAATTGGCCTGTTGGCTTCTGGAACAATACACGCAAAATCTGCTTCATTAATCAATATTACACATTTCCAGCGGGCAGTTTTCACAGCCGATCGCCTGACGTAAATACTCAATGTCGTGAAGGATTATTTTTCCTTGTGTATTCAAAGAAATAATATTGTTTTTCCGAAGGTCACCGAGCATGCGGTTCACACTTTCCCTTGTAGTTGCGCAGAACCTTCCTAGCTCTTGATTTGTTAAGGTCATGTCGATAAGGATGCCATCACCCACAGGGACACCGTAACTATTGGATAAGCGAATTAAGGTAGAATAGACAGCACCTTTTTTTCCATTTAATAGTAAATCGCGCAGCTTTGATTGGAATTTTCTCATGTGGTCACTTACCCAGCGCATGAATTCAAAGGTGAGCGCGCTGTTAGCCATTAATTCTTTTTCTAATTTGCTTCTTTTTATCACATAGACCTCACCGGTTTGGAGCGTTTTACAGCTTAATAGAAACTTTGGATTATCAGCAAACAGCGTTAGCTCACCGACGATATCATCTTGTTTACAAAGCCGCAGCAATAGTTCGTTTCCTTCTGCAGTAAGCTTGCTAATTTGAACTAAACCGGATTCTAGTAAATAAATTTCTTTTGCTTCTTCTCCTTCGCGGAATAGATAATGGTCTTTATATATTTTTTTCTTTGTACCAATAGACACAAGCAAATGCCGCAGTTCTGGAGAAATCATTCTTTTCCTTGATGCTTGTATTGGAATTTTCACGTGGAGACCCCCTTATCATGGTTTCATTTCCATGATAGCATGAAAAAAATGCAAGTAGCTCGTTGAAAAACTAAAACTTAATGACAATTTTTAAACAATAAGCGTCTAAGTATGGAGTGATGACATGCAGCAACCTATCGTTGGTATTTTATTGGCAGGAGGAAAATCAAGCCGCTTTGGTTCGCCGAAGATGTTTGCCGAGCATAATGGAAAAGCTTTTTATCATCATAGTCTGGATGCTATTACCCCTTTTGTTAAACATGTATACATGGTAACCCAGCCGCATTATGTAGATCAGATAAAAAGTGCAGAGGCAGATGTTTCTATCCTGATAGATTTGCCTTCTATAAAAGAAAAAGGCCCGCTTGCCGGGATATATTCTGCCATGCAGGAAAATCGAAGTACATGGTATTTAGTCATCCCTACCGATGTCCCATTTATGACAGAAGCTACGATTCATTTGATCGTAAAGGAAATCCAGCCTGGATATCAGGCAATTATTCCATCTTGTAAAGGAAGGTTACAACCTTTAGTCGGTGTATATCATGCGACCGTTGCTCCTATCATTGAGGAAATGCTGCAAGCTGGGGACTATGCTGTTTATCAGCTCCTTCAAAAGCTAAAGGTAAAAACAGTTGAGGTGGAAGATGAAGAGCCTTTTTACAATTTGAATTATCAGCGGGATTACGATTATCTAATAAAGAAGTAGCCAAGAGTATAAATGCCTGGATAGGTGCTATAAATTAGAGACAAGGAATATAAGGAAATGAACATAAATAAGGATACGAAGCAGCAATTACAGAAGCCTCTTTATAAATGGACAGTTCACGATTTATTATTGTTAATTAAATGTAAGGTATTATTAGCTAATGTTTTGCCAGTGCTGACTTCCTTTCTATTAGCACTGAACATCCTTAGAGAAGGATTTTTAGATTACTGGATGGAATTTATCTTTGTTTTACTTGGTTCAACTTTGGTAATGGGAGGAGCATTGGTACTGAATAATTGGTATGACGTGGATATTGATTCCATCATGGAGCGTACGCAAAAGCGCCCAACCGTAACAGGTAATGTGCCACTGCAGACGGTGCTTATTTTAGGAATAGGCTTCACGATAGCTGGCTTTATTTTTTTACTGATGGTGAATATGAAGACTACGTTATTTGCGTTCATCGGTTGGTTTACGTATGTCTTTTTATATACAATGTGGTCTAAACGCCGCTATGCTTTTAATACATTGATAGGCAGTTTATCAGGGGCTGTGACCCCATTGATGGGATGGGCGGCAGTTGGGTCTATTCTTCATAAAATCCCACTTGCCTTATTTTTGCTTTTGTTTATCTGGCAAATGCCTCACACCTATGCCATCGCTATTAAAAAGTTTCAAGAGTATGCGGACGCGAAGGTAGCAATGCTGCCAGTTGTATCGGGAATAACTAAAACAAAATATCACATGTTATTTTATATTGCATGTCTGTTACCAATTCCCTTTCTCCTTGCTTCATTTGGAAAAGTATTTGTGATCGTGACATTTGTTTTCACAATGGGCTGGCTTATTTTAGCTTTATCGGGATTCTTGGTAAGAGATCAATGGAAATGGGCGCATTGGAATTTTTTATACTCTGTGAATTACTTAATGATCATATTTATTTACATGACTATCCTCACTCTTTGCTTCAAAGTTAAGTAGAGAAAAAATAAGAAGGCGAAGGATGATAGTAAATCATGGTCCTTCGCCTTTACACTTATATGAACTTAAGCGTTTATCTCCCTTTTTGCTGTACTTAAATCGTTAAATATCCCGACATAATACCGGACTTCCCCGACATTATTTTTGATGGCACTAATGGTCAACCATTGTAAATAAAAGGAGCCATCATTTCTTTTATTCCATATTTCACCCTCCCAAAAGTCATGCTCTTCAATCGATTTCCACATCTCTTGGTAAAAGGACTTATCGTGTTTGCCCGACTGGAGGAGCACAGGAGTATTTCCTAAGGCTTCCTCTGTTGTATACCCAGTAATCCGTGAAAATGCAGAATTTACCCGTTTAATGACGCGTTTTTTATCTGTTAACATAATTGCTTCGGCTGTGTTTTCTATGATCTGCTTCTCGATGTTTTTCTCATCTTGATAATACATCCAAACTACAATAACGAAGCTAACCAATGCAAATTGGGACAATGCCATAAATCCGATCGAATATTGCCCTGTCATTTGTTCAACCGCAGTCAAAATAAGAGGTGGGAAGAACCCGCCTAAACCACCAATGGCAGAAACTATTCCATTCACAATCCCAGCTTGCTTTGGAAAGTGCAATGGAACTAATTTAAAGATCGTTCCATTCCCGATACCTGCTGTTACAGCGACAGATAATGTTCCGATCGTGTATAAAGTCAAGGTTGGGGAAAAAGATAAAATAATACCTGAAACAGTGATGCCGATAAATGTTAGCATTAAAATAATATACGGGTTAAATTTATCAGCAAGCCAGCCACCAACTGGTCTTAGGAAAGTCGCAAGCGCTATGAACCCTGCCGTTCTCATTCCTGCATCAACCGTACTCAATTCAAAATGAGTAGATAAGAAATTAGGTAAATAAACGGTAAACGCCACGAAAGCTCCAAAGGTAATAAAATAGAAAAGACTTAACGCCCATAATGTCGCATTTTTGTATACAGCTTTAAATTGCTTAGATAAAGCAACATGCTCTTTACTTTCCTGCTTATCTCCTAAAAAAACAGTTAAAGCTATAAACAATAATAATAAGATAAGATACATCTGAACCGCTTTATTCCAACCGAGCATTGCTGCGATAACAGGGGCTCCGAAGGAAGTAACGGCTGTTCCAATGTTACCTACGCCATAAATTCCATTAATAAAACCATGTTTTTCTTTCGGATAATATTTTGGTAACGAGGTGACACCAATGGAAAAGACAGCTCCGCCGACTCCAAGAAATAATCCACCAATTACTAAATCTGAGAATGAATTAGCTATACTAATAAAGTAGACGGGAAATAGAAGAATAAAAAAACTAATACTAAATAATAGTCTTGCTCCATAGCGGTTTGTATAAAAGCCTATGGGAATCCGCAGTATAGAACCTAAAATAACAGGAAGCGCCGTCACTAATGACACTTGTGATGCTGTTAATGAAATATCTTCTCGAATACTAGGCATTAGGGAGGATAAGATCACCCACACCATGAATCCAATGACAAGATTAAACGTTTGCAGATTTAGTTGAATCGTTTGTTTTTTCATATGCCGATATCCTTTCTTATGATTTCATATTTGTCCTCTATACAACAATAAAAAAAATTTTGCTGTCTACGTGTGATTTACTTCACATATAGCCAGCAAAATTTTGTTTTTTTTATTATATTTACTGTTAATGGGACCATTTCAATCTCTGGCTGTAAGGAAGGCGGCATCAGATAAACTTTGTCCAAATATTATTAAATGGGGATAATAACGACTTGAACACATCCTGCTGTGAAAGAAAAAAGAATTACCATCAAAAAAGTATGGGTAATTCTTTTTTTAATAGTTATTTCTTTGTTTTATCTCTTTCTTGCATTTCTCTCACATTTTCTGAGTGGAAGGGAGAATTGCTCACTTCATTAACGACACTAAATGGGTTACCGTCCAAGTCAAAGAAATCAAAAAATTTCATTCCGCCAAAATCATCGATTTCGGTAGTAACGATGCCATTGTTTCTAAATTGTTGATGGGCAGCTTCAATATTATCAACGACAAAATTAAAATAGGAGTTCTTCTGATCCCCTTTAATAATAAATTCAGTAGGCTGGGGGGATTCTACTTTTACTAAGGCTAATTGTGTTGTTCCAGCTGGTAAATAAAAGCCGGCACCATCCTCCCAACTATCGATTATCTTCACACCAAGAAACTTTACATACCAATCGGTAGATTTCTTAATATCTGTAACGGGAATAAATATACTACCTACTTTAAACATAATCTTCCTCCCTTGAATGAAATTCTTCCTTATAACGAATATAATAATGGAAAAGTTACACTTACATGTAAATTTATATAAAAGAGGAGGAGACATGGTTTTTGAAGATATCGAGGTTGTGATTAAGAAACTTTATAAATATTGTTTAAGGTTGTCAGGGTCACCTTGGACAGCCGAGGATTTAGTCCAAGAAACGATCCTAAAGGTTTATAAAATAAAAAAAGCGGAGCCGAAAAGGGAGTTTACATTTTCTTATTTATGTACGGTGGCAAAAAATCAGTTTATCGATGAGAACAGGAAATATAAAGAGAGTATTTTATTTAATGAGGACATTTTCGGAGAAGCCTACGATTTTATAGATTACAATGGTTTAATAGAAATTTTACTTACCACCCTACCTTTAAAACAGGCTATGCTAGTTACCTTGAAGGATGTATTTGGCTACACTTCAAAAGAAATGGCATCCATGTTAAGAATAAGTAATGAGGCGATTAAAACAGCACTTCATCGGTCTAGAAAGAAACTAAAATTGCAAAATAATAATATGGAAATCCCCTCTTCTAATCAAGAAATTATTATTGCCCTCACTAAAGCAATACGGGAAGCGAAACCGATGCAAATATTTTATCTTTATCGACTATTAGAATCACAAAATTTTAAGGTAAGAAGAGGTTCTATCCATTCTCTATTCTATGTTATAGACCCAGATGGAAATATTTTAGAAATTACATCCTAATAAGTTGAACTATATTCATACTAATAAAACGTGGTATATTAGTTTTATCCACAATTAGAACGGAGACTAATTATAATAATATAATAAAAATTCGGGAGGCAAATATGCTATCATTTGAAGAAAAACTAAATATTATTGAGGAGTTCCCTCAATTAGAACGAAAGAATGTTTCATTAAAACGCGTTAATTTTCATTATGCGGAAAGTGGAAGTGACAAAAAGAACGTCGTGTATCACTTACATCCCAATGGAAATGGATTTGTATATGCGGACAAGCTGAATGAGTATGAGACAGATGAAAAAGGGATGGTCAATATTAGAGATTTTTCAAAAGAAGAACTAAAAGAAATTATTGAAAAATCCATTCAATCATTAAGACCGAATATACAAGAAGAAGAGACGGTCGAGGAAGAAACAGTGGAAGAAGAAACATGGATTGATACGGAAAATAATACACTCCTTCTTCTTCAAGAAGAAGGGTTTTGGAATATATATGCCGGAGTCAATCTAGAAAATAGTTTTTCAAGCTACGAGGAAGCTTGTGAATACTTAAAGGAAGAAGGCTTTAACAAGTCTTCCATTTAAGATACGTAGGAAAAACAACGCAGAGGGTGGGACAAAAGAATTTTACATAAAGAAAAAGCCAAACTATAATACAATAAAACATCGTAATAGTTCGCGTTTTTCTTTTCGCTGATTTATCTTTTTTATAGCTAAAAAACAAGTTCGTTCCATTGCGCT
>NZ_JBPCEP010000021.1:0-73421 GCF_050971705.1 Niallia sp. M35
TTTAATGATCTATAAAAATGAAGAAGCGGCTATATTTGTTGCAAATGAGTTTGATTATGATATTAGCGAAGAGGTTTCTTATTTATTTGATATCGAAAAGATTAAAAATATTTGTGAAAACCAAAAGGATGTACCAGATTTCTCTGATGATTACTATAAAGAAAATTAAAAATTCTGATATTTTTTTGAAATCATATTAGTAATAATTGGTACAGGTTAAATGGAGGAACTGAGATGTATTACGATCGTGAAATACATATAAGAGTGGAAAGAGAGAGAAAAAGAATAATCGAATTCCTAAAAGAAAAGGGGATCACACGAAATAAAGATGATGAAAAAATAGATGATTTAACACTTTTGTCATTAACTTTAATGGAAAATGAATTACTAGCAGATATAAATACCAAAAAAGTATCTATATAGGAGGATTATTTAATGATTAGTTATACTGAAGAAGAAAAAGAAGTTGTGACTAAATTAGTTATGGAGTTAGCAAGAATAGATAATAAGAAAAGAAGAAAAGATTTAGTTTGGTGGTATTCCATGGCCAGTGGAATCAATAATAATGAAAAAACTAAGAAAATCATGGAGGATATAGAAGCAATTTAGCTTTGCCTTTTCTGAAAGGAGAGTTTAGTTTTTTTTGGGTTGAATTTTTCTATTTTTATCCTTATTATAAATATATAGGAAATTAGAAGAGTGAATATAATATATTGAGAAATGGGAGCACCCCAATTACTAAGTAAAGTCTTAGTATATTGGAGTGCTCTCTTTTTTGGAAATGAGGGGTTTAGATGAAAAAGATTATTTCCACTTTATTTATTTTATTTTTATTAAGTGGATGTTCAACAGATAGCCTAGTTACTTACCAGTCTAAAGAGAACTACAAGACTGATAATCAGGTAGAAAAGGAGATTTCGTTTAAGAAGTACTTTAATGATGTCAATCGTTCTAGTGAAAAGGCAGCTGATATTAAAACAGAAAAACACAAAGCTATAGTAAAAAAAGTGATAGATGCTGACACTTTAGTTTTGGAAGCAGATAAGTATACCGCTTTGAGGTTAATCGGAATAAATGGACCTGAAATTACAAAAGGGAAGAATGAGCCATTTGGACAAGAAGGTAAGGAATATCTGGCTAACCTTATAGAAGGAAAGGAAATTACCTATCAATTGGATCCTAATGCTGATGAAAAGGATAAGTACGGAAGAATTTTGGCGCATGTCTTTTTAGATCAAATTAGTATTCAGTCATATTTATTAAAAGAGGGATATGTTAAATTAGCTTACTTATTTGATGAATATGAATTTATTGATGTCTATAAGGATGCAGAAAATATAGCAAAAGAAAAACAATTAAATATTTGGAGCATCCCTGGTTATGCAGATACTGACTTAAATGGTTTTGTTAAGTAATACAAAGATATTCTAAAACAATAAAATTGGAGGAATACTCATGTATAAACTAAGAGATCAAATAGAGCGGGTAAGAGAAGAAATGTTAAAAATTGCATTCTCAGAGGGATTTAATTCTCCCGAAGCAATAAAGAAGAGTAAAGAGTTAGATGAATTAATACTAAGATATCAGCAAATGAACCAAAATGAATCGGTAGAAGTTAGAATTTGTTAAGAGGGTAAGAATAGTTTAGGAGGGGACATAATGATAGATTGGAGAGAAGAAGACGTTAATAGATTCTTTAGCTATCATAAAACAATTACTTATTATGGTGATGAAATACCTAAGTATCTGGTTCTAGAAAATCCAGATGGGGACGGTTGGATAATTGGTATGTTTTATCCATTTATAGGAGGAGAGTACGTTCCATTAGAAGAAGCGGGAGACGTACGACTATTATTTTCTACATTAAAGTCAGCAAAAAATTATGTGGATTTTAATTTATGGTGAGAAGTGATCAAATAATAAAAATTCTTAGACTTGAAAATTTATATCTAGTAAAAAGGGATAGGTTTACTATCTCTTTTTAAATTGTGTAGTGTTATAAGAAAGAAAATCGTATAATAAATGTATAACCATTTTTTCTTTTTTCTTTTTTGGCAATCCTATTTAGGATTAGCGTCTTAACTAATAAACACGCAGCCTTTGGGCTAATAGGCATAATACATGTAACGCATGTATTTATTGTCTATTGCCTCAAAGGCTTTTTTGTGTTTGCGCAAATTTTTCAAGAGAGGTGAATAGGCATGTTAAATAAAATAATTTTGGCTGGTTGTATTGGATTTGGTATGGGAGTTTTAACTCACGCAAAGAGGTATGGGACAATAAAAAAACCGAGGAATAATAAACTTACATTCTATCCGGGTTTCTTATTGGATGGTTGTTTTGGAGCTGTTGGAGCTATTGTTACGATTTTATTCAGTGATCCAAATGGAACGGAACGAGTAATTTTAACATCAATCTTAGGTGGATATGTAGGTGAAAATGCAATTATTAAAGTTGAAGAATCACTTCAATCAAAGAAGGAAAGCAGAATAGAGGAAATAAACAGAAAGATAAATCAGGATCTGTAGTGTTTATTTTTTCAACATGATTTCGATATGTTATAATATTTATAACAATAATCGTAGTATAGTGCAGAAGAGCATAGAATATAGTCGAGGTAAGATAGACGAGAGGAGAGAAATCATGAAACTGAATGATATCCTAACGGAAGAAGAAAAAAAACAAGTTAATGATTTAATGGTAGAGTTAGACGATTGTATTACTGAACGCCAAATGGATAAGATAACTAAGGCTATAGAAGAGATTTTTAATGAAGCTAAAAAAAGATATTATGAATCAATAGGTTCAAATAAAGAGCAAGCCGCTTCATTACAGGAAGATAGAAGGATATTTCATAGAAGATCCCCTAAGCGATTAAGAAAAGTATCATCTTACTGAACAGAGAAGAGATTAATAATCTCTTCTTTTTGTTTTGTTTTTGATAAGTACATAAGCACGATTCTTATGAAAATAAGAAAATAAAAGTGCTTATAGGATAAAGGAACATTAAATTAATGAAAATTAATAACAACTAGACTTTTCGTTATATGGTTGCTATAATTTACCTATATAAATAACGAAGAGGGAATCCCCCTAGATGAAGACATATAAACTGTATGTCTTATTCTAGGGGGATTTTTTTGTTGAAAGGAGAAAAAACGTCATGGAAAGAGAGAAAAAACTGAAAGAAGGCACATACTGTACGAATGTTTTATTAAGATGGTTAACAACAGATTTATTATTAACTAATAAAAGGTTTAAAGGGTATGATCGTAATACCGTTTTAGGTTTAATGCCTATAGGAAAAAATGAAGTTACTATGTCCTTAAAGAACATAGCTAGTGTTTCAACATCAACAAAATTTCATCTAAAGAGATTTTTGTTTGGTCTGTTTTTTACATTCATATTAGGACTTCCTTCTTTTGTTAATGGTGATTTTTTCATAGGATTAGTCCTTATTCTTATCGGTATTGTTCCCTTGTTTAACAGTTATACTTGTTCGTTAAATGTATCGAATAATGGAGGGGTAGCTTTACCTATTGAGATTTCTATACTGGAAAGAGGGAATTTACAAGAATTTGCAAATGCGATTAATGACACAATTGCTGAAGTAGAATAGGGGGCTTAGAAACAAATGTCTCTATCTTCAGAATTAGTTAAAAACGACTTTATTCAATTTCCTACAGATTATACAGATATGGTAATTAGATATGAATTAAGTAAATATGAATATATTGAAATACCCTTTATTAAAAAAAAAATTGAGAGTAAAGAATTAGCAGAATTAATTATAGAAAAAAGTAGTAGAGAAGAGAAAAAAACGCTTGTTGAGATGATAAACCGTATTCAAAAAAGAAATAGCTCGACAAAAGGGTATTTGGGGATCCTAGCAGTAGCTTTATCTACCAAAGAGTAATGTTTGAGAAAGTAATCACTTGATTTAACAAAGGTTTGATAGAGAGTGAGAAGTAAATGTGTATAGGAAAAGTACTTTTTGGTCTGAATATGGGCATTGTGCTAGCATTACCTCAATTAATCCTAATTTTAATTGATTATTTAAAGTGTTAATACATGAATATGTTGAACAAATTGAAAATTCAAATGGGATAACCCCAAGATTCATAGAGAGACATTCATTTCTATGTATTCTTGGGGTTATTTTTTGGGGAGGGTTAAAATGAGTAGTAAAATTAAAAGTATCACTTTTCTTTCTGCTATTGGGTTATCCATAGGGTTGATAAATGGACCAATCCATGTTGATGCAAATGAGAGTGAAAAAGAAATAACAACGATTGATTCGATTGATGAATATAATAAAAATTTGAAAGAACAAATTGTAAAGATGGATAAGGCTATAAATATAACCCAAAATGAATTAGTTTTAAAAAAAAGGCAACTAAATCATTTAAAAACAGCAATAGACTTAAATAAAAAGCAGGTAAAAAAAGTTAAAGATGAACTGGCCGCGAAAGAACATGAATATCAGGAAAAAAAGAAAAGTTCGGTGAATGATCTACCCTTTCTTTCGGATAATTTGGCCGGGATAAATGAAGATATTATTATAAAGAAGCACGTAAAGAACTTTAATTTCGTAGAAGATTTGAACAGAGATTTTACGTATTTAATGGAAAAACAAACATTACTTAATGAATTTAGCGATTTGAATGAACAATTGCAACAACAACAGGAAGCTTCCAGTAAATTAATAGATGCATTGAATGAAAAAGAGGATACTTATAAAGTAGAAAAAGAAAAATTAGAATTAAAAAGCAAAACTTTATCAAAGGATAAAGAGATGATTGAAGCCGCTATTACTAATGAAAATGCCAGGGTAAATGGAGAACGATTTGAAAGTGATTTTTACCAAAAAAGCATTACATCATCTAAAGAGGTACCAGAAGAATATATGCTATATTATCTTTATGGTGAACAGACATATAACATACCATGGTATTACTTAGCGGCTATACATGCTGTAGAAACCTCCTTTTCCACTCATGTTACCATGGAATCCAGTGTTGGAGCCATAGGACCTATGCAATTTATGCCTTCTTCATGGGTAGGATATAAGTACGATATTGGTGGAGGATTAGTAGCTGAAGATATAGACATCACCGATTTAGAAACCATAAAAAGAGGAAACGGGTTTGGAATTGATGCTAATAATGATGGAAAAGCAGACCCATGGAATCCAGCGGACAGCATTGCAAGCGCAGCGTATTACTTAGCCTCTCATGGATTTGAAAATAACAAAGAGAAGGCAATATGGGCCTATAACCATGCAGATTGGTATGTTGATAAAGTTATAAAGTTAGCAGAGAGCTTTAAGTTCCAAAAGGACATATCTATAATCGATCTAAATATTAATAAAAGTAGTGGGATTGATGTTACAACAGTAGGATATAAGTGGATAAATAATTCTTATTACGTATTTGGAGGAGGAAGGAGCAAAGAGGATATAAGTAGAGGGTATTTTGATTGTTCTAGCTTTGTTCATTGGGCATTTGAACAAGTTGGAGTAACCTTAGGCAATAGAAGCGGAGTGACAACAGACACTCTTAAAGAAATGGGGAATGCGGTTAATTATGAAGCTGCTAAACCAGGAGATCTCGTATTCTTTGATACTTATAAAAAAGATGGGCATGTTGGGATTTATTTAGGAGAAGGGAAATTCATCGGCGCCCAAAGCTCTACCGGAGTTGCAATTGAAGATATGGAAATAGGATATTGGAGTCAAAAGTTTAATGGAAGAGTTAAAAGGATTACCCATTAATGACATGCTGGAGGAATGGGAAATGGATGATAAAAATCAGAGCGAAAATAGACGATGTGATTATCTTTTTGAGAGCAAACCAAGAGGTGACAGGAGTAGTAACCTTAGTTAAGGAAAATTCAGTTATTGTTCAGTTATCTTCTTATGATACAAATTTTCTTCAATATGAAAGTAATTTAACAGTGGTTAATCATAAGAATTACACTGTACTAGCAAATTAATCTATATAACTGCTGAACCTAAAGTCTTTCTAAAAAGGAAACTTTAGGTTCTTTTGGTAGTTTTGATATAAAAAAGAAAAATTTAAAAGAAGAAGGTGATGATTTGATATCAGTCATAATGTTTTAAAGAAAGTTGGAGTCTCTTTTACTAAGAAACACCTTACATAGTTATTAAAAGAGAATCCTCCCTTGCAAATCTAAAATCTCTGCTATTGAAATCTCTGCTAGGATGACATTTAAAGGGATGAAACCTGCTACTAATGCTGTTCAACTTGTAGCGAAGAAACATATGAAATGCTAACATAGAAAATAGCTATGAGTATAGAATTTTTTGAATACAATGAGGTGATACGGGGTTATGTTTGATTTTATGTCGGAGATAGATAAATATAGAAATAAGAGATCTTTTTCTAAAGTAAACTCACAGGACTTGAAAAGCGTCTTAAAAAATGAACTAACTAAAATAGGAGATGATCCTGAAAAATTAGTACTAGATGTAGTGTACAAAAATGAAGAAATATTAATTGTATATCGTAATAATCTTGATTTAGAGGACAAGTATGGAAATTTTTTCATTGAACTAAAAGTAATTACTTCTCAAGGCGTTCTAAAAGACAGGGTTAGATTGGCGGCGAAATATATAATGAGAGAAGTAATAGAAATTCTTGAAATACAAGTATTTGGAGATAATCAGCATAGGGGATATGGTTCAGTTTTATTAACTGCTTTGATTGATATTGCGCTAGAGAATTCTATTAAAGAAATATCCGGATGGATTTCTTATGCTGATGAGGATCATTTTGATAAACTAGATTATTTTTATAAAAAACATGGATTTGCTGTATTCTGGCTTGATAACAAAAGACATGTTCATAAAGCAGCTGATATTATTTGGATAAATGATAGATATTAATTAACATTTTAATCATTTTTGAATATGGAAGTTGCTTAATAGAGGAGAATATAATGACCGAAATTAAATATGAGAGCTTAGCAGCTAAGAAGGATCTTGGTGAAGATGATGTAATTAAGAAATCCTACTTTTATGCATTAGATGAAGCGTTAAAGGAAAGGGATAATAAGAATATTGCTATTACAGGTGGTTATGGTGCGGGAAAAAGCACTATAATAGAATCTTACTTTGAAAAAAATGATAAAAAAGCAAAAAAAATGATGCGAGTATCAATTGCCACATTTCAATTAGAACAGAATTCGGACCCGAATTTAAATGAAAATCTACTAGAACAACAAATTTTGCAACAAATGTTTTACCAAGTAAATCCAGACCAAATTCCTAATTCAAGATTTACTAAGATTAGCGATTTAAATTTTTGGTATGTTTTTCGTATATTAGTATTTCTGATGTCCACCATAATTTTTACTTATTTATTAATAAGTAATGAATGGATGAATAGTCTTAAAGAAGTTTTAATTGATTGGGTGGGGAAAGGATTGTGGTCAAACGTAATGTTATTTTTAGGATATATAATTTTAACATTACTTTATGCTCCTGCTATTTATTTGATGTTAATGATTTTTAGAAAACTAGGTGTTAGTAAGTTTGGAATTGCAAATGCAAACATTGAGTTTAAATTGCAGGATGGAAACACTGTATTTAATAATTATATGGACGAAATAATATATCTCTTTCACAAATCAAAGTACAAATATATTGTATTTGAAGACTTAGATAGATTTAAAAATTTAAAGATATATGAAAGCCTTAGGAGTTTAAATACTACACTTAATAATTCAGCCCTATTAAAAGATTCAGATATAAAATTCATCTATGCATTAAAAGATGATATTTTCACTAACGAAGATGAATCAGAGCTAATTAATAATCGTACAAAGTTTTTTGATTTTATAATACCAACAATTAAAGTTATGCATAGCTCTAATGCTGAATCATTTCTATTGGGCAAACTAAAAGATGTAATTGAAGAAGAGAATTCAATCGGAGTAGTCAGTAACCAGCAAAAAATAAGCAAAAAGTTAATAGAAGATCTATCCTTATTTATTAATGATATGCGTACCCTCATTAACATTTGTAATGAATTCCAAGTATACCGTACTAGGTTAGAAGACTCTAGTGTTATTTATGATCAACTTTTTGCTTTCATTGTTTATAAGAATATCTATCCTAAGGATTATTCACATTTATTAGAGAATAAGGGATTAGTTTATAGAATTTTTAATAATAAAACAGAAATTATTTCAAACTTAAAAAATAAGATATCAGAACTAGAAAATAAAACAAAAAATGGAATCGGTAATATAATAACGTCTAAAGAAGATGTTGCTATGTTGTTTGCTAGAAAACAAAGATTAATGGATACGGTTTTAAAACAGGAACATAATATAATATTGAACATGACTAGTTATTCTAAAGATTATACGGCTGTTGGGATAAGTGTGCTTGATTATATTATGAATAATGGAATAGTTGGTCAATTTGGGGTCTACTCCAGGGATAATCATTATAATATGATAAATTCATATTCAAATTTAGAAGAATTTGTTACTATTGATAATACTAACTTTTTAAATCTATACAAAGATTTTGATCGAAATATTGTTCGACAAGAACTAGAAGTAGATGTGCAAATTAAAAACCTGGAGAAAAAAATAAAAAATATACAATCCAAGTCTATCTCAAGGTTAATGTTAGAAGATAAAATAGATCTTCATGTTGATTTATCTAATAAAGGATTACTGCAGCTACTTATACGAAATAATTGGTTAAATGAGTCTTATGAAGATTATTTGTCAGTTTTTCAGGAAGGTTCACTAAAAAAATTAGATATAGAGTTTATTCAAGCAGTTAAAAGAGGATTGGATGACAAAAAACATCTAGATGCTCCTTTAAAGAGTATTGAGAAAATCTCAAAGAAAATTAGAGTCGATGATATATCTAGTGTAGCTGTACTTAATATATATTTTATTAAATATTTACTAGAGTTTAATACAGAAGAAAATAATGAAAAACTATCGAAGATAATAAATATTTTATATATGGATATTGAGCAAGAGGATAGTGAACAAGAAAAAAAGATTGAAGAATATATAGAGTTTCTTGAAAGTTTACGGGATGAGAACGACCAATCAGAAAACCTAATTAGAAAGTTTCTGAAAAAAGCTATTACTAACGACATTGATATATGGGATATAGTAGTAATGAATGAGGATATTCCTATTGTACTAATTGATAAATATGTAAATTTAATCTTAATGAATGCCGATTCTATTGATTTAGAAAAATTGAAGAGTATTGATAATTTACGTCACTATATCTCAAAAGAAACTGATGTAACTAATATTTCTCTATCCGAAAACTTTCTTAAAATCGTTGGAAAACTAGATATTAAATTTAGTTCTTTAATTGGTTTTTCAGATGAAGTACTCGCTTGTTTAATAGAGATAGATGCTTACGAAATAACTCTTGAAAATTTAAGTGAAATATTTAAAGAACAGAAAATTTCTATAGAATTAATTAAAGGAAATAAAAGTGTTGAAAAATATACCTTTAATAATTTTGATATCTTAATAGATAAAGTTTTAGTATTTCAAAGTGAATATAATGAAAATGAAGAGGTATTAATCAACTTTATTAATACTATTGAAGAAGAAGATTATTCTATTCTGGAACCCTTGATAGTAAAATGGAATGGTACTGTAAGTGACTTATCTGCCATAAATCCAATTAGTTTGTTAGAAATGTTATATAAGAATAAAAAGTTTTCTCTCACTTGGTCAAATATAAAATATTGTACAGAGGCATTTAAAAATAGCAATATTAGCTTTAAAATTGGCCATTTATTATCAACTGATGAAAATTGGTTAGATTTAATAGAAAATAGTTTGAATTCTATACAAGAGGTAAATGCTAATAACGGCTTTTATAATGGATTTGTTAACTCGATTTTGGAATTAGGTATCCAAGATTATTCCTTGTTAGAAATGTTTATTAAAAAGTTAAACTACCCTGTAAAATTTGATACCTCTTTTCATATAAATCAGGAAACATTGAATGTGCTTATTGATAATGAATTACTTATATGGGATAAATCCGTATATATTCATTTAGAATCTTTAAATCATAAAAATAAGTATGTCTTAGACAAATTTAAGGATGCAAAAGAAGATATATCTTCTCTGATTTCAGAGAATGAAATGGAATGGTCGTTAAATATTTTAGAAATAATTCTCGAGGAAGGTAATACAGAAACTGTAACTATTAAGAACTACCTTAGTAATAAAGTTTCAGAGATACAGCTACGAGAATTTAAATTTATATTAGAAGAGGGATTTATCAGTTATGATAATGATATCCTTCAGTCATTGTTAAATGAACCTAACAAAAGTGAGTTAGTAATTGAATACCTACTATTTCTGTTATTAAATGGTCGTGAAGAGAGGGTAATAAAAGTATTTGAAGAAGATGAAATTACTTGGGATTATAGACTCTTTGAAGAGGTCAGAAAAATAAGTGCCGACGCTGCAAGTATATACTTAATAGATAATAAAGAAAAAATAGATAGTATTCAAATGGATCAGAAATTATTTGAAGGACTAATTAAACACTCAGCGGACGTCAGCTTAAGTCTGTCTGTAATTAACAATAATTATCTAAATATCAATATTAACTCAGTTGTTTCCAAAAAAATATACGAGCATTTTCAAAATAATAGTGAACTTGTTATTGATACCCTAGAAAATGTGTCTATCATAGGAATAATCAGAAATTTACCTATAGAAAATGCTTCAACTATGTTATTAGAGTTATTGAAAGTAAAACTTTTTGATCGGGAAGAAACATTTATAGTCCTCTCACAAATACAAACACCTTTTAATGAAATAAAGAGAAACGGTAAAAAGGTAGAGATTGATACTGTAGATAATAATATAAGCGAACTATTAGAGTACTTAAAAGTAAATCTACAAGTAATACTTGATTATACAGAAGAAGAAAAAGGTTATATTGTTAGAAATAAAAGGAAGTAGTTTTATTTTATGTTATAAATCGTAGAGACATTGATTTTTTCGAAAATGTAAGACGCTCAAAACTATAGATGATCTTTATTAATAAAAATCCTTTGCTATAATAAAATGTAGAGAAGGATTTTTTTATATAATTTGGATTATACTAAAGAAGGGACAGCATTTATAGCAGGTGTTTAACTATTCGTATAATACAAATTTTACGAATAAATATATAGAAATCAGAATGTATGTTTGGTATAATAAAAAGGATTAGAATAATCAATATTCTAATCCTTTTTATTATAGGTATGGGAACTACGCACCGCTGATTCAATGGCGCAGTGAGTACTTCCACCAAGTAATAAATAACGTGTCGCTATTTAAAGGCGCAACAAGTTATGTATTACTATACCCAAAATTAATGATTTATATATTATTATGCATGATTATAATTAAATTGTAAAGAGGGATTTTATGGAAAGAGACTTTGGGAGTATAAATTTAAAAATATTTTTTGATGAAAGCGGTAAAAATCAAACAAAACCTCATTTAATGGGCGGTTTAGCAATTCCAGAGTCTTATTATAACTCGCCTAAAGTACTTGCTTTAAATGAATTAATAAGAAAAAAAGAAATTCATTGGACTGCCTATGGAGGTGATAGTACAGAGAGAAATATAATTTGGAAAATAATATTGACATTGCTAGAACACCAATACCTATTGAAAATGAATGTTATTTCTTATAACCAGTCAAAGATTGAGGAAATTTCCAAAAAAATCAAAAATGTTTATGAAAATATTGCTGATCAAACAATTTATATGAAATTTCCTGAAAGGATAATATATGGACTTTTAAGAAAATATGGTTCTCATGTTCACTTAAATACTCAAATTTATATAGAACATGATACCACTTATCAAAATAAAAATTACGATTTAAGAAATCAACTTTTTGAACAGTTGAATATACAATCTGTTTATAGAGGTGAACATTTTACTATCCAAGAATCTAACTATTATTCAAAACAAGAAGAAGTTGGTATTGAATCAATAGATATTCTTTTAGGTATGGTACGTACTATAATTCGCAACGACTCCCCTACTTCCAAGAGAATTAGAGAAAAAAATAATCTAGTTATGAAGTTGCTTCTAAATGAAAAATTTTATCGTTTTATTACGCAAATTAAATACTTTGAATGGTCAAATTCTCCAGAATTAATTGAAGTAGACTTTGAAAATTATGTTCATATTTTTATGAGTTCAAATCAGACATTCGAATGAGAAATCTAGGATGGTGGTAAATTTGAAATATGATAAATTATATCTTATTAAAGTAGCAAAAGAGAATGCAGCATATTTTTCATCAGTTTCAACCTGGAATCAGCATGCTCAAGAGAATAATCTTCCAAGAGCAATGACATTTTCATATTATTTTGGGAGTTGGAATAAGGCTAAAGAGGAATTGTTTCCGAACATTGAAGTTTATAATCCATTCTTATCTGATTATACCAAAGAAGATCTTATAAAATTCGCTGAAACATATAAAAAGGAATTTACTACAGCTAGAAACTGGAATGATTTTAGTAAAGTACAGGGTCTTCCATCTTCCAAAGTTTACATTTATATATTTTCTTCATGGAACAACGCTAAGAAAGTGATTTTTAACAATTCATCTGTTAGAAAACGATATTATGAAGAAGATGAACTAGTAAATATTGCTTTAAAACACAACAAAGTTTTCACAACTATTAGTCAATGGACAACTTATTCTAAAATTAATAATCTCCCCTCTTCCAAAGTCTATGAACAACGTTTTGGCAGCTGGAATAAGGCTAAAGATAAAATATTTAATTCTTAAAGTAATAGAAGATGTTCCTCTGCCATCTGTTATAAATGTAACTTCATTTTTTATTATTATTACTTCAATGATTTAAAAAGGAGATGAAAAAAATGACTAAAATAGTTAGTTTGTTTAGTAGAAAACCAAATATGCAATATTTTTACAAAATTTTATCAAGGTTTGAGAGAGAAGTAGATTTCATAGTAGCTGATTATGCTCAATGGAGTGAAAAAATAGAAAAAGCAGATTTTGTAAGTAATGTAAATCTATATAAAAGACAAAACAGTGAAGAAACATATGAGGAATTATTTGCTAGGATTTCGAGTTCATTAACGGTGATAGAATCCCTCTGGAATTATTATGTTTTTGAAGATGATTTTATTAAGCGTACAAATGAATTAAATAGGAAAATAACACAACTTAAGAAAAGTGTGAGTATGGTTAAACAGAAATCAGATGAAATTACACAGGAATCCTTTTCACATATATTAAAAAAGATATGTGAAGAAAAAAACAATACAATAACTAGAGAAAATATCAAGAACATTTTATCAGTTTCTTATTCTGATTTTATTAATGAAATATTGATTCTCCCAATACATATAAAAAAGAAAGCCTATTTGTCACTAATTGAAACATATATTTTGGATTGTCAACATGGTAACTTTCGTTCTAGTAAATTTTCAATGAAAGTAGCTGAAGGTATTCATAACTTACCTTTTTTCTTATCCCGAGACCTAGAAAATTTTGAAGATGATTATTTTTGGCATCCTATTTTCAATTCTAAAACAAAAAATTATTTAGTTCAGCATTTTTTTAAAGGGTTAGTAAGTGCAATTGTATATCATCCGTCAGGGAGTGATTATTTAAATGAAAGCAATACCTCAAAGAGACATGAAGCCCATTAAAGAAAAGGTAGCAATACGGTTAAAAGCAATTCAAAAAGAGTATAGTCTATCTTTATCAGAAATGGCTATGTTATTAGAAATTCCAAAAGCTACTCTCAATTCGTATCTTAGAGGCTTAGCATTACCACCACTTTCGGTAGTAGAAAAATTTAAATTTAGCGATTTAGATGTTGAATGGCTTTATTACGGAGATATAGTTGAATATATAGGAGACTATTTGCTATTCAGAGGGCATGGGAAATTTCTAGATAGTCACCCGAATACTCCGCAGATGGTGTATCTGATGTATGACATAACTACTAGTGGTTCCAATCCTTCTGAAAAGGTAAGTTTAACAGATAAAGATATAGAGAGATTTTTTGAGAAGTACTATCGTGAGTGTATTAAACAAGTTTATTAAAATAAAATAGTTTTAGAATTTGAACAACGTTTTGGAAGCTGGAATAAGGCTAAAGATAAAATATTTAATTCTTAATATAGTTGTTGAGAAAAATAACTAATTCGGTTTGAAAGGAGAGTAGAATTATGAAACTTACTGGTTTAAAAGATTTATATAAAAGTATGAAACAACAAAATATTGATAGATACCAATTCGACTTTACATACTATAATGTAAAATTTGATGTACTTTACTTTATAGATGAAGTGCCTAATAAATTGGGATTCGGGATAAAGACACATAATTATTATTTTGAAACAGAAGTTAAAGCTGGATTTTATATAAGAGAATTTATAGAAGAGATAAGTACATTTTACAAAATTATGAAATTTAAAAGCAACAAGGAATCCCCATTTAAACCCAGTTATTTTTTTGAAGTATTTAATAAGCAAATACCTAATCAAGCTTTAAGAACGAATGTACCTCGTCCTAGTACTATTGCTACTTATAGAAAAGACGTGGATGAAGCAGACAAGATTTATTTTAAAGGCTGGATAAATCACAAAATAAAAAAAGTATCACCAGAAAATCTGGATAAAACTAAAAAGCTCCTCTCTTATAAGGCTTATGTTATGTGTAAAAATAAAAATATTAGTAGTAGTTGGAGTCCTAATCCTACGGATGAAAAACAATACGATTTATCAAAAAAAATGGAGTTCATGGAGGAAGATTAATGTTTAAGAGTGTAATAACTTCTCTACCAATTACTAAATTTAAAATTGATCATACCCGAATAGAGGAGAAAACAGAAGAAAATCTATTACAAAAAATTGCAAAAGATTATGAAAAGAAAACTGGAGTATCGATAACAAATGAGTATACCCTCCATCTAGTGCATATAAATGACATTCTACAGTGGGAGGCTACTAAAGAGCTAATTGGTGCTTTTTTTACTCAAACGTTAACTAATGGTTGTGGAGATCCACTAAGGTATTTGACCATGTTATTGGTGACTGGTAGAGCCCAAAAAAATATTGTTATAATTGAATGCGATGAAATAGAAAAGATTAGAAAAATTGAAGATCAGAGTTTAACACAAGCAATTGATGCAGAGACAATTTACTTATAAAAAATATAAAATGTGAAGATATTATGTAATGTATCTCACATAATATATTATAGAGTTTGATAAGTAATAAGATGGAGTGTTTAAAGGGGTATCAATACGCTAGTTTGCCCTACTTTTGTACTTTAATTAAGAATGATTTAAGGTGGTTCCTAAATTATGTTTTATAAAAATTTAAATTTATTTGGAATTCTTACATTTGAATCCAATAATTATAATAAAATACTTAAAGCAATAAAAGATTCCAAAGCTTATATTTCATTCGTAGAATCTAGTAAGGATAAAGGTACTCTGAATAAAAGGTATGAAAATTATGTTATGTTAAAACAGGCAGCTTATACTTTTAATGCACCTAAACGTAATAAGGATTCGAATACAACGAGTATCTATTCGTTGTTAACACCCCAGAGTATTTCAACTGAAATGATAGATAAATTTCTCAATGAACATGGAATGAACGATGACTTTGAGTATGAATATGGAATTGAACATTCTCAAGAGTCTGTGTATACAGCTACTCATAAAGTGATTCCGATTGAATATAGTACGTTTCATTTAGCTGTGGATCTTGATAATCATTATGAACAACTTAATCGACGGTATTTAAACGACACTTTTTTATTTAATAACTATCAAAGATTTTTTTTAATTCCCTTTTTAGGAAAATATGAAAACAAGTATGTTAAGCCGGTTGTAATTGTGAATGTATATGATGTCGGTATAATCACCATTCAACTTTCAATTGCTATTTCTAAAGGGAAAATTGAAATTACAAACAAAGAACCTAATTCCATTCAGTTAACAGATGTAGAGTTTTATCAGGAAAAAAATAATTTCTCGAAAAAGGATTATTGGAAAAGAAAGAAAGTTGATAGTGTTACAATTTATCAAATCATGGATTACTATTTCGATTTGCTGCAGTTAATTTGTAAGAAACAAGAACTAGTCCCTCAATCGCAAAAACAAATCGCATGGGTTTTAGGAGATTTTGAACCAAATAAAAGATCGTTGCATAAAGAATTTGTCGACAAAAATAAAGGTTTATATGTTTCCTATTTGACAAACGCACAAAAGGATATCATAGAGCGTATGCCAGATGAGTATTTAGATGAATACTTAAATAAAACAATAATTAATAAATATAACACTATGCATTTTTATTGTTCTGATGCTATTTCATTACTTAGTTTTTCTCACTCTGCTTTTCATAAGGAAGCAGTTGCAGCTTTAAAGGAAAATGAAAAAGAATTAAAAAAGGAAAAAGTATACGATCAAGCATTAAGTGAAAGCTATATTCAATATTCTATGTTTTATATGTCTGAGTTTCTAAGATTCTACGAATTAACATTTATTAAGAGGTTCTATGCTTTAAAATTATTAAATAGCTTATCTAGTAGTTCGTTTAATTCATTAAAAGAGTATAACTCTAATCGGAAAGAATTTAATGCTCTAAAAAGAAATTATGATGAACAACTTCTTTTTAAAACCTATGGAAGCCCAATGGAGTTGTACATTAATATACTAGAAAAGTCTGGGACGGATAAAATAGTAGATAAAGTTGAGAAACTTTTTACTAGTGCACGAGAAGATATTAGTAGTGCACGAGAATTTGCAATAAAACAATCGGAAACCTATATACTTATTATATCTTCAATTCTAACTGTCTTATTAGGTTACAGAGGAATTCAGTACTTAGTAGAGGGGTTATTGTTTAATTTGCCATTTAAGGTTGGGGAGATAATTGCTTTGCATCCCTTTAGATGGACAGTTTCTCTTTGGTTAATACTCTGTTTTAGTATGTTAATCTTAAATCTTATTAGATTTAAAGCGATTAAAAAATAATATTTCGTAATTATTGTATTATACGAATGTTTGTTCTATTCGGTTATATAAAATATATTTGTTATTTATGGAATATATTATTTAATAAATAT
The DNA here is from genome assembly GCF_050971705.1 of Niallia sp. M35. Taxonomy (NCBI): domain Bacteria; kingdom Bacillati; phylum Bacillota; class Bacilli; order Caryophanales; family Bacillaceae; genus Niallia; species Niallia sp. M35. Next base: position 17,165 of record NZ_JBPCEP010000021.1, read on the forward strand.
TCCTAATTTCACCTTATAATATTAATTTGTCCTTTTATTTAAATAAAGAGCCCGTTAATGCAATAAGGAAATTTATTTTCTTCCTACCAATGTACTTGAAGTTAATTACCATTTGGATCATAAAAGTGGAAATATGAATGACCGTTATCTTCTTGTATAACCTCAACTTTACCTTATTACAACTTTTTGTTAGATAAAATGGCAGCATGGCTTTATTCATGCTGCCATTTATCGTATTAGTTACTTTATTATTCGATTTACAATTACTTCATAAGAGAATCGAGAACATCAAATTTCTGACCTGGGCGACTTAGATTTTTACAATAACACCCTGGTTTGGCAAATATGGACAGTAGATATTGCTATTCGGTTTTTTTGTTTAAATATAATTTTTAGTGTAAGTGTTGACCATAAATTATGTTAGAGTTTTATCAATAAATCATCTAGGTTACCATTATAGGATTGGTTTTCTATAGAATTAACTAGAAGAGTGGCATTTGTATGAACTGCATATAAGTATCTAAATATATCTCCTGCCATACATTCCATTGAAAGGGTATCATTTAGTAAATAAGCATCAATATATGGATTCCTTTTAAGCTCTTGTGCTTTGACTCTATGATTTCCATCGATAACAATTACAGTATTATGAGGATCATATGCAACGATAAATATTGGATTAACTTTTGTGAAATTGATGCAAGATTGTACTTTTAAAGGGTTTAATTGTGTTAGTCCATCAAGTAAATATTTTACTGGTACAGCCTCTGGTTTTAGCTTATTCCTTTTTATTATTTTGGTAGCTAATTCAATATCCCAATACAAACTAAAAAAATCTTCATCATCGAAATAAAATTCACGATGATAAAACTGTTTCATACCAAATCTTGAAAAATTGGGAACTGGCGCATTTTTCAATTTTTTATATAAATCCTCCATTAAATTCAAATGCCTAATCTCAATAGAGTCACTATATTCTATAAAAAAGTCACTGAAAAAATTATCAAGCCTATGAAAATTAATCTGTTTAAATTTATTTAATAATTCTAAATCTGTTAGTAGTTCCTGATTCATAATTAACCCTCAAATCTATTACCAATATTTTATGTATTTCTTTCTCTTTCAATATAAATTTATACTTATTTAAATTTAATAAATCTTCTTATATTTATATCATATTTTTGTTCTAGAAGTTTAGTAACAATTGGAAAAAACAAGAGCAAGGTTAATTATTAGCTTTAATCAATCTGTGGCCATTTTTAATTTTGGGGAAGGGGAATATCCTATATCTCTTCTGAAAACCTGATTACCTCAAAAAAAGGAGTCGCAGATAATCAGCTTCTTTTATGTATTAGAATTATTTGTATATAGAAGTTAATCGAAGGATAATATTATCTTAACTTCCTAATGACGCCGTTATTAGTGAAACTTGTTGAAGAATACCTGTAGCAAGAAGATTTCCTGTCATAAAGACTAAAATTAAAATAATATAGAGAATATAAGGACTCATTCATATTAGATAAATATAAGTACGAGCCTTATATTCAACAATCGCCCCCCCTTTTATCTATTATTAGCAAGGGTTTCACTTATTACAGGGTTGCTTGCTGCCCCTTTTCTTCCATAAGCTAGTTTGGCCCTATTGCAGTTGAGGGAATTGAAGGGCTATCCTTTTTATAAAGTGAAGATCTCTGCTCTTCTATTTTACAATATACAACATCTTTTATTTTTTATTACCTCTTTTAACAAGCCTCTCATTATCTATCTTTAAGCATAATTACTTCCATATAACATTATAATTAACTACCTTTTATCATGTTATTAATGTACTTTTTTCTCTTAGTTGAATTACTTCAAAACCTAAAGTTACAAGCTTCATCCTATTTTCATCACTGATAGCTTCCATTTTAATTATTAACCTGTTTTGAGCTCTACTCAACGCAACATAGTAAACCCTATGTGATTCTTTATTCATATCCGGTTTAATAAGAAAATCAATTTCTTTGCCATCACCCTTTGAAGGTAGACTTACACAAACTGTCTCATATTCTTCACCTTTAGATTGATGAATAGTTTTAAAATTGATCAATCCATTTTCTATAATCTTTATTTGCGAGACTAGCTGTATATAAGTTAATTTATCATATAAAGCCTTTACTTTACCTCTAGTAATTTTCCCTGTTACGTCATAATGACCAACTATATAATTATTGTGAAGATCGGTAATACTTTCATTTTGGATAACTTCATAATCATTTATAAGTCTCCTTAAGTTTTCTAAAGCTTCCTTTTCAGTAAACCCAATTGTCTTCCGATAGGCCTGTTTCATATATTTTAATGCATTCTTTATATCAAGATTTTTAGCTAGTTCTAAAGCTTGAACTAAATAATATATTCTCCAACTTCTATCTCCATCTGAATCATCTACCAAAATATTCACATTGGGTTGATTGGTATTTTTATACGATAAAAACATAACCTGCCCTAAATTATCTTTTAAATAAGAGTCTGCTTCTGAACTATCTCCAACTAGAATCATCGGTGCTGGACCATCTAAGTTAGTAGGGGAATATTGCTTAAAATCCACTGATTCTCTCATATGGTTTAATACATTAATAATTTGATTTGTAGATCGTCGATTTCCAGACAAAATATAAACTTTCATTTCATTTAAAGAAAATTCTCTGAATAAATCCACATTAGCTCCTTGAAAGGAATATATAGATTGACATATATCACCAATAATCCCAATACAAGTTTCCTTTTCACCAATCATTTTTAAAATTTCTGTTTGGATTGGACTAGTATCTTGAAATTCATCAATCAAAATATAAGGAAATCTAGCTCTTATAATTTCTATGACTTCTGGTTTTTCTTTAAGAATACGATAGGTGAAATAAAGGACATCGTCGTGGCTTATTTTACCCTCCGTCCAATATAATTGTTTATAAAGCATATACGATTGTTTCTTAATTGAATAGCTTCCAATTCGTCCATCATTAAATTTTATAAACTTAAGTACTGGTTCCCCAGCTTCTAAAATCCATTTTAGTTTCCCTAATGCTTCTACTAAAGATTTATCATCAGCAAAATGTAACTGCTGACTCCTTGTTTTAAAATCTCTTAACTGACTTTTTCTTAGCTTAATTTCCTCGTGCCCATCCATTTTTTCTAAAGGAATTAAAGGATCATTTAAAACCCAAATATATGGCTTTACAATAAATTTATAACAAAAACTATGAATTGTGGAAACTTCTGTAGAATTTGTACAACCTTGCAATCTTTGAATTAGAGTATTCACCGCTGTATTGGTATAAGTGATACAAGCAATTTGTCTGGATTTCTTTAGTTTATGTGACTTTTTGAGAATATTTCTAATATGATTTGTCAAAAAAGTAGTTTTCCCTGCACCTGGACCTGCATAGAGTTTAAAATTCTGGTCAATAGGAATTTCACTTAAGCTATTTTCCAATTCAATTGCTACTGAGATATCCATTTTATCGCCTCTCTTATATAATCTGGGGGACTAATTAAGTTTTCCTCATCATTACTAATTAAGTAAGCCATTTCTTGTGCTGCTTCCCCTTTTTTAACAGATAAAAGAAATCTACTTGCAAGTAATGCAATTCTATTTTCCTTAGAATCTTTCAAAACTCCATTTTCTACCGATTCTAATAGTTCCGTTTTAAATTTTGATTTTCTAATCCTACTTATCATTTCTTCTAAAGCTTCTTCTCGGTCAACCATTTTAAATAATTCTTTCAACTCATTACTATTAGAGATTGAACTTGTTACTAAGATATCATTGGTATAATTTGTTCTGATCATTTCATATTCAAAAGTAGAGCTCAAACCAATTGGTTGTGTATATACTCTTATGTTAGATGAATAGCTTTCTCTGTTACTGATAAGGTGATTCGATGTTTCTTTGTAATCATATAATTCATTATTTATACTAAAAAAAATAGGATGACATTTTTCCCAATTGCTTGAATCATCTTCTGTAGTGTCATAATTAGCATTTGCTTCTGCTGATGTTCCTTCAATTATTTTCTTTCTCACCGGGTCTAAATCCGTAATACAAGCAATTTTTTTATTAATTGCATAAGGAGATTTAATAGTATTAAATAATTTTAAGAAATGATCAAAATATCTGCCACCAATATTTAAAACTGTTGTATGGCTATCTTCCAAAGATAACCCTAGTTTACTAGCAAACTCTGGTATAACTAGTTGTTCTGCAATTCCCTCAACTAGTATAATATTTTTTGCGAAAAATAGATCCGCCTTAGTTACATCCAAAAATCTTTTTACATAATCTCTAGACTTCTGATCTTCTTCAGAATAGGTATTACCTTCTTTAGTTTCAAAAACTTTATATGGGTAAGCCGGCCTTATAACTTCTATAGGTTTTTCGTTTCCAATGTTAACTTTTAATTTTTGCATAATTATTATATCTTCTAAGTCAACAGCGGCTGTTATATTAGGAGAATGAGAAGTAATAAATATCTGTCTTACTTCAGATTCTTTATTTCTTTTTAGAAATTGTAAAAACTTGTATTGCATACTAGGGTGTAAATGAGCCTCTGGCTCTTCAATTGCTAAAATTGAAAATACTTTAGAATTAGATCCTAGATACTCTCCAGAAGAGTCCTTTTGCATTTTGGAAAGCAATAAAGAGATAAAGATTAAATTGTTATATCCTAAACCATTGCTTGTTGCGGGTAACTTAACACCCGTTTCCTTTTCTACAATTAATCTTAAAGCCGAATATAATTCATTATCGAGAATTTCACCTTCAAAAACGGGTTTCGAATTGTCTATACCTGCACCCGTATTTTTTACATACTTCAGAATTTGTTCTTCACCTTGAGTCATTCTATCTTTTAATGACTTTATTAATTTCTTTGATTCTTGAGCAAAACTATCTTTTTTTTGTTGAATTTTATCAAGCTTTTCTTGGATTTCTAAATTTACATCATTTTTAATTTCATAGTCCATATAAAAATCTATTACTTCTTTTAATAACATATTGTTACCTTTAAATAAATCCCTTTCAACATCCCTTATTGCACTAAGAAATTGAAAGTCGAATCTAGATAGTTCTGAGAAATTAACCTGATTTTTTAAATCTGCATTTCCCACATATGTTTTGCTAACATATTTCTTTAAAAAATGTTGCTCGATTACTTTCCAGTAAACATTTATATCAGTACTAGATATTTCATTCATTAATTTTCTGTATGTATCTACATCATTATCAGGTAAGAAAAAATTGAATGTTATAGTAGCTTCATATGGAGTACCTATACTTGTCAGCCAGTTAGAAACTGCAACCAATTCATCCGAGTACGATTCTTCATTATCTGATTCCATTAATTTCGCGGATATAGAGATATTGGGAGGATTAGATTTTAATTTATCTAATGCTAAATTGTGATTAAAATCATTAATATTTAGTTTTCTAGAGGATTTACTGTCAAACAAGATTTCTAAAGCTTTAATTATTGTAGTCTTCCCTGCGTTATTTTGACCAATTATCACGTTAATCCCTTCTTTAAATTCAATAACAGTTGGTTCACTAGTAAATCCTCTAAAATTAGTAACTTTTAATTCTGATATAAACATTAAAGTACTCCTTAATAGTTAAATTTTGTAATTCTATTTAATTATTTATATATTAACATATATTAATTTACAATATTCGAACATTTCCTTTATTCTTATTCCTCTATACGGCAACTAATCTACCATTTTGACATATGAATAAATACTTATCTCTGTTAAATACACAGTTTCAGGCAGTAATAAGCGTTAATCCTTCTTAATTTGAATTATGATATAATAAAGAAAACGTCTAATCCCTTATATACCAAGGTTTTAGACGTTTACCATTAGAAATTATTTAAGAGTTATTATACATTATGTAAAGAAATGTTTTTATTTAGGGGTGATAGAATTGGCTATAACAAAACAACATGAATATTATGAAAAGCGATTAGGGGAACTTCTAAAGGAAATGCCAGACTTTATAAATGAATATGTAGAAGCCAAAATGGATAATCGCTCCCCTCTTACCCTATTCAATTATGTTAGAGATTATAAGGAGTTTTTATCATGGTTAATGGCTGATGAAAGGGTCAAATGGTCTAGTTTAAAAACATTTCCAGTAAGCTTGTTAGGATCTCTTCCCCTATCAGATGCACAAGATTACTTTAAATATGTCAGTCGAAAAAAGTACGAGAAAGCAAATGAATCTCATAAAATAAGTTCAAAAACGGTTAATAGGCATAAGTCCTCCCTTCGTTCGCTTTTCAATTATTTAACGATTGAAGCAGAAGTTTTAGGAACACAAGGTGAACCATACTTTCATCGAAATGTAATGAAAAAAATTCCTATCAAGAAAGTTTCGGAAACTTTTAATGAAAGAGCACGAAAGATTTCGGAGAAAATCTTTATAGGAAATGAAGATCTCAATTTTTTGGAGTATATAAAAAATGAATATGAAAACACTCTTTCCCCTTCAGAATTAAAGTTCTTTAATCGTGACAAGGAACGAAATTTTGCTATCATTTCATTATTTTTGGGTAGCGGAATTAGAGTAAATGAACTGATAGAATTACGCCTTAAAGATATCGATAGTAAAAATAACGAAATAAGTATTATTAGAAAAGGCGGTAAGAAAGATACTATTCCAGTTACTCCTTCTTCGATGTTAGATGTATTAGATTATCTATCTATAAGAAATGAAAGGTATAACGCAGGAAATGAGGAAAGTCAGTATTTATTTGTTAAACAATATAAGGGAGATACACTCCCTCTTACTGCACGTGCTGTTGAGAATATAGTTTATAAGTATACCAAATCATTTGATAAACGAATGGCCCCCCATAAATTAAGACATACTTACGCTACTAATTTAGCAGAACAAACAGGAGGAGACATTCCGCTTATTATGAACCAATTGGGTCATACACAATCTGACATTTCCTTGCTTTATATCAATACATCTAGAGAAAAAGCTAAGCTTGCTGCAGAACGTCTTGATCAAAGGAGAAATAAATAACAAAGGGAGCATTAAAGTGATAACTTAATGCTCCCTTTGTTTAGAAATAATAAAGATGATTAAAAATAAAATAGCTGTTTAAAAAGTACAATAAAGTCACTTCGTGAACGTAACATCCATAAGTAATTTTTTTCGTTGTTACTTTGACTTACTTAACGATAAACTGGTTGCTCTGTTCTACTAATAATTTCAGAATCTTTTAACCCATGTATTTTACGAGAATACTCAGTCCCACACTTCGGACATTCGCCTACCATTCTAGGAGAGAAATCCTCTGAATATGAAAAGTCAATCACATTATCACAACTTTTATTAAAGCACTTGATTTTCATATGAATAATTGTATGATCTAAGGTTGGTTCAAAAAACATTAAATCACCCTTTTTGTTTAATTATTTGTTATTTATTATAAATAACGCACTTCTACTGAAGGATTGAGATCCTGAATTACTATACCTAAATCTTTTTTTATTTTATCTGAAGCCTTAACTATTAATGAAATGTGGTTAATATCTTTGTTTGGGTTATTTTTATCTCCATTCAAATCTGCTTTTTCTGTTGCACTCTCAATATTAATTTTAGTTGCTATTTTTGTTTCTCCTATTGTAAAAATTATTTCTGCATTTTTAGTTTTTTTTGAAAACACAATCTGACTTCCTTTCTTCTATTAGTGGGTGCAAAGTTTGTAATTCCCTGAATATGATCTTTCAAAAGCCAAGTTTTTTAAACTTTATATTTTATAATTAAGCTCTTTCTTTTTCCTTTCTCCTTTATAAAATTTTAAAAGAAAATCAACTACTATTCCGTAAGTTTGATGAAGTAAAGATAGCCAAACTTTAGGATGAATATATCCTAATAATCCACCAATAATTAATTTTTTTAAGTAGAATTTTGTATTATATGAATTATACTTTGTATAAATGATTCCTGGAACCTCTAAGTCGTTTATTATTATTACGTTATTGTTACTTGGTCGAACTAGCATTCTCTCCTTCTCAAGATCGGAAACTCTAATAATAACTTTATACTTTCTAGGTGAATTTTCATGCATATGTGAAAAGTAATAAGAATTGAAATTTGGCTCCATATTTTGTTCCTCTTGATGAAACCATATGTAGTTTTTTCTTTTATTTTTAAATTTCATTACATAATTTGTCTTGGCACTACTTTTAGCTTTCAATCTAATTTTACCTGTTTGTAAAAAATACTGATAGTCTTCATCAGATATGGAATTAGTGTAATGTATTAAGTGCCTATCTTTGATTTCCTCATATTCATTTGAAGTAATAGGATAAACATAAAAATTATTTGTTCTTCTTAGATAAAATTCATAAGAAATAAATAAAAGTATAAATAGTGACAATGTTAACCATTTTCCTATAAGTAGGTAAGTAACAAATATTAAAAAAATAAATAGGAGAAGATAAATAGACATGGATAATACAGCTATTGGTAGTTGTACTAATCCCCTAACTGTTCCTAGTTTCTTATTAAATAACTTCATATATTGTCCCCTCTTTCTAATTTTGAATGTTACTCCGCTTCCTTCTTTTCCACACCAAACCAAACTTCCATTGCGTCCTTTGAAAGTATCCACTCTTTTTTGGTATCAAATTTACTTTGGTGGTATTTTAACAAGCCGAGTTCAATCATTTTTTCTGTTTTTTGCCATTTTTTTTTATTTGAAGGTTTTAAATAGTTTCTTATAGTATCGGCAGGAACACCCCACCTTTCAGCTGCTTCTGAAACCGTCATAAAATTATCAATTGTTTTCTTCATAAAAAAATCCTTTCTATGCTGTTTCTACTACCATTTTAAACCGTATATGGTTATAATACAACCATGTATAGTTTTTGTTGAAGGAGTTTGATTATGATAAAAAATTTTAAATGTCAGTATTGTTATAATGAAGAAGTAGAGGATCTTACCTTTAATAAAGATAAAACTGGATATTGGTGTGAGGTATGTGATGGGTTTACTTTAGTTAATCAAAAGGATACAGGAAGGTATTTACTTATATTAGAAGATTCCTCTGGAAAAAACGAATCCATTGCATCTACTATTAAGTTTAAAAAGAGACTCTCACCTTTACGTTATCCTGGTGGTAAGAGTAAAATGGTCAATTACATATATAATCAACTCGATAATAAAAAAATGAATCACTTTGTTTCACCATATACAGGTGGTGGAAGTGTAGAATTCGCATTGTTAGAAGCGGGCGTTATTAACCACTTACATATAAATGATAATGATTTTGGTGTATATGCCCTTTATTGGGTAATTTTTAATATGCCATTTGCTTTAACGGAACGATTGAAAACATATACTCCTTCACGTGAGGATTTTTACAAAGCACAACTTACTATTAAGAAGGACTTTGACAAAATAAACATTGTAGAGGCAGCATGGAATACTTTGATTGTTAACAGGTTAGCTTATTCCGGAATATTTAATGCTAATCCACTGGGAGGAAAGAAAGGTACACCGCAACAATTAACTTCTAGGTGGAATCCAGATGAACTAATAAGACGAATAGAAAAATTACATTCCTTTTCAGACCAAGTAACGATAACTAATCAGGATGCTTGTGAAATGATTGAAGAGAGTTATTGGTGGGATCAAACTACTATTTTTATTGATCCCCCATATGTCAATAAAGCCTCTTCACTATATCGATGTTATTACAAAGAAGAGGATCACATTAAACTTAATTGTTTATTAGATACTTTATATCATGGTTTTGATGGTGCGGACTTAATTATAACTTATGACAATAATGAATGGCTGGAGAGCTTATATTTATACCCAACTGTTAAAGCTGTATCAAGAGCTTACACCATTTAAATATCAAGAACATTTTAAAATCGTCGATAATAATAGTAGATAAGAAAGGAGATTGTAAATTATAATGAGTTGGCCGTTTAGTAAAGAAAGATTATTTTTATATCTCTCATTTGTTATATATAGTTTTATAGTTATCTATGCTATTACATACATATATCCAAATTACTTTAATGAAACGATAGTTATATTCCTTGCTGTAATGTTTTTCAGCTATGGTGCATACTTGATATCCTGCTTAACTGGTGTTTATAAAAAGGTGCAGGAAATCGAGGGGGAAATTTATCGACAAGAAATTAAGAAAGCATATGCTCATTTCTACTCAGAAAAAAAGAGCGATATTAGGAATTCTGCTTCTTCAAAGGAAACGAAAGTGGAAAAAGAGGAATGGATAGAATTCGAGAAGGCTCAATGGTCTTGGAAAGGGAAAACCAACCGTGAATTAACAGCTGCAGAGAGGTATTTCAAAACTGAAAATAGTTTAAGACGGATAAATACTTTCGATAGGATTATAAATCTCATTTCTTCTCATTGTTACGGATTCTTTATTTTAGTTAATCCTCTCTATGCTTTTCTAACAACTATTCCAGTAGTTATCATTTCATTAGTACTATTTTTAATCTACAGAAAACTAAGAAAAAAATTACAGGAATTGTATATTGAAGTATACCCCGAAAATGTACGAGAGACATTGGAGAGTCTTGGTATAAAATAAAATCCCCCTTTAAGGGGGGATTAGGCTCTATGCCCACCAACCAATTTGGAACGGTGTACAGCTGTCCCTCCTGGAGTATAGGAGACTGCCCTTAGTAAAGAGGTGGGACCAAATTTATTTCTTAATTCGTCTACTACATAACCTATTTTTCGTTTTTTCCAACTATTAGTATCAAAAAGATCCAATTGCACTTCGTAATCATCTACGAGTTTGGACAAACTAACAGATATTTGTCTAACAATTTGTCCGCGATAATTTTCTCTCATAATATCCAAACATACCTTATATATATCCATGGTTGCATTAGTAGGATTTTCGATTGTTCTTGACCGATTAAATCCCCCACCATACTCATCTCGACTATATCCTAACCCAAAACTTATAGTGCGAACCGCATGATGATTTTTTCTTGCTCTTTTACATACCTCTTCGCACATTTCTAATACTACAGTTTCTATCTCTCTTCTTTCCTTGTAATCCCGAAGTAATATTTGACTTTTACCGTAACTGACTTGTCCAGCCATAATTGGTGAACCAATTTCGGATAAATCTATTCCCCAAGCATGATGAAACAATTGGTTTCCCAATATTCCAAACTTATTTTCCAGTAATTTTAAATCGTATCTAGCAAGTTGCCCTATAGAAAATATCCCCATACTGTTTAATGTTTTTTCAGTTCGCTTACCAATCCCCCACATTTCACTTAATGGTGATATTGGCCATAATTTCATTTGTACATCATTGAAAGTCCAAGTTGCAATACCACTATCCACCTTTTTAGCTTCTAAATCTAGACACAGTTTTGCCATAAGCATATTTGGACCGATTCCTACTGTACAGGGGAGTCCGAAATCACTGTAAATATCATATTGAATTTGTTTAGCTATTTCTTCTGGAGTGCCCCATTTATCAGAAGGGCCAAGTTCTAAAAAGCTTTCATCGATGGAGTAAACATGTACTTTATTAGGAGGTACATATCTATAAAATAACTTAATAATTTCTGTAGATACGCGGACAAATAAGGACATCGATGGATCCACTACAACAATACGAGGATCTTTTGGAATTTCAAACTTCCGAGAACCCGTTTTTATCTTAAAATCTCTTTTCATAGCAGGAGAGGCAGCAAGTACTATACTCCCCTCCCTCTCCATATTCCCTACTACAGCTAAGTGACAAGTAAGAGGGTCGAGACCTAATAATACAGCTGATACTGATGCATAAAATGACTTCATATCAACGGCTAGTATGTTTTTATGAGGAAACTGAGAGTAGTCGAACATAAACAATCACCTATTTTGTTATTTTACTTATCATTGAAAAAGGTAAATATAAAATTTCTTCTGTTGTATCTTTAACTAATCGAAAATGCTTGTTGTTGTAATCAATGAATATGGTTTTCCCTGTTATGATTGTCTCGCCTAATGCTAGGTGGTCAAAAACATAAAAAGAAACCGAAGAATTAGTTTCCATTGCATTATAAATTGTTTCTTCTTCAAGAAAAGAATAAGTCATTACTATCTCCTCCAATTAATATAAAAATTATATAAGAACTTATGTTCGATTACAATGTTATTTTCTTACTGGAATGTGTGATTTATACTATCGAATTTCAAATAATTGATATGATGAAATGAGAAAATGGAAGAAGAAGGTGAAATAAAAATACCTGTTATTGGAGAATTTAATTGAAGATGAATAGAGAATGTTAGAGGATTATCTATCTGTGATTTTAGATCCTAACGGATTGAAATTTTTGTAGTAAGGGTATATTATAATATATAAGAATTAAACTAAAAAACCAAGGAGCTACAACTCCTTGGACAACTACTTACGAGTGGTATGCTAAATAGTTATTTAGAAGACCCACCCTTTTGCTTCCTACGGCGCGGGGCGGGTTTTCGTTTGTTCTTCTTTTTGCTTGCAAAGCGATTTGCATAGCCTGCAGCAAGAGTAGTAAAAAAGATTTTTGCTACATCTTTGAGTAAGTCCAATACGAAATCCATTTGTATGTCACCTCCTTTCCCTCTTAGACAGGAAAAGAGTGCATACCACCCGCACCTATGTAGTTGTATCACCATTATATCACACCATTTTTCCATTAGGACAAACAAAACCCCTTACATTGTGTAAAGGGTGTTAAATGATAAATTTTTGAAAGCTAGCACTTCTCATAAAACCTTTAGAAGTTAAACATTGATATTTAATTTCGCCCTTTAGAAGAGGGTCTAAATATACAAAGTTCTTATCTTCTCCGATAATTAATTGTTTTGAAATTTTATAAAAGGCTTCCCTTTCCTTTTTGGGGACAAATTCCACAATTCCTCTTGATTGGTTCCCTTCTTTTATCAACCATCCAAAAGAGTTTTTTTTATATCCATAAATATTTCCTATTAAGAATTGGTAATTTTTGATTTTTTGGAAAGCGAAGGTTCGACTATCTAATATATATTTAGATGAGAGTTTTTTACTTACTATCCCTTCTAATCCTAGCTCCTTCACTTTATTAAATAAGGTTAGTCCATCGTTAAATGAGGTAGCTGCTGAAATTAGATGGTCATTATCAATAATCGAACTTAAGATATCTAATCTCTTTTCTAGGGGATCATGTATTGTAGATACTCCATTAAGGAAAAGAATATCAAATGCAACGAAGTGTACGGGGATAGCTTTCGCTAGAGAAACAATTTTATCTCTTTGAGACGCTTGAAATCGTGCCATTAGGCATTCGAAATTTGGTTTGGGTATTTCACCATTCTTATCAAGAACAATCACTTCTCCGTCCAATATACATGTTTGGACAGGCAAGTTTAAATTAAGTAATTCAATGTACTTTAATGTAACATCATTTCCATGTCTGGTGTAGATAGTGATTTTCCCATGATCGTAATGGAATAAAGCTCTATGTCCGTCAAATTTCAACTGATGTATATAATTTGAATCAGTTGATATAACCTCAGATGGTTGTAATAACATTGGTTTTAAAGGAGTGTTTAACACAGATTTTTCACCTCTTCTAATATCATAACAGAGACAGATTGGTCGATAAATAGAACGTTATTGTTAAAAGAGGAATAATGTGGTGACATAACCAAGGATAAGCCCTTCAGTTTATTAGAAGGACTTAAGTGTGGTGATTCATGCTTTAAGACTAATATATAACCATCCCGTCTATTTTATGCATTTGAAGTATGTATGATTGTATTAATTTTGATTACAGTTTTATCGTGGCGAAGAACATTGACTAAACATTGGTAATAATTTATAATTCAGTTATAAGCGGTGTAGTCATTGTTTTGTTCATAAAAAGGGAGAGGGCAGTTATGAATACGATACTTACATTCCTTAACGGTTTTGTTCAATACCGAAGGGGGAAACAGACAGGTTTAGCTGGATTATTAGGACTTATTATTTTTGTTTTGGCAGTTTACAGATGGGATATTACTTATCCAATTTTAGAATCGCTAAAAATTATTGATTTCTTTGATAATTTGGGTTTGATATATGAGGGCGAACCAGGAACGACGTTGTACGCAATAATGTTATTCTTATCAAGAGCAGCAATAGTAATAATGTTTTTCTTAGCAGTAGCTTTAATTCTAAGTTTATTTTTAATGATTATTGGATCTTCTAAGTTAGGCCAAAATTTATTAGCATACGTTGTATTAGTTATTATGACACCATTGGCAGTCTTGTGGATTATAGGATATGAGATTCTTCACTTATTGGGTTTCCGAACAAAAAAGGAAAAGGCAGAGGAGTCATATGAAAACTGGCATCAAGAGACTTTTGGAGAACATTCTGATAGATATAAGGAAGAGCAATTAAAGTATGAAGAGTCTCGTCTTTCCCCTTCTGATTTATTAAAAAAATACTGCACTACTTATTATATAGAGGATACAATTAGTCAGTTAAATAGATTGCCCATGTTTGGTGATACAGTTTTCATGCTAGGAGAAACCTATGATGGATCACTCTATATCTTAATGCCTGACCCTTTATTGAAATATAATAGAAAGATGGATATCGAATATAGGAGGAACTATTCTACTCCTATTAAAGCAGTACCATTTACTGTGAAAAATGTTGTGTTAGAAAAAAAAGATGATTCTAATATCATGAAATATAGACCAGAAAAAATGGTCATTTCTTTGAAGAAAAATCCCGAGTATAATGTAAATAGTGAATTAATTAAATATGAATTTTTAGTGGATATAGACTTTTTGGATATCAAGTCTTTTTATATGCCGGATCTTGATTTAAAAGACATTAAGCATTACATTAGCTCTTTCGGCAAAAGAAATGATTATCGAAGTTATTTAGAAGATAAGGTAGAAAAGTATTTTTCTCAAAAACAACATCTTTTAAATTTTTTATATAGAGACATATCAAGCGAAAAATTTCAAGAAGTTACTAATGACCTTAAAGAATTAAATGCAACAAATGAAGATATAGTTAAAATGATAAATGATTCTCCCAAAATACTAGGAGTGAATAATGAATAAAGAAACTTTAATAGAATTGTTAATTCCTCATAAAGAACATTTAACAACGGTAGGCAAGTGGGAAGAATATGCTTCAAAGCACAACCTACCATCCTATTACTCATTAAGAAAGTTCTTTAATGATTGGAACGAAATTAGAATCGCTTTAGGAACAGAGATAAAGGGAAAATATGATCGAAATAGCCTTATTCAAATCGGAAAGGAACATAAAGAGCACGCTAAAACAATAAGAATGTGGAAAGATTACTCTGCTAATCAAACACTAGATCTTCCGTCTCCTGGTCAGATTTTAACAGTATTTAAAGATTGGTCATCGTTTAAAAATGCCATTGGAGTAGAGAATGAAAGAACTCCGAAGTATACAAAGCAAAAAATAAAAGAAATTCTTGAAGAACATAATGAATTTTTTATTTCACGTTCTCAATGGGATATATATGCTTCTGAGAATAAATTACCAACTTATAAAACAATTAGAAATCATTATACGTACGATGAAATATTGGATATAGTAGGAAAGAAAAAAGTTTTTAATTTATCAAAAGAAGAACTAATAATACTTACATTAAAACCAGAGTATTTATACAAATTTCTCAATTCTACTAAAACAAAGTGGGATGAATTTGCAAGGGAAAATAATTTACCTTCTTCATATAAGTATATAAAAACTTTCGATACATGGTTAAAAGCAAAAGAAGAAATTGATAAAGCCTATCTAACAATGTCAAAAGGTACGGAATAATTACTTTACCGTACCTTCTATTTGTTTAACTATTTCCCAAGCGGAAGTTACAATAGAATATGTGGAATGGTGATGCTCCTCTGAGTGAGCGTACTCCGAGGGAGAAATACGAATTTCTATCCTTTTAGAAAGACCGTCTGAGTATTTTAATTCTAATAATACTCTATTAGAATTAGGACCAATCCCTTCTTTCGCTTCTTTGATTTTTAATCCCTCAATACTGCCGTTTCTTGAAATTCTGTTTATTATTTCCTTTACCACTAATTCTTTGTCCTCTTCTTTTGATTGGAATAAATCCTGTGAAAGAACTTCAATATCAAATGCAGAAGTAAAATAATCAATATTATCTTGTAATAACCCAGTCATAAAGTAGTTGATGACGTTTCTCTGAGGAGAAACGTCACTATGTTCATTTGGTTCATAAAAACCTAAGTCTAACTCCATGTCACCTTTTGCATTTTTTTCTGCCCACTCCATTGTCTTTTTTTGATATTCTTTATTAAATGATACTTCCTTAGCCACATTGTTTTGCATATCTTTTAAATCAACTGGAGTAAGTTTTTGACTGGAAGAAACATTGATATATATCGCAATACAGATTGTGATTATTGAGATACTGATAATCCAAATATAATGTTTTTTCATCATTTTTCTTCTTCCATAGCTGCACTTGCCAGCTCTTCTCTTAGTATTTTCCATTGGTTAGCAGTATTTGCTTGTTCCTTTTTAATTTCTATATATTCTTGTCTTAATGTGTCCTTATCCATGGTATTAGATTCATCTGTACTACTATTATTGGCACTTTCAATTGCTGTAAGTAATAATTGATGCGAACGATTGACTAAGACAATAAGATTTTGGTGTGCCTCAAAAAGTTCTGGATTAACATCTAGTGCCTCCACGTTGGAAACTAGTTCATTTGATTTTTTTATTGTTTCTTTCATTATTGTTGCAAATTGACTATTACTTACCTCATGGGTGTATAGTCCATCTAAAGAATTGTTAAAATTTGTTAAAATACTAGTCATTTCTGTTATAAATGTTTGTAACGATTCATCGTATTCAATGAGGTAGTCTATATTATCTTCTGTCACTTTTATATTAGCTTTAGAACTTGAAGAGCATCCACTTAAAATTATTACTAACGACAAAATTAGAAAAGAAAAACGTAGTTTACTAGTACCTTTCATATACTCACCCCTATAACTTAAAATTTGATGTATAAAGCGGGATTTTTAGCATTTGCTTTATTTGCAGTCCATGCTGGTGAATGGATTTCAAAATGCAAATGAGGTCCGGTGACGTTCCCAGTACTACCCATATATCCTAAAAACTGCCCTTGTTTTACTTTTGTACCGGCAGAAACAGCTCTATTTTGCATATGTGCATATACAGTTTCATATTTCTTACCACCTATTGTATGTTGAATGTAAACAACATTCCCATATGAACTACTTAGATAGGATCTATGAACGACACCATCTGCAGCAGCATATATTTTCACGTTTGATCTACCACCTAATCCAATATCTATACCATAGTGAGTAGCACCCCATCTTGCACCAAATCCAGAAGTAACTTTTCCTGTGGTAGGTCTAATAAAACTTCCTGGATTTAGTTCTGGTGAATCAGATCCACCGCTATAACTAGCGCTTGTTTTGAATTTTTCTGACCTAGCTAGTACATCGTTAACATACCAATCTGCATGGTTATATTGATAAATTGATTTTCTCTTATCTGTAGAGTAGCCGTTCTTTGAAAGATAATTTGCTGCGGTGAAAATAGCATCTTCTAAAGTAAATGGATCTGCCTTTCCATCATTATTACCATCTACTCCGTATCCTCCACCTGCTTTAATAACATTCAAATCTGTATAATTTGTAGTATTTGAAACTCTTCCCCCTCCAATATTGTATTTCCATCCTGCCCAAGTTGCAGGAAGAAATTGCATGTGACCAACAGCTCCTGCATAAGAAAGCATTGGTTTTATTGTACTGAAGGCTGTCTCCTTACTATGAATAGCGGCTAGTGTATACCAATGTACCCCATACTTTTTTTCTGCAGCAAGGTATATAGGCATGTATTGCGGAGGTACCCCAGCTCCAGGAATTATGTCACCATCATAACTGATATCATCAAACCCATATACGCCACCATTCCCTTTCAACCAATCTATATAATTTATATCTCCTTCAAGGAAGCTATAATTTGCTTCTATAAGCATCTTATCGTCCAAGCCCAGTCCCATTGAGTTTAATATTGCATCAAAATTCGCATAATCTTGTTTTACTTGTTTACTAGATTCAAAATATTGCTGTCTAGTTTTAGTTGTAGTTTTTACTTCTACAATTCTTTCAACTTTAACTGTCTTAGTTTTTAAAAGGTACACTTTAACATAACCTGAAGTGTTAATCTTATTTTTTTTCTGTCTGGTTTCTTCTGCTAGTAGTGATTTCCACGTTTTGCTGTTTGAATTATAAAATGGAAAGTAAGGATCTGACCTATCTACAAGATACATAGGGACTTCTAACGCTTTCCAATAGTCAACTTTTTTATTTTCTTTTATGGTTTTGTGGGTAATGACTGTATTTGATTTCCACGCTGTGACTTTGGGTTTATAGGTGAATATAGTTGAACCATTCCAATATTCTACAGAATTTAATTTGGTTACCATGTTTTTTGTATGTTGAACTTTCCCAACATTACATTCTTTACCTTCCTCACAAACAGTCACTTGCTTTTCTTTCCATTCATCATATTGACCATACTCAAATTCAGGAGCGAGTTTAGTAGCCATGTTTCTAATAATTTTTTTCGTTTGGGAAAGACTGTAATCTTTTTGCTCAAAAAAATCTAACATTATAGTTGAGGATATTAACCCTTCTGGTACACGATAAGGTCTTTCTAAATCACTATCCATATTCACAGTAGATTCGGATTGTTCCTTAATATACGCTTGAATTTTTGCATCATCACCACTTAAATTATCATCTGAAGTCCAAAAAAAGGATAATGCAACAGAGATGATAACAGTTACAATTATTATTCCTAAAGTTATTAAGATACCAGGAATACCTACTGTACCAATTAACCAAGCAAAAATCTGTTTTAGTACTTTTAATATTACTTTGGCTGCAACTTTTATGGCTTTTTTTGCAACCGCAGCAGCTTTTTGTTTAAATTTTTTACTGAAGGGTTTAGATAGTAATCTACCTAATCCCTTCATTCCATTTACTAATTTTTCATTTAAGGTTTCTTGAGTATTTTTGTTATCACTCATCACTTATCACCTTAAAGAACTAGTAAATGCCTTATTTCTATGCATTTCTAATTGCTTTCTTGCAAAATTACGTTTATTTGGTACAGCATATGCCATTAAATCTTCGGGTTTAAGTGAAGTTGTAAAGTCACTATCACTAAAAGAAGGAATTAATTTTTTATTTCGTACTTCACAATTAGCAGTTATTGTTTTATCATTTTGAACTCTTGCATCCCCTGGACCGTAAGGAGAAATACGATAAGTCGTTCCATTTCTAGTACCAGTCATATAACTTCTATTATGATCAATGACCATTTTGATGTTTTCCATTTCGTTTAAAGCATCTTTCATGTAATACTGTCCACTATCGACTAATTGATTGTAGCTTTGAACCTCTTGTACTACTCTTGGAGTCTTACTAGTGTTTCTATTGGTAAATAACTGGTTTGGATTTACATTAATTTTAGGTGCTGGTACTTTACCACCTCCACTGTCTAAAGAGTAGGAAGAACTTGCGGATAATAATTGACCGTCCCTAACAGTTAAATCTTGATAAACCACTTGGTTATTTTTCAGTCCAGAGTGACCTGAAGCCATACGCGAAACTACATGAGTTTGACCAGTTTTATCCCTAACTTGGACAACTGTATTCTTATTATCAGTTACCATTTGAATAGCCCCTTGTGCAATTTCAGTTTGGCCATTATCTAAAGTAACTGTTTGAGCCATATGTGCAACATCAGAAATTTCTTTTATTTGTTTATTAACTGCATTATTATATGGATTAAAACCTTTTAGACCAAAAGCCTTTGAGTTGCTCATACTTGGAGCGGCATATTTAGCCATCACTTGATAACCCCCAACTCCTGCAACCATACCACCAGCATAAGCAACAGCGTTTCGGAATTTCGCTTGCTTTTCTACCAAATTACTTGGAGTATATGTTTTAAAATCATTGGTAAAAGCCTTACTACCATCAATTAAGCTTTCCTTAGCTGCCGTCATTTTATCAGTTAAGCTTGTTAAATTTGGCTGTTTAGCAATATATGAAGTCGCCATTGCATTACCAAATGATTTAGTAGCATGACCAATTTTGGTATCTCCAACAAATTGACTTACCTCTTTAAGACCAGAGGCACCAACAACACCTTGTACTAATCCATTTCCTAGTCCAGCTGTAATACGTCCAGCTGAATTCTGAATAATTCTTTGTCCTAATGGAATGTTAGAAGGCATCGACTTTTGAACAGACGAAGTAATCTCTTGGGCTTTGCCACTTGAATCAAAGTTTTGATACGCTTGTGCGCGTGGTAGATTACTATTATTCGCAAAGGTCTCTCTAGCTTCATTTATTTTCATACTTGCTATTTGATTATTAACATAAGGAACATTCACTTCCTTACCAGAGTACATGGAAGTCCCTTTAACAGATGCAATTGAATCTTTTACATTATTAATAGAACTAATTGATTTTAACCCTTTATCAACTAACGATGGTGATGAAATACCTGTTTGAAGTTGTTGAGTAATAGCATTCATACCAGCTGTATTGTTAGAACTAATTCCCATTTCTTTTGCGATAGCTGAAGTTACTTTACTAATTTGAGAAGGAGTTCCATGAAGAACAGCATTGCTATTATCTCGGATAATATTACTAATACTTTGTTGTTTTTGTTGAACCTCAGAATTCCATGCTTTTTCTTTTTGTTGATTATGACTCGTTATCATTTCAGAAGTTGCATTGGCAGGAAGTGGATTAGACTTATCATAATTTTTCATGAAATTTTGTTTGTTGTTCTTTGCCCAACTAGATGCTAATACTTCAGTAGTATTGCTTACTTTTGAACTAGCACCTTGTACTGACGACAATCCAGTTTGTACTTGTGATGAAATAGCATTCATTTTACTACTATCAGAAGTACTAATTCCTAGTTCTTGTGCAATTGACTTTGTAACATTTTCTAGTGGAACATTTTTACCACTCATTATTGCGTTACTTTGGCTAGTTAAAATATTTCCAAGTTTTTGTTGCTTTTGTTGTACCTGGTTATCCCAAGCATTCTGTTTTTGTTGAGCATGGTTTGCTTTTACTTCAGATGTTGCATTATCTGGAAGTGGATTAGATTTATCATAATTTTTCATAAAGCTAGCTTTATTATCTTTAGCCCAACTGGATGTTAATGATTGAGTAGCGGTAGAAATCGGATTAGGTGAATACACATTATGAAGTTGATCACTTATTTGATCCATTTTTTCTGAGTTTTCGTTTACACCTATAATAGAACCGATATCTTTTGCCAATTGATTAGTAAATAGCTGATTTTTTTCTTGGCCATTTCTTAATTTCAAATTCCCATTGCCAAGAACATTAGCTATACTTTTCTGTTTATTATCAATTTCATTTTTCCATGCTTCTGCTTTAGCATTTGAGTGTGCAGATTTTTGTTCTGCAGTCGCATTTAAAGGTAAAGGATTTTTCTCATCATAATTTTTCATAAAGTTATCTTTGTTATCTTTAGCCCAATCTTTGGCAAGGTTTGTACTTGTTTTAGCAATAGCCTTTTGGGATATACCACCAGCCATTCTTTCGGCCATTCTTTTTTCAAAGTCCTCTTTATTTATATAACTATGATTTAGGGAAGCACCATTTCCGATATCATTAGCAACATCACTCGCTAAATTTTGTATCGAGCTTTCTTTTTCCTTTAATTGAGATTGCCATGCATTTTCACGAGCATTTTGATGGCGTGATATCTCCTCTTTACTTGCATTTTCGGGAAGAGGATTTTTCTGATCATATTCCTTCATAAATGGTTCTTTATTTTTCTCTGCCCATTTATTAGTTAGATTACTAGTTGCGTTTTTAACTAAAGAAGAAGCATTAGCATTTTTCCCTTCTTTGCTTTTCATACCCGCAACCATTCCTCTTGCTTCATTTAAAAATCCTGCTTTTTTTGAAGCTTTTTCATTATCCCAAGCTTTATTCACAGCTTCTTCATGGGCATCCGGGAAACGTTCTTTAAAGTCTTTTCTGAACCCTTCTTCATTTTCATTTGCCCATGCTGTAGCTTTTTCATCAGCAATAGTATTAGCTAGTTGTTCATCCGCTGCTTTATCAGCATTATTAATATCTTTAAAACCTTTAAGTCCACTTTTTAAAAGAGCTGAACCTCTGTTTGCTAATAATTGAGCACTTGCTCCACCAACTCTTCCTGCAAGTCCACCAGCAACACCGCCGGCATGAAAACCAATTGTTGAACCAGTTAGCACACCCATTGGTCCAAGAGCAGAACCAGCAAGGGCACCAGTAGCCCCAAATACAGCTTTACCACTTCTAGACAAAATGTTTCCTGGCTTTAACATTTTTTCAGCATTAGCAGTAGTCCCAGTATCTGTTCCTGTATTTCCTGCAAGAGTTTTTTTGATGTCACCTACTGTATCATTATCTTCTGATGATACATTGTCAGAGTCTTTTCCGTTACCTTTACCTTTGTTTTTAGCATTAAGGTATCCCCTTTTAATAGCATCTGTAACGGATGTACCTTCTAATGCCCCTTTAGCTGCTCCATACATACCAACTAAAGCGGACCCACCCATCATAGCAGCTGCTTTTGAGAAGCCATCATTCATTTTTCCTCCAAGACCTATTAAAGCTCTTAAAGATTCAGTTACTGGAATAAAGATAATCATTAGAATAACTGCTTCAATCGGATTTGCTGCACCAACCATAACAGCCATTATGAAATAAACGGCTGCATGAATAGATTGAACAAATATAGTGCCTACTAATTCTTTAAACCATGCCACTGTAATGGACTTTGTTTGAGGAATTAAGAAAAATACCAGCATCAAAGGACCGGTAATTAACAACAACATAAGTGTAAATTTCCGCATTGAATAATAGAAATAAGCCCATATACAAAGACCGACTTTTACAATCGTAATTGCTAAAACACCTAACACTCCACCTGGATATTTAGACATTTCTATAGCATTTTTTAAATTTAACAAGTCTACATCAGATCCAAATAATCCGACAATTGCCTGGTTAGTAAGAAACAAAATGGCATAAATTGAGTATAAGTTTGCGAATAGTACTGAAACTAATAATAATTCTTTAAAATACTCAATTACATAGGTTCTATTAGATGGATTGATACTGGTCGATGAAATTTTCATTGCTGCCATAATAATACTAATTAATAAAGCGGTAACTGCTAAGGCTGTGAAAATATTCATTCCTGGAGTGTAAACCTTAGTAATTTCATTTTCTGTAAAAGTTAAGAAAGCTAAATTTTCATCCCCTCCAAAAATCAAATTCTTTAATGTTGGGAGACTTTTAAAAGGCGATGCTATCCAATCACCCATAGCAGAAAAAAGTGAGGATATAAGTTCCTGGATTTTATTCAAAGCAAGATAACGCCTCCTTCCTAATAAAAACTACTAGCTTTTTGTTTTTGTCTTTGCATTGTTTCTTCATAAACCGCTTCATTGGATTCAATAAAGAATAATTCTTCTTTACTAGGATTCGTTCGTAACCATACAGATGATTTTCCGACTCGGAGAATTCCTTCTCCTTTATCCGGATTACCGAATAGAATGTTAATTTCTCCTTCAGATAAATCAAAATTTTCTCTTATAGCTTTTAAATC
Organism: Niallia sp. M35; assembly: GCF_050971705.1. Taxonomy (NCBI): domain Bacteria; kingdom Bacillati; phylum Bacillota; class Bacilli; order Caryophanales; family Bacillaceae; genus Niallia; species Niallia sp. M35. The sequence continues at coordinate 40,942 of NZ_JBPCEP010000021.1, forward strand.
CAATTTGCTTTGTTTTAAAAACATAAAAGAGTAAGTGTTTTGTAGGATCCCCCTAGCTTTCTTATTTTCAACAAAACGAACAAAATCTTGACTTGCAAGTCTTAAACCAGCGTTCCGCTTACGAGAACGTCTTGCCATTTTCTCAAGAAAGTTAACAGTTTGCTCTGAATCTATTAAAGTCCAAGCTTCATCGGCATAAACAAATTTCTTTTTCTTTGCGTTATCCAAACTCTTAACAAAGTGTTCCCATGTATAGTTAAGGAGTACATGATAAGCAATAGGTCTTAAAAAGCCTTCTTCCATTTGACTAATATTGAAATTTACGAGTCTAGCATTTTCTAATGATTGAGTGACTCCCTTTCCTAAAAAAGTTTGTCCATCAAAAATAGGTTTACTACCAGTTCTTAAGAATGGTTTGATGGCAGCTATTAAGCGAAACGCCCTTGGTTCTTCGCCGTATTTTGTTATTAAGTATTCATTAACATCACTTATTGTTGGTTCTGGTTTTCTAACCCTCGATTGAACAAGATGATTATCGATAGTTCTTACATTGTTTTCAAATAAGGATTCAGGGTGTGAATTTATGTTTAATTTGTTATGAATAACATGCTGAAGTGCTTCTTCCAAATAGTTTCTTTCAAAGACATCTAAACCTTCAGCTTCTTGGTTTTTACCTCTACATATAATGTCAAAGAAATCGATTGCCTCATTGATTTTTTCTCGAATAGGTACAAATCGAATATAGATTTTCCCATCCTTTTCTATAATTTCCTTTTCGTCGCTTTCTTCTATTAAACTAAGTTCTTCATCTCCATCTTCAAAGGGAATATCAGAATAGTTTAATGCAAGAGGGTTGATACAGATATCTTCTTCTTCGTTAATATTTAAATTAATTCCACCTAAACGTTTTGTAATTTTAACAAATTCACCTTCAGGATCTATTAATCTAGCATATACATCTGCTCCGGTAAGTTCTCTTGCAATTAAGAGTTTAAGAGTAACGGACTTTCCGCTACCAGAAAATCCAGAAATAAACATATTATAATTATCAGGTCGAAAATCTTCATTTCCGAAACTATTTATAAATTCAAGTTGATCAGTAATTTTATTTATCCCAATAGGAACTCCACCCATGTACTTTCCACTTCCAGAAATAAAAGGCGAGAAAGTAGATAAAGCACGTCTATCTATATTTCTAAGAGAATCATGTATTTGGTTTTTTCCAAAGGGCAAGATACTTTTGAACCCCTTTTGGATCCTGCCCCATGTACTAGTTAATCCAAAGAAAGAACTACTTAATTCATCCTCTAAAGACTCACTAAAATAGTTTAATTGCTTCTCATTTTCTGCATATAACATGGCCAAAGTTCCAACATTAAACATATCATTTTCACCAAACTGTATTTCAGACATCAATAAGTCTGTATCTCTTATCTTTGCTGTTAAATCATTAATTTGGTCAATATTCCCTCTTTTCGTTTGAAAGGAGAGGTTAGATTCCAACATTGTAATTTGTCGCTGAAGAGTACGGATTGCATCTGATTTACCAACTTTATGAATATCAAGAAATACATCTACCTCTCCACTTGATAGTAAGGAATTGAGCCAATTGGTTTGCATTTTCCGTGGATATCCATCTCGAGGTATGTACATTGGTCTAAAATATGTTTTTGTACCTAATGATGTCTTTATAACCCCATAATCTTCCGACTCAATTTTTAAGCCTTCCGGAGAAATAATTTCCCACATTGTTGGTTTTGTATCAATTTGATAATCTATATCTTTTACTTCATTGCTTTTTTTATTTTTATTCCCTTTTGCTTTCTTACTAGTATTTTTTTTAGCTAGCTTCTTTTTCTCTTGCTCTCTCTCTTTCGTTTTCATTATCTTCATATTCCTGAATCGTCTCCTTTACTAAGTCAATATGAGAGTCTGTTTGATCTGCAGTTACATATAATGCATCCTTTTCTTGATTAACCAAATCTTTAAATCGGTTTTTTACAGCTTTACGACGATTAAATGTATAGTAAAGTAATTCATAAATACCTTCTGTTGGTAAAAGAGAGACATGTATATCGGCTTTTCGCAATTGATTTCTTGCTGAATTAACCCTTCTCATTAATTCAGCAAAAGCTTTATCTACAATTTTTTCTTCTAACTCTTCTTCAGAATCCGCGCTAATAGAGTTAACATTTATTTTATGAGTGAAAATCATATAAATTTTAGTTTCAAATCTTGGTGCAGATTTTTGCCATTCAACAATATCTGCAATCATCGCTTTTCCAAATGAAAGGGCAGCTTCATTTAAATCCTTGGATTCTTCCATTACTTTATTCATTGCTTCAATAGGCTCCGAAACATCAACGAATCTATTTTGGAGATAAACACTTACAGGATAATTAAGTGTTGCTGTCCAACTCTCAAAAGTCACATCAATTGCCTCTTGTTCAAATTGGCTTTTAAGAAAATAGTTAACAGGGTCTACTTCAGCGATTATAGAAAAAGAATAATCAGTATAATGAATAAGGTGATTAGATATATCTTTTACATCTGAGAATAACTCTTCGAATATTCTTGGATCTTCTTCGGCCTGAAGAGGATTATTCTTCCCTTTTTCATTATTTTTCTTATTTAACTTTATTGGTGTTGCTTTTTTTCCTCTACCTGGGATAATCGGTTCCTTCAGCATGATTTTCATGAAAACATATGCACCAACTGCAAAGAGCAGCATAATCAAAAGAGTTCCCACTTTAACTATTCACCATCCATTTCTTTGGATACGTTCCTTTTCTCCATATGCCATTTTGTTTTTTCATGTTCATTTTTATTAAAAAGTACTGATCGAAGTTTAAATGAAGATTTTTCTTTTTAAAAAAGCCAAAAACAATTACGAAAATTGCTGTTGGAATAACACTAAATACACATGCTATCAATGCCACAATAACACCGGCACTTGAGAATATTTTGTATACCATTGGGATATATGCATAAACTATTGACCCTGCTGCTCCTAGATAAATCAATTGTCTAATTGAGATGAATCCCAAAATAGTTTTTTGTTCAGATGCCATATCTATTGGAACCTCAGCTCTTCGACTCATTTAATAATTTCCCTCCTAGAAATGAACCCCTCAATGTAAAGTACGATAGAGGGGTTTCAAATCAATATTTAAGCTCCAAATCCTGCAAAATAACCAGCTATTACTTTTGCTTGTACAATAACAAAGACTCCGATACCCGCCATTGCAAGACCAATAAAACCTTGTGTTCTATTTTGTGGATTCCCTTGTGAGCCTGATAACTTCATTCCAGCAAAGATAATACAAGCTAGTGCCCATATTGCACCGATTCCTGTGATAAGATATACAACGTTATTTAACTGGGTATATATCTTACTGTCTTTTACATTCCCTTGACTGGTGATTCCAGCTTTTTTCCATGCTGCTAATGCAGACTCTGGAACAAATAAGTAAAGATAGGTTAGTATCAGTGCCCCTAGGTAAAAAGGAATATCATTTAACCCTTTTACTCTTTTGATTGCCCCTGTCTTCATTCTTAAAATCCCTCCTTTTAAATCAAGGAAAAACCAATAAAAAAAGTCCCCGAAAAGACTATGGAAGATTGTACTTATGTACAATGCCATAGAATTCTCGGGGACTTCCCGTTGTTTTTTCACTTGTAACCTTATCATAATAAAAACAAGAAATATGGTCAAGGTATTTTAGCCAAAAAATATACTGATACGAAACCCAACTTTAATTTAAAACATCAGAAAGTAAAACTATTAGAAGAAATACTAGATAATGCTGCTCTTGATATATTTATTAATATGATTTTAGAATTTTAATTTCTCGTGATTAATTCTTAGGAAAATTAAATCATTCAACCAAAATATTACACTACTAGAGATGATCATATAATAAAAATTTTGGTCTAAGTAAAATTTGGGATTTAGATCGGTAGCAAGCGGATAGAAAATCAAATTAACTATAAAACCTAATATAAAAAATAATACAAAATTTTTAATATAGGAATTATTTAGGGACTTTCTAAAGAAAAATTGAATGGGCGCTCCTAATACTAGATAGATTAAACTAAAAATTGTAAAAAATAACAAGAATGAAGCTAAATCAAAAGAGTCGAAAATAGAAAATGGAACCGTGTTAATAAAGTAAAACAAAAAAAGAGCAAGAAAAAAAGCTGAAGAAACAGAACAAATTAATAGTCTGATAAAAAAGTTGTTTATTAATTTCATGATAAACATAGTACCTCCTCCTAATTCCAATATTAGTAAGTTATACCTATATATAGTATAGATGTATATTGTTACAATTAATTATAGCATTACTACTATACATATATAGGTTTGTAATGAAAATTTAAAAAATAAAAGGAGGAAAAAATGTATAAAAAAAAGATTATTTTTACTTCAATTATAGCCTTAGGATTTGCTATGTCTCCCTTAATTGTTAGCGCTGACAATGATGTAACTGTTAAAACAAATGATAATAAGGTGATCTTAGAGTTAAGCCCTAAAAAGAACGAATACTATAAAATATACAAAGACGACCAGTTAGAATATAGTGGTACAAACAATAAATATACAGACTATATTGATCAATCACAAAAATATAAAATAGGAGTCTATTCAAATGGTAAACTAAACGAGGTACTCTCTGTTAAAGCGGCTGATAATAAACATAATATTTTTGAACCAACATCTATGAATACCGCAGAAAAAGAGGAATATATTGATAGCATAGTTCAAAATACAAGATTAGAAACTATCGTCACCTCTAATTCAGTAACTATACAATGGCCTAAACTTCCAGATGAAGATAATGTTTATGAAATATTCAAAAATAATGTAAAAATCGCTGAGACAACAGATCTACATTATGTTGATACTAATGTAGAGAGTGGCAAAGAATACAATTACATGCTAAAAATTAATAATGTTGTTTCTGAAGAAACTGCAGATTTAATAAAAAATGAAGCAATAAAAGAAAAAATAGTATTAACTGATGAAATGTTTGAATATGATGGCTCAATATCTACCCTAGTAGCAATACCATCCGTAGAGGAAGAGTCATTGACTGAAGATCCAATTATGGATCCTATCTTTGAAAAGGCAAAGGGTAGCGGCACTATTGGTACAAAAGCAATTCCTAAATCAAATGAGTTTTCATTTGATTACAGGACTTATATACCATTCAAGTCAGTTAAAAATCCAAATGTTTTAACTAATGATGACTATCCTTACTTAAAAGGAGATAATAGATCAAATCCTACTGCTTATTCTGACAAATACAGAACAGAAGCTAGAGTATATGCAATGTTAAGTCAACCAGCAGCAGTAACCTTATGGAAAAGTGTTTCAAAATCACATTATTGTACTGCTTCAAGCTGTTCATCACCAAAATCTCTTGGAACTGCATCGGATAGTGGAATTAAATTACTTAAACATAGAGTTAAAACTAATGACTTAATGTGGGCTGTGAATCATGCAGTGGGTGTTCCAAAAATTTCTGCTCCTAAAATTGATTATAATTATGTTGCTCAACTTTCTAATAAATCATTTATTGCTTATGGAAAACATGATAGAGCACCAAGTCATGAATTTTATATGAATTACCCAACTGGTAGCAAGAAAATTTATTCCCATCAAGTTACTAGTTCACTCGAATTTTTATTGCTTTTTGGTGTCGTACAAGGATCATGGAGTTTTGATATGTAATAATAAAACCATAAACTGTGCTCACTAGAAGGTGTATTGAAGCAAAGTTTTTACATCAAATAAAGTAAAAAAATGCGAGTATTAAAATTTTCTTCTCATAGCATGGGGTAGCGTCAGGAAAATGCGGTTTTGCAAAGCTAAACCTATTTTCCTGACGATTACCCCTTCTTTATCCTTATGATGATATATGGTTTATTTTCCCCTAGGGTATTGACTTATTCCCCAAAGAGGGGTAGCGTCAGGAAAATGCGGATTTACAACGTTAAGGAAATTTCAATATCAAAAAGCCTAATTTCTCAATTAACTGTGAAGAAACTAGGCTTTTTTCATTTCTCAATTAAAGCGCCTGATTGTAGAATATAATTTTCTTGTTGAACAGTATTTTTGTACTGTGCAGTAAAGAAATTCTATGTATAATTAAAGGACCTTTCTTTACTTTTTTTATTTAGAGCTTTCCCTCTTTATACTATATTCACCATATCATGGGAAAAAATTGCTTGTCTCTAATCTGCATTTGTCTCGATCAATAATACATTCTTTTTTACCGATACTCTTTTTTGCCCTACGAATTTAATGACGTGAAACAATCCATTATGAAGCTCCCCCTCTTGGAGTAAAACTTCGCCCATAAAAAGAAGCATATACTGCTGGATTAATCGAAATAGAAGACCTTAACGAAGAAAAGGAAAGGACTGAATGGAAAAAATTATTGCCGATGTTAATACAGAAGCAAAAACCTGAGAAGTCGATTCAAAACATTAGGGATACTATTGATTCAATTCCACCCCAAGGCGCTGAACCATTACTACAAACTAGTGTAGAAAAAGTAGATGTTTATGGAGATTAAGGAAATAGAAATTGGACTTAACATAATTTAACGAACTTCTAATTAAAAAAACGAGATTCAATCTCGTTTTTTCTACTTTTTGTAATGTTTTTTACTATCCACTCAACTAAATGTTTTACTCCAGTCGTGAACAGCACTACCTTCTACGTACCTTTCTGCATCTAGATTCTGCCATACAACCTGTACCTGCGGCTGTAATGGCTTGCCGGTATTTTTTATCTTGAACATCCCCACATGCAAAAACTCCAGGAATATTCGTTTCTGTTGTTCCAGACTTAACATTGATATAACCCGTTTCATCGGTTTCAATTTGACCATTTAAAAAACCGGTATTAGGTGTATGTCCAATCGCTACAAATATCCCATCTGTTTGTATCACTTCATCTTCTCCAGACTCATTATTCTTCACTTTTAAACCTGTAACGCCATTCCCTCCTGCCAAAACTTCGATAGGTGTTTTATTTAATTCCCAAGTAATCTTTGTATTTTCTCTTGCGCGGTCCTGCATAATTTTTGAGGCTCGGAGTTCAGTCCTTCTATGCACGATAATGACTTCATTTGCAAATTTAGTTAAAAAACTTGCTTCCTCCATCGCAGAGTCCCCACCGCCTACAATAATTACCTTTTTTCCTCTAAAGAAGAATCCATCGCAGGTTGCACAGGTACTCACTCCTCGCCCGATGTTTTCCTTCTCTCCAGGAATATTTAAAAGTTTAGCTGAAGCACCTGTTGAAAGGATGAGAGACTCTGTTACAATTTCTGCTTTTCCGTTTACTTGTAAGGTATACGGTTTTTTCGAAAAATCAACGTTAGTTACCCATCCTCTTTTAAACTCAGCTCCAAAACGTTCTGCTTGTTTTCTCATATTATCCATGAGTTCTGGTCCCATAATGCCATTAATAAAACCAGGAAAGTTTTCAACTTCAGTTGTTAGTGTTAATTGGCCGCCTGGTTGATCTCCTTCTATAACAATTGGTTTCATATTTGCTCTTGCTAAATAAATAGCAGCTGTTAAACCTGCAGGACCCGTTCCTAAAATAACGACTTTTTCCACGATTATATCCTCCACTGATTTTAATATTTTACGATTATCTTATCCCATCTTTTCTTTATTTACCCAAGGAGTAAAATAAAACTAAAAGGTAGGAAGAGTTACTACACTAGCAATTCCATAACAATTAACCTAGTTCTCTAAACAGACCTTTATTACATATATATATTACTAGTGGATAACCAAAGAAAATAAAAAGATTGGTATGTAATGATATCCCTGTGTAAAATCTAGCCCCATAATAAGGAATAAATAAAAGGAAGTACGCCCCACATTGAGCATAAACTCCCTAATTAACAGATAGTGAGCCGTTAATCCAATATCACAATCCACCTCTGACTCGCAAGCTAGCTCCTTAATCTTTGTATAATGAATAACACTAACCGGGATCCATATTAGAGGTAAAGCAATTGCTGCCAATACATTAAAAATAATCAATGTTGAAAAACTCGGGAAAAATAAAAAAATAGTCATGACGGTCGCTAATATAGCACCTACATACGTTACCTTCATTCTACTTTTTACAAGTCGTGGACGGCTTATGAAAACAAGTGTTAAGATTCCTGTAATTGCAAATAATGTGTTTAACCATCCAACAATCGTTTCCTTCTGAACATATTGAAATAAGAGAATGCTGGATGCGAGTTGAATTATACTTTGAAAGAAACCAAAAGCCACTATAGAAACGAGAACAGCTTTATACTCCTTCCATATATCTTTATACCGTAAGGATGAAATATTGAAGTTGCTTTTATATTTTGGTGTAAATAAACTTATAATCACTTGAATAATCAACATAACAAATATTAATCGAAATGTTTCATTATAATCATAATAAAGAATTAAATAAGAAAATATTAATGGTGTTAAGACTGCGGTGATCCGGTTCATACCTTGCTCCATCCCCATAAAAAGTTGCCTATTTTCAGGGTTGGTTAATAATATTGAATAAAGATTAAATCCAGAATAATACAATCCTACAGCTGTACCATATAAAGTACCTAAAATGATAATATATCCTATTACATTCTCTTCTTTACTTATGAGTAATCCGAACACCGCTAGTAGAAAGGAAGAAGATAAAACAAACGTCATTCGACTATTCATCCACCTCATCGTATATGCCCCTATCATTGTTCCTATGAACACAGATACAAAAACCGAGGCATTGTATACTCCTATAGTAGAAAGACTTGCTCCTTGATTCCATAAAAAAATGTTTATATATAAGTTTGAAAAAGCTAACACACCTGAGAAGACGGTATTCATAAATAAAACAATAAAAATAGGATTTTTCATTATCAATTCACTCATTTCACGACTATTTTGTGTTATCTTCATGTCCGTTTTCTTTATTTTTCATGAATGTGTATACAAAATAGCCTCCACCAACAAAAATAACTACCCAAAAAATGGTCATAATTAATCCACCCATACCATAAAACATTATATTCTCCATTGTATTTTCCACTTGTATTCACCACCAAAAGAGTTGCTGAAGGCAACTCCAAAGTTATTTTATTCTCTTTTTTGCGCCACAAACTGAATAACATGTGACAAACCATTATGAAGTTCTCCTTCATTCCTTACAACCTCGCCCATAAAAAAGTGAACAATCCGCCAATCAAAAAAAACGCTTAAAAACTCTTCTGGTTTATAAAGTAGTTCTACGTTTTGTGGTCCTCCACTTTTGTATGGTAGCTGATAAACCGAATACACCTCTGAAATAAAATAACCACCTGGTTTAACTGCATCTTTAACACCTTCAAGTGTTTTTGTACGTAATGCCTCTGGAAAGTGACCAAAAATACAAATCAATTCATCCCACTGCTCTTTATCCCAGTTAGCTTCATTTAAGTCTACAAGCTTTGTTTGAACTGTTACATTTCTATCCTTGGCAAGCTTTTCTGTTTTAGCCAGTCCGGATTGCGCATAATCCCATGCAGTTACATTCATTCCTTGTTGCGCCAAGTAGACTGCATTTCTACCTTCTCCTTCAGCAATAGCCAATGCATCTCCTGATAGGTTTAATTTTTTATGGACATCCGCAAGAAATACGTTTGGATTAGTTCCATAAACATAATTCTCATTTTTAAATCGATCATTCCAGGAATTCATAGCTTGTTCTCCTTTGATTTAATTTTTTAGTCAATACTTTTTATTAATTGCTCCATCATTTCCTTATCCATCGGTCCGACAATTTTCTTTCGAACAATCCCCTGCGAATCAATTATATAACTTGTTGGGATCGTAAAAGCTTGATATGTTTCTCCTGTATCGCCTTTAGTATCAAGCAGTATTGGAAAAGTTAATCCATAATCTTTTACAAATTTTCCAATATCATTTGTGTTCTTTTCTGCAGTAGTTAAATTAACTGCTAAAATTTCTACATTTTCATTTTGTTGATCTAGATAAAATTCTTGCATATGAGGCATTTCAGCTTTACAAGGAGGACACCAAGTAGCCCAAAAATTTAAAATGACTTTCTTTCCTTTATAGTCAGACAGTTTTACTTCTCTTCCTTCTAAAGTCTGGAGTTGAAATTCAGGTGCCAAATTTCCTTCTTTTATTCCACTAATTAAATCATTATTTTCTATTCGATTGTTAAGGGAGGTTTCATCCATATTGTCTTTTTCTGAAAATGCATAGTCATATACTCCCCAACCTAAAAGACCAATCAAACCTACTAAGACGAGTATTTGTTTGTTCATAATCCCACTCCTTCAAAAATCGTGAATGTAGAGAGATAAGCACTGATCTTTTCCATTTGACCAGTGAATAATAACAATCCCATTATGATAAGGATTACTCCATTAACTAACGAAAGCTTTGGTAAAACCTTATTGATTCTTTTAATCACATTTAAAGAGTATGTCACAAGAAAAGATAACATGAGAAAAGGAATGCCTAGACCTAAGGCGTATATCCATAATAAAAACATGCCAGAATAAATCGTTTCAGTTGAACTAGCCAGTAATAAAATGGACGATAAAGCAAGTCCTACACAAGGTGTCCATCCTGATCCAAATGCTAAACCAAGGATAAATGATTTTAGAGAACTAGCTTTGGACTTCCTATTATAATCAAACCGTTTTTCAGTCATTAAAAACTTTATTTTAAACACACCAAGCATCTGTAACCCAAAAATAATGATGAGGAATCCCCCTATCATTTGAATTAATTTCTTATTATCTAAAAATATTTGTCCTACAACACTTGCTGAAGCTCCTAGTAACACAAATACAATACTAAATCCAAAGATAAAACTTATTGAACGAGAAAACAGGACACTCTTCTGGGTATTTACTTTTCCATCTTTTACTGAACCATCGGTTAAATGAGCAACATATGCAGGAATTAATGGAAACACACAAGGTGAAAAAAATGAAAGTACCCCTGCAGTTAATGCAAAAAATATTGTGATATTTTCCAATTCTTACCCACCTATCTTTCTACTGTAGTTTTCTATCCCAAAGGTAAAGAGACAAGATTATTAATCCTACAAAAAACCACTGCTCCATCGAGAAAATAAAAATCGTATTTTCATTGATTAGAACCAATGAGAGTATTATTTTGTAGAATGAAAATAAGACGATGACAGAAAAAAATGATTTATATGAGGATAGAATTTTTTGAACTAGAATGAGTATCAAATTAGTCAACGAATAAATGCCAAAAAGAACATGATAAATGAAATTATCCTCTACAAAGGTGGCGGATAAAAAGTGATAGACAGACAGCACTGAAAAACTAAATAGTAAGCCGTATTTCAAAGTAACTAGCATTGAAATATCTAATTTCCTTGCTTTATAAATAAAGTAGTAGATTGAAAAAATAATAGCTAAAATTAAGCCACTTCTTCCTCCTGTAAAATACAACAACGACAAAGGACTTTTTATTACTAATGAAGGTTCCGTAAGAAGTAAGCTACCTTTCCAAATAAAAAAGCCTAAAAACACGCTATTAGTTAATAAGTCAAATACTGCCTTATTATGTTCCCTATTCGGTAAGCGTAGGAGCAATACTTTTATAAAAACTATTCCAAATAGAATTGCCACTCCAAGAAGAAACCATTTAAGGAGAATCGTAAATGAACCGATTTGAATGATATCCATGGGTACCTCCAAAAAAATTGCTTGATGTTTACACAAAAAGGGGCTGTTTAGCCCCTCTTCTTAAAAGATTCTTTGAAACAAGACGATGACTCCTACCAGGAGCCAGACTAAAATCCCTGGTCATATGGGTGGGAAAAATGACCGTGATTTTTTGTTAGGAATTCCTCAACTACCTTTGCCACAGTTGTTATGATCTTTATTCATATTATCAGCCTACTCCATTACTTATTTTATAATTTCTCCCTGCCATTCTTGAATACCGCCACTTACACTTACAACATTACCATAACCATAGTCTTTTAAAATGTTTGCAGCTTGAAGACTTCGTTTCCCACTTCTGCACAATAGAACGATTTCCGCATCTTTAGAAAGACCTTTATAATCGGATTTTAATGTGCTTAGTGGAATGTTTTTCATCCCTTTAATATGACCTGCTTCATATTCATGGGGTTCACGCACATCAACAAAGATTATGTTACTTGATTTGGGATCCTGTAATTTTTGCTCCAACTCATTAATTGAAATTGTTTTAATGCTATTATTTTCAAACTGGGTATAGCCAAAATATAATACTAAAATGACAAGGGGTAGATATAATGCTATTGTTTTAATCTTCAAGGAAACTCCTGCTTTCAGATGTACTTATAGTGTAAGGACAATAAATTGCCCGCCACCCAATATGGTCTTGGTATAATCAATTTTGACATTATTAAAATATGGTTTACTTGTTTCATGTACTAAAAAACTTATGCCATCTTGTTCAATAATCTCATCATTTTCTAAAGCTGACTCTTCCAGAGCCAGACGAAGCTGAGGTCCCCCTCAACCAATGCCCATTGCAAGACGAATAAATGGTTTTTTTACATCTTTAACTTCTTGTTTTATTTTTGATATCGCAGCATCTGTAATTTTAATCAACGTTATTCCTCCTCAATATTTAAAAATGTACAAACAAATCCGCTGAAACTGCCTCATTTAAAACCCATTTAATGGGGACTTGCTCAGCTGGGTACTTAAATTGCGTATGGTCCTTTATATCTAAGTCCACCACATAAAATTTAACGCCAGATTCAACAGCTATCTCAAGTAAATCGTTAATTGAAGGTGCGTTAAAATCAGCTAGAGCATTAGACAAGTATTCAATTCCATCCGATGGAATAGGAATGTATTTTTGATCTAAAATGTTTACTCCTTTTCGTGAGAAGGCTAAGATCACATCAGCCCCGGATGAAGCAGCTCCAACAGCAACATTTAAAGGTGGGTAAGCAGACTCTAATTCATCATGAAGTGCTAAAACGACAACTTTTTTCGTATTCATGTTTAGTCCCCCTCTTAAAAACTTAAAACAGCATCAGCTTGGTAGGCTGTTTCTAAAAAGGTAACAACGCCCGCGAGTTCTGCCCCTTCTATTAATTCCAAACCATCAGCAATTAACACATTCATTTGACAACCATACAATTTAATTCCCGCATTTAAAGCCAAGTTAAAAAGTAAGGATAGATCTACTCCATGTGTTCTCGTCATTCTTTTTAAATAACGTTTATCTAAAACACGCGCTCCATCAAGATCAAAAAATATGGCGACTTCATTTTTTTGTTCAACCATTTCGATTGATTTCTTCAACACATAGGGAACATTTGAGCTTAACGATACAAAATAAACAAATTTCTTGTTCGTCATTATAACCCCTTCTTTCAAACCTACTATGAATACACTTTATTTTCCCCTGTTTTTACAAAATATCTAACCAAATCTTAACGGCAGTAGCTCCAATTAATAACGCTAAAATGACTTGCAACACTTTGGTATTTACTTTTTTTCCAGCCATTGCACCCAATGGGGAAGCAATTAAACTTGCAACGATCATAATAAAAGCTGGGAAGTAGTCAATTTGTCCGGTCGTAATTTTACCTACTGTCGCTCCGATTGATGAAATAAACGTAATCGCTAGAGAAGAAGCGATCGTCATTCTTGTTGGAATTTTTAATACCACTAACATGATTGGCACTAATAAAAAGGCTCCTGCTGCTCCAACGATCCCAGCCCCCACCCCTACAATAAGGGCTAATAGTGCTGCAAGCCATTTGTTAAATTTCACCTGATCTAATGGAATGTCGTCTATTCCCTTTTTCGGAATAAACATCATCACTGCTGCAATTAAGGCTAATATCCCATAAATTAAATTAATGCCTCCTTCAGACATTAACTTTGATCCAAATCCTCCAACAAAACTACCCACTAAAATACTAGCACCCATATACATAATTAACGTTTTATTTAAATATCCACCTTTTCGGTAAGCCCAAACTCCACCAATAGTTGCAAAGAATACTTGAATCGCACTTATGCCTGAAACTTCATGTGCAGTAAATGCTGCTAAGCCAAATAACGGTGGAATATATAATAACATTGGGTATTTAATAATAGACCCGCCGATTCCTAACATTCCTGAAACATATGATCCAATAAATCCTATTAAGAAAATCGTAATGATGAATCCAAAATCCATGGTGTTACCTCCTTTTGAAAAAAGGGAACCCTACATAGGCTCCCCTTATTTTTTAACCTTTTTTAATCCAAAATTTAAATACATCATTTTCTTCTTCATGCTTAATTAGTTCATGACCACCAGATTTTGCCCAAGCTGTTAGGTCGTTTTTAGCACCTTTATCAGTAGCATGAATTTCTAGAATTTCACCTGATGCTAATTCATTGATTGCCTTTTTTGTTTTTACAATTGGCATTGGACATGCTAATCCTTTTGCGTCTAATACTTTAGTTGCTTCCATTTCGTTATTCCTCCTAAAATAAGTTTTTATCGAACCGCACAACGGTTTGGTCCAATTTCCATTTCACGTTGTTTTTCATCATCTGGGTTAATTTTCCCCATGTTAGTTTCACGAATTTCTTGATACGCATTTGGTTGTGGTGGTAGGTTTTCTGTTACTAATTTTCTGAATTCATTTTCGTCCTCGATGTTTAGACCATGATTTTTTGCAAATAGTGTCCCTAATTTTTCTGATACACTACCATCGTCATTCAATTCATCAATGATCATAAAGTGCGCTGGTAGAACAACTAGTTCTTCTGAAAGCTCTCTGTAACGGATGTACAAACTTTCTCTTAAATCTGCTACCCAGTCTTCTGCCATCCCAGCTAAGTCTGGTCTGCCGATTGAATCGATGAATAGGATATCACCTGATAATAAGAACTGAGAATCCACAACAAACGATGTAGAACCAATTGTGTGACCTGGAGAATACAGGGCATGAATATCGATGGCAGTATTTCCGATTGTTACCACATTTCCATCTTCTAAAGGCTTATACTCAAATGTGACTTCTGTTGCATCCTTTGGTGGTAACCAATACGTAGCACCTGTTCTCTCAGCAATGACTCTTCCACCAGAAATGTGGTCAGCATGAAGATGCGTATCAAATACATGCGTAATTTTTGCACCAATTTCTTTTGCAAAATCAAGATAAATATCAGTCATACGAGTTGCATCGATGATAGCTGCTTCCCCATTTGAGACGACCATGTAAGATAGGCAGCCCTTACCGATACGAACGAACTGATACACTTCACCTCCATCGTTTAAGTCCCCGACCTTCACAGGCTCTAAGTACTCACTCCACGCTTTCATCCCACCTTGCAGGTAAGAAGCCGTTAATCCTTGTTCTGATAACATCTCTGCCACCATTAATGAAGATCCTTCTTTTGCACAAACGACTAAAACTTCTTGATTAGCCGGGATTTTATCTAAGATTCCTTCCACTCCATCCAGTAACTCGAAATACGGAATATTATAATAGTCGAAGTTTTCTCCTTCAATTTTCCAATCTTGAAAGTCACTTTCATTACGAACGTCTAGAATAAATAATGGTTCTTTATTAAATACTTTTTTTGTTACTTCTTTTGAAGTCATAGCCTTTACAGTCATATCATTTTACCCCCTATGGTATATTTAAATTCAAAAAAATAATTAATTTTTATTAAAACGTAAGAGTTACATCTGCATCTTTTGCAAATTCTAAAAAGGTTACAGCTCCACCCACTTCAATTCCATCCACAAATGCTTCCTTTTCTAATCCCATCACATCCATTGTCATTTGGCAACCAATGAATTTGACACCCATTTCTTGTGCCATTGCCACTAACTCAGGTATAGCTGGTACGTTTGCTTTTGCAAACCCTTCAGCAAAATGCTCTTTCCCCTCTGGCATTGGTAGTTGTGTGTATGCCTCTTTATGAATTAAGTTTAATCCTTCAAATGTAAAGAATATGGCAACTTCCTGATCAGATGCTGCTGCAGCTGTTGCGATATTAAAAACTTTATATGCATCAAATAATCCACCATTACTTGCTATAATTGCTACTTTACTCATTCTTAATTCCTCCTAGTTTCTTAATGCTAGCATTATATTATTTGGATCATAACCAACAACCCACTTGCCATTTACCTCTGTTTGAGGCACACCCAGTTGTCCGGTCTTTGCGACTAGTTGGTTCATAATCTCTGGGTTTTCTTCAACATTTACCTCTTTAAAAGGTATAGTTTGATCTGCCAAAAAGTTCTTTAGCATAACACAATACGGACAGCGTGTGGTTGTGTATACCGTTACTGTGCTCATATCAAATTTCCCCTCCTTATTTATTTAAACTATTGGTTTTGCCTGACCAAGCACTCATCCCTGGCACAACATTAATCACATTTGCAAAACCTTTTTCAGCTAATTTTTGAGCTGCGAGATCACTACGGTTTCCAGTTCGACACACCACATAAATCTCATCAGCTGTATTAAGCTCTGAAAGACGATCCTCTAACTCTCCTAACGGAATAGAGATGGCGTTTGGAATATGGTTGAATGCGTACTCCGCTGCTTCTCTAACATCGAGAACAACAATATTCTCGTTAACATCTAGTTTTTTCTCCAACTCTTCATTGCTTGTGATGTTAGGATGTTTTCTTTCAATTGTTCCATCATTGGAAGATTTTCTAAGGTAATGCTTTAACACATCTCCTTGTTCAATTGTGCCTAGATACTGATGTCCAGCGCTTTTTGCCCATGCTTCAAGGTCAGCTTTTGACCCTTTATCTGTTGCTTGAACCTCTAAGACTTGACCAGATTGTAACTCATTCATTGCCTTTTTTGTTTTGACGATAGGCATTGGGCAAGCTAGGCCCTTTGCATCTAATAAAAGATCTGTTTTTAATGAATTCATAATATAAAAACCTCCTGTTTATTACCCTTACGAGTATATTGACTTCTAAAAAAAATCACCTTATTTTGTTTCGCCTTCCCACGCAAGCATTCCGCCTGTCATGTTGGTTACCTTAAACCCATGACTTTCAAGAAATTGACAGGCGCGACCACTACGTGCACCAGAACGACAAACCATGATATAGTCTTGAGACTTATCTAATTCATGCATACGGAATTCTAATAACCCTAGTGGAATGTGGATCGCTCCTGGGATTTTCCCAGTTTCAACTTCATCCACTTCACGAACATCAATCAAGTTTAATGGTTGACCTTCTACTAACGATGTTTCCACTTCTTTTGCTGTTAGTTGTTTCATTTTCTCTCCTCCTTTTTATCTCCAGGCACTCATACCACCTTTTACATTTGTCACGTTCGTAAATCCTAATTTTTTTAATATTTTAGTAGCATTTTGACTTCTCATTCCACTTTGACAAATAACAACTACTTCTTTGTCTTTTGATAGTTCCTTCTCCGCTTTTTGCGCAAGTTGTTGGAGTGGGAGATTTTTAAATCCTTTAATGTTTCTTCCCTTAAACTCCCCAGGAGTACGTACATCAACAAATTGTTTATTCCTATCTTTTAATTCATTCTTTAAATCTGTTGTTGAAATCTGTCTAACACCTTTAGCCGGGATGATTCGTTTAATGATAAATAACAGAAAGAGTCCAATGATTAAATAATTTAGATATTCCAAACTTACTCCCTCCTTTTATGTAGGGGATAATCCCCCTAACGTGTTTAGATAAATAGGTTTACATTTCCATCTTCTGCATCAGCTAAATATGCAGCTACACCTGCATACTCGATATTATCTAAAAGTTCTTCTTTTTGAAGTCCTAATAAATCCATTGTCATCGTACAAGCAACGAGCTTAACATCTTGTTCTTTTGCCATTTCAATTAAGTCTGAAAGTGGCATTGCATTATGCTTTTTCATTACATCTTTAATCATTTTAGGACCGAAACCTGCAAAGTGCATTTTTGACAGACCCATTTTTTCAGCACCTCTTGGCATCATTTTGCCAAACATCTTTTCCATGAAACCTTTTTTCACTTCAATATCTTCATCCTTACGTAGAGCATTTAATCCCCAAAATGTGTGGAAAATAGTTACTTCATGATCATAGGCAGCTGCCCCGTTTGCAATAATATAAGCAGCCATTGCTTTATCATAATCACCACTAAATAATACGATTGTTGTTTTTTTTGTTTCTGTCATGTTTGTTCCTCCTCTTGTTGTTTACCCATTAGGGTATTTTTCTGTATAAAAAATTTTCCTTTTACCTTTACCCCTATGGGTATAATATTATTAAAAATAAAAGAGAGTGTCAACCCCTTTATTTCTATCTACTTCTTACAAGCAGATTGACAGCTTCTTTTAATAGTTCTTCTGTATTTTTCTCACCAATTTCTTCGGCGTTACGAACACATTCCACTAAATTTGAACTGACGACAACTCCAATCGTCCGATCAATCGCTGTTCTTGCTGCAGACAACTGAGTAATAACATCTTTGCAGTCTTTATTTTCTTCCATCATTCTCAAAATTCCTCTAAGTTGTCCTTCAATGCGCTTTACTCTGTTTTTCATTTGGTCGTTGTATTCCATCTGTTTTCCCCCTTAACAATAACTTTCTTTATTTAATTGATTTTCCTTTAATACTGTTTGTGTTTGATTTGTAATTAAATAGCCAACGACCTTAAAATCTCTTTTGCGTAAGAAACGAATCGCTAGATTCCTTTCAAGGCGGTTTGATGCCACTACAATCAAGTCACTTTTTGGGATTTCTGAATAAAACCTATTAAGGTATGCCACTGGAACATTGATGGCTCTTTCTATTGGGCTGTTATGAGACTCAATATAATCTCTTACATCTACGACTATTGATGTTCCCATATCAACGTGATTAGTTATATTTTCAACCCTAAAAACGGGAAAATGTCTTTTAAAAAGAGCAACAATAATGGCACTCATTATTATAGCAACTATCATATGCTGTCTCCTTTACTAATAAAAAAAGGAATGTCTTACAACGTTTATATTATACCCATTAGGGTATATTGTCAATACCTTTAAATTTATTTCTTTTTAACTTTGTAAGAATAATTTTGATTTATCAGATACCCTTCTTTTATTTGTGGATATATACCATTGATAACAAAAAATGAAGATTAGAAATATATCGATCACATCTCCACCATAATACATTAGCACTCCACCCATCTCGGCTTGGGAAATTGGTACACTCTTTGGGGGATGGGCATAAATATACTTTGATAGAATACCGTGGATGCCTGAGGCGATTATTAAAACAATAGAACGATAGAGGAAACTTGTTCTATGGGCAACTGGATCAATATAGATCATGGATACTGTAAAAAGGTATCCTGCTATGAATACATGAACGTGTATAAAGACATAAAGATATAAATTCCCGTGCATTTGTGCGTATAAGTCCGTTGTATAGAGTACCCATAGTCCTCCAATATTTAGAAGCGATGCGATAAAAGGATCACTTACAATGCGGACCGGGTAACTTTTTAATATCTGTGTAAACCGTCGTGCTAATTTCACAGACAGAGTTCTTAAAAAAAGCGTCATCGGTGCAGAAAGCGCAATAAGTAGAGGTCCTAACATCCCAAGAAATAAATGACCTAGCATGTGTATTTTAAGATCCATATGGGCTTGTTCAGCTACCGGTCCCACTACAGCAAGTGCTACAAACAGAACCCCTAAAAGCCAAGATAACGTTCGGTATGGCGACCATTTTTTATGCTTTCGATTGGATAAAACAACTCCCATTATATAAAGAATAATCATTAACACAAATACCAAAATGAAGAAATAATCTAAATAACTATAACCGGAACTATCAATGTGATTGTGATCCACTAAGAATTTCCTCCCCTTGGGATAATTGCTTTCTTGTGCGAAATACGAGAATCACCCCAACAATAATGAGTGCTACAGCAACTAAATTCCACACTAAGTCGTAAGGAAGTATTTCTACATTGTAACGAATCTGATGTATTCTCATGAACTTGTGTTGGATGATACCATCATACAAATTAAAGCCTCCAGCCCCAAGCAATATTCCTCCCCACCATCTTGCAAGCCAAAAAGCATTTCTGCGGCGAAGGTCTGCAAACATAAAAGCTGAAAAGATGGTCGCAAACCAACTAAAAGCATGAAACAGACCATCCGAAACTAGTCCAATATCAGTTGTTGATTTATCATAGAAGTGATGCCAGTGTAGTAGTTGATGAAAAACCGTTTCATCAATAAAAGCTACAAGACCAAGCCCAAATAAAAAGCCACCAAATAAATTGCGATTCGCAAAAATAAACTTTTGTTTTGAGTTTTTAATAATATTCATCCATTTCCCTCCTATATGTTCATATTTAATTATTTTGTCCATTCAACCATTACTTTTAAACAATAGGTGATGAAGAAGGATTTTGATTCTGTTTTCATAATAAAAGAACACTCATAAAGTCACGAGTGTTCTATAAAAAATAACCCAATATCAGCTTTTATTTAGTATCTTCTTTAATGCTTCCTTCTCTTCAAATATTTCTGTTGCAGTCCTAACGCCAAGTCTCCTTATCAGTGGTAATGGAGGACACCACCCCTGTAAAGAATGTTGGATCATAAATACACTTGTTATTCCTGACAATGCCATCCATTTTTTATTGCTTAATAATCCAAGTAAAGATGATATCAATACAATTGATGCAAAGTTAAGTTCTAAAACTCTTTCGGTATCCCATTCATAATTTAATTCTTTAATACGTTTATCTATTTCTTTTTCAGTTTTCCCGTAGTAATTGTTGATATTATGTGCAGTTTTTCGTTCTATATCATTATTGATTCTATCATCTGTGTTTAACTTTACTTTAGTCGTAGTTGGTGGAAATAGATCTCTCATACATTCCCATCCTCTCGTTGATTGGTATATAAACCCATTGAGTTTTTTAAATAAATCTTCTACAATACCTAGTATAACAATAGGAATTAATGGGTATAGGAGGAACCTAATATGAAACGTTTTTTCAAATCTTTTTTCAATGAAAAATGCCCTACTTGTAATAAAAATTTAGTCAGCGATAAAACGAACTCATTACTCTCAATTGTAATCAAATCATGTCCAGATAATCATTTTCAAAAGGAATATCATCCTGCACTTGAGACATACGTTGAAAGTAATAAGGTCTCTTAAAATAAAATATCAGACCAAATTTTAATTGAAGTAGCTAATATGAGTAATGCCAAAATCCATTGTAGGATTTTGGTATTTATTTTTTTACCAAAATTAGCACCAAGTGGCGAAGCGATTAGGCTTGCTACAACCATGATTAACGCTGGATAATATTCGACTTGACCTGTTGTAATTTTCCCAACAGTTGCACCAATAGACGAGATAAACGTAATAGCTAAAGAGGTCGCTATCGTCATTCTAGTTGGAATTTTCAGCACTACGAGCATGATAGGAACTAAAATGAACGCACCAGCAGCACCAACAATTCCCGCACCCACCCCAACAATTAATGCAAGAACAGCTGCGAGCCATTTATTAAACTTCACCTGATCATGTGGGATCTCATCGATTCCTTTTTTAGGTAAGAACATCATCACAACGGCGATTAAAGCTAGAATTCCATATACAATGTTAATTCCACTTTCGGTCATGAGCTTTGAGCCATATCCACCAATAAAACTACCAATTAATATGGCAACACCCATGTATATAATTAACGTTTTATTCAAGTACCCTCCTTTTCTATAAGCCCATACTCCCCCTATTGTGGCGAAAAAAACTTGTACGGCGCTAATTCCAGATACCTCATGTGCACTAAATGCAGCTAATCCAAACAGTGGTGGAATGTATAAAAGCATGGGATATTTAATAATCGATCCACCAATTCCTACCATTCCGGATATGAAGGATCCAATAAAACCGATAAGGAATATAACCACGATAAATCCAATATCCACTTTCTTTTTCCTCCAATCAAAGGGGGAGGGTAACCGTTTAAAGGTACCTTCCCCTAAATTCTATCCTTTTTTTAACCAGAACTTATAAACACCATTTTCTTCTTCATCTTTTAGCAATTCGTGTCCACCCGATTGTGCCCATGCAGTCAAGTCATTTTTTGCCCCTTTATCTGTTGCATGAATCTCAAGGATCTCTCCTGAACTTAATGAATCCATTTCCTTTTTTGTTTTTACAATTGGCATTGGACAAGCTAGCCCTTTTGCATCTAATACTTTTGTTGCTTCCATCTCTTTTCCTCCTATCTCACTGCACAGCGATTTGGTCCAATTTCCATTTCCCTTTGTTGTTCTTCTTCTGGTTTGATTTTACCCATATTTGTCTCACGAATTTCTTGGTATGAATTCGGCTGTGGCGGAAGATTTTCTGTCACCGTTTTTCTGAATTCAGCTTCATCATTAATATTTAATCCATGATTTTGTTGATAAAGTACACCAAGTTTTTCTGAAATACTTCCATCATCATTCATTTCGTTAATTCCCATGTAATGGGCAGGTAAGACTAGAAGATTATCAGCTAGCTCTTTGTAACGTTGATAAAGGGTATTTCTTAAATCTCCTACCCAGTCTTCAGCTTTACCAGCTAGATCAGGGCGACCAATGGAATCAATAAATAAAATGTCACCTGTTAACAAATATTGATCATCAACGACAAAAGATGTACTACCAATGGTATGCCCAGGAGAGTAAATGGCTTTTATGGTTGTCTGTCCAACCTTGTATTCATCGCCGTCATTAATTTGTGAGTAGTTAAATGTGACTTCTTTAGCATCCTTTGGTGGTAAATAATAGGTTGCACCATGTTTTTCAGCAAGTTCTCTACCACCAGAAATATGGTCAGCATGCAAATGAGTATCTAAAACGTGTGTTAACGTAATATTATGTTCCTTTATCATCTCTTCATATGGAGACAACATTCTGTTAGTATCAATTATTGCCCCTTTTCCGTCAGACTCAATTAAATAGGAAAGGCAGCCTTTTCCAATCCGTACAAATTGAAAGATGCTTCCTCCATTTTTCAAATCACCAATCTTTATTGGCTCAAGGTGTTCACTCCAAGCCTTCATTCCGCCTTCTACTGAGTAAACATCTGTAAACCCCTGTTCCATTATTTGTTCGGCGACAAATTCTGATGCACCACCTTTAGCACAAATGACATAAATTTCTTTGCTCTTTGGTAGTTTATCTAATATTGAATCGACTCCTTCTAATAATTCAACGTAAGGAGAATTGATTACCTCTATATTGCGCCCTTCTATTTTCCAATCGTCAAAATCGCTGGTATTACGGGTATCAAGGATGAAAAGGTCTTCATGATTAATGACTTTCTGGGCTAAATCTTTAACAGATATTGTTTTCAGAGCTGTTGTTGTTCCCATGTGTCTCCTCCTTTTACTTTTCTAAAAGTTGAGTAATCGTTTCCGGATCATACCCTAAAACCCACTCACCACTAATTTCAATTTGAGGGACTCCCATCTGACCTGTTGTTTCAACCAATTTATCTCCTGCTGCAGGATCTTCTTGCACATTTACTTCTTTAAATGCGACACCTTGCTCATTTAAAAAGTTTTTTACCATTACACAATAGGGACAAGTGTTTGTGGTATAGACAGTAACATTCTTATTCATCATTCTTCACTCCTTTAGAACGTTAGCGTTACGTCAGCATCTTTAGCAAACGCTAAAAAGGTAACTGCACCGCCAACATCAATCCCTTCTACAAAATGCTCTTTTTCTAAACTCATAACATCCATTGTCATTTGGCACGCAATCATTTTCACACCCATCTCACTCGCCATTGCAACAAGCTCTTCAACTGGTGGAACATTCGCTTTTTTAAATCCTTCTTGATAATGTTCTGTTCCTGTAGGCATTGGCAAATTTTTATGACCTTCTTTATGAATGAGATTTAAGCCTTCAAATGTAAAAAAGATTCCCACTTCAGCATCAGTAGCAGCTGCAGCCGTTGCAATATTGAATACTTTATAGGCATCAAACATCCCACCGTTTGAGGCAATGATAGCTACTTTCATTATTATTCCTCCTTGTTTAATGATTTTTATCGATAGGTCCTGTCCAGTCTTTCATTCCAGGAACTACATTTTTAACGTTGTTAAAGCCTTTTTCGGTTAACTTTTGTGCAGCAAAATCACTACGACTACCCGTTCTACAAATGACATGTAGATTGTCTACATTGTTAAGTTCCTCAAACCGATTTTCTAATTCACCAAGTGGGATATTAATAGCACCCGGTACATGACCGAATGCATATTCAGCCGGTTCTCTCACATCTAAAACAGTTATTTTTTCATTTCCATCTAATTTCTTTAATAATTCATCTAAATGAACCACATCCGGATGTTTTGCTTCAGGTTTTTCTTCTTCTGAACGAACTTTTCGAAGATAATGTTTTAAGGTCTCTCCCTCTTCTACAGTTCCTAAATACTGATGACCGGTACTAGAAGCCCAAGCCTTTAAATCAGCTGTTGAACCTTTATCGGTAGCTTGAATTTCCATCACTTCACCTGGTTCAAGGGTGTTCATTTCTTTTTTTGTTTTTACAATTGGCATCGGGCAAGCCAGTCCCTTTGCATCTAACACCCTATTAACTGTAACTTCCATTGAGATTCCTCCTTCTTGGGTTACGGTTTTTCGACTTCATCTTCCCAATTAAGCATTCCACCAACCATATTTTTCACTTTATACCCCTTATCTTGCAAAAATTCAGCAGCCATTCCACTCCGATTCCCCGATTGGCATACCATAAAATGCTCCTTGTCTTTGTCAATTTCATGTAATCGATTTTCAAGCTCTCCTAAAGGAATATGGTAAGCACCTGGGATTCTCCCTTGTGCAACTTCTTCATGTTCACGAACATCGATAATACTTTGTGCTTTTCCTTGCCTTACTTTTTCAGATACTTCTTTTGGTAAAATCTCAGCAACTTTTGACTTAGTATTCATTTCGTCACTCCTTATGTTGAAGTAATACAAGTCATACTTAGAATTCTCTTTTATCGGTTAAATATGTTTATTTGCCACGTCCATATAAATCCAAAATAAGCTTCTAATTGTAACTTTTATCACACTAATTGATTTTAGTAATGTTAATATCACAATACTAACAGGGGTATAAAGTTGAACTGGAGTGATTAAAATGAATAAAAAAATAATAATAGTAGGTGGAGTTTTAGGTGGAGTTTAATTTTGTTTGAAATATTAGGTGGATTAACCTTAGGGCTATAAAAGACATTTATTCGGGAAAGCAGTAAAAGTGAATGTCTAAACAAGGAGGAAAACAAATGAAAATAAAAACAAATCAACGTGTCGTTGCCGTTTTAGCCTTACTCCTTCTTGCCGGATATGGTGGCATCGATCATATGATGTACTCTGGTGGCATAAGCCCAAATATGTATGCTGGACATGATGGCAGTACCGGAAATGCAAGATGGCATGATAGAAATATTTCAAAGTCCTGAAATGATAGATACGATAAATAAAATAGTAAACGAAAAATAAAAAAAAGGACGGCGATAGTTTTTTATCGTCGCCCGTTTTTTTCAAAGTAGTTATAAAATATTTATTTCTTGACAGGCAAATTCACAGTTTCTATATACTTTTATTAATACAATTAATTAAACGATCCTCAATATCTTTTGCAAGCTTTATGATTTCATCATTATTCACAAGCTTAATAAGTGCTGTTGGTCTAGGCATCCCTATCTTAGTTTGCCCATTGTCACTGTAAACAACAATTTTACATGGTAAAAAATACCCCACTAATAAGTTTTCATTTAAAACTCTCTGAGCTTCATGTGGATTACAGACTTCTAAGACCTTATATTCCTGATTAAAATCTAGTCCCTTCTCTTGAAGTTTGTCTTTGATATCAAACATCCACAAAACGCCAAACTTCTCTTCTTTCAAATTAGTTTCTAAACTTGTTACTGCTTCATTAATACTCTTTTTTGTTTCAACGGTATAGTCAAACATTTTTTATCCTCCTTAAAATTTAATGTTTTTAGCAATTATTGCATAAATTGATTGATTTAAATGCACAAGTTTTGGATGAAAGCCGTTTTGTTCTAATAACTTTTTCATGGTTATAGACGGTACTTTCTGTTCTATTGAAGGTCCTATCTCTGATTCCACCGCTTCCCATTCTAACAATACAAACATTCCACCTGGCTTTATAATCCTACGAATTTCTCCGAGTGCAGCTTTTATATCAGGCACTTCATGTATGACAAAAGCTATTAACGCTTTATCTATCTACAATATTCTTTTCCAATTTTATATCCTCAAGATTACTTTCAACATACCTGATATTACTTATGTTCTCCTTTTCTGCACGTTCCATTAATAATTTCAACATCCTGGGTTCAATATCTACAGCATAAACCATCTTAGATTTTTTCGTTAGTGAAAGTGTAAAATAGCCGTTACCCGCACCTAGATCAGCGACATTTTCAAACTCTTCAAGTTCTAATAATTCCAATGCCTTATTGGGTGTTATAAGCTTTTTTCTCTTTGGATCAAAGAGCCTATATGCTCTATTTGGATCAGTTCGATGAGACAGAATCATCCCCCCTTCCATTATATACGTATACCCGTAATGGTATATATTAATTATAAAATGAGTAATAAGATACTACAAGCCTTAAGTTTGGTCTTTGTCGTACATTGAGTAGGATTTTTCAATAAATCTTTTATATTGATTCAATACTCTGTTCCTACCTTATTAATGTTTCATTCATTCGAACTGCTGTTATGATTCCTGCAATTAGAGGTAATAGAGCAACTAAACCAATTGCCCAACTAATATTAAGCATATCTGCAATAAATCCTGCAAATAATGCTCCAAATGCATATCCACTATCTCTCCAAAAACGATAAACTCCCATTGATGAGGCTCTCCATTCTGGTTGTGCTATATCACTAATTGAAGCTTGTAAGGTTGGATATACCATTGCGGTTCCTAGTCCTAGAAGAATAGCTGCTATGAACCATAGGCTATATTCGTTTACAAATAAAATCATCCACAGAGAAAGAGCTTGAAGCCACATTCCACCAACAATGAACCACTTTCGTCCGATCTTATCACTTAACGCTCCGGTAAACAGTTGGAAAAATCCCCATGAAGCTGGATAAATCGCAACTAACACTCCAATTTCTGATACGGTTAAGCCAACACCTGTAAAGAATAATGGGAAGAGTCCCCAAGCCATACCATCTTTAAGGTTTGTGCTTAATCCTGCAAAAGTGATGCTAGATAAACTTTTATTCTTAAACGTAGTTATTTTGAACACTTCTTTTGCAGATAAAGTCGGACCATTATTGGATGATTTTGTTTGAAGCTTTATATGTTCTTCTGTATCTCTTACAAGTAATGATAAGATAAAACCGATTACCACAATAATAATACCTAAATAAAATGGTTCGGGGCGGTTAGAAAAATTTGTTGCAACAAAACCAGAGACACCAGCCATTACAGCTACTCCTATATACCCTGCAAATTCATTTAACCCTACAGCAAAACCTCTTTGAGTAGGTTTCGATAAATCAATTTTCATATTTACGGTCATGGACCAAGATAATCCTTGGTTGATACCTAAGAAAATATTTGCAACTACAATCATCCACCATGAGGTCGCAAATATAACCAGCAAAGGAACTAATAAGCCGATACTCCAACCGATAAGAAGGACTTTCTTTCTTCCTAATCGGTCTGCGATAGCACCTGCAAAATAATTCACAATAGCCTTTGAAAATCCAAAACTAATAATAAAAGATAATGCCGCACTAGCCGATGCCAAACCAAAATCTTCTTCACCAATAATCGGGAGAATGGTTCTTTCTAAACCAACCATTGAACCAACAAAGAAGTTCGTAACAACTAGAAGTATGAAATTTATTAAATTTTCTTTAATTCCAATTTGTACTTTACTCAAACCATTCACCTCCAAAAAGGGAGAACCAAATAGAGGTTCTCCACTTTATTATTTTCCTTGATTTGTTTTTCTCATCTCTTTAAAACCTTCTGGTTGTGGTGGTACGTTCGTTGTCATAAAATCAACAAATTCCTTCTCGTTATCAAATCTCATTGCTTCATTGTGACGTTTTTCAAATCCAATGGTTGAAGAAGGTTTCCCACTTAAACCACGTCCACAAACTGATCCTGAAAACGCTCCAGGATAAATTTCAACATGGTCTTCTAATTGAGTGATCTTTTTTAAGCTTTGATACAAATCTTTTGCCCCTTCTTCAATAGATACAGCCAATTCAGTTCTACCTGCATCTCCAACCATTAACGTATGACCTGTTAAGACAAACCAAGGTTCATCAGCTCGACGTTTATCAGAAACCACGATAGAAATGTGCTCTGGTGTATGACCTGGGGTATGCAAGAACTTTAATAGTGTATTTCCAGCTAATAATTCATCCCCGTCTTCTACTGGAGTAAAGTTAAAGCTTGTTTCTGCTGAAGAATGAAGGACATATTTTGCACCTGTTTTCTCAGCTAATTTTCTTGCACCTGATACATGGTCAGCATGAAGATGTGTATCAATTACATAAACAATATTCATGCCTAACTTTTCAGCTTCTTCTACATAAAAATCAACTTGATCTTCTAGTGGGTCTACCACCACTCCTTGTGATTGACTTCCACACCCAAAAAAATATGATGCTGCTACTGGATTAGTGTGTAAATATTGACGAAATAACATTTTTAATTCCTCCTTAAAATTAATGAATATAATCAGATTGTTTCCACTCATGAACCCCTTCTTCCATGCGATAAGCTTCGTATCCAAGGGAGTTTAATGTTTCTACTGCTTGTGTTGCAAAAGCACAATAAGGTCCACGACAATAAGCAATTATTTTTTTATCTTTTGGAAGAGAAGAAATATGCTCCTCTAGATCTTCAACAGGTATCGATAGAGCTCCCGTAATATGTTGATTTTTATATTCATCTTCTGGTCTAACATCAATTAGAACAGCCTCACCATTTTGTATCTCTTTCAACATATCTTTAAGATGAACCATTTTAATCCTTTCATCTCTTCCTATATAACCTTTTCTTACGTGTGTAATATCACTAAACTGCATTTCGGCTAAATTTTTAATCGAATGCAGGAGTTCAATTACGTTATCATCTGTTAAAGAGTAGAATACAAAGTTTTTATCCTTACTAAATTTAACTAATCTAGCCTCTAGTAGTGCCTGAAGGTGTTTTGATGTATTTGCTACAGACATCTTTGCTTCTTTGGATAACCTCTCCACTGTTTTTGGTCCTTGAGATAAATAATCTAATAACTCAAAGCGCTTAGGACTAGATAGAGCTTTACTAATTCGAGCAAATTGACTGTAAACAAGATCTTTAAATTCTCTAGGTTCCATATAATCACCTCTAATCTATTCAACTTATTGATTGAATAGTTGAATTGTATAATATATGATTTAATTTGTAAAGTGGTTTGCTAAGTGGAAAAATATAGTTTGAAAAATTTAATGTATTTTATTATTAACCAAGCTGAGAAGATTAAATGATATATAAAGTTAATAATGAAACTAGGAAGGATATGCTTTAGCCAAAATGTTTGCTGCAATCGTTAGATTTTCCGAAGAGGTATAGGGTCTTTTTATTTATAAAAAAACACCGCAAACCACGGTGGAAAAAGAAAAACCATTAATAATGGATAGCTGTTTATCTCTTTTTATTTCTGCTATCTTTCTTGCAATAACTTAATTTAAGACATTATTTATTGCGCAGTATTTAGTCTACTACGTAATTAGAGATACTCCACAATCGGGGCCTTATATGGAATAAGGAGTGACTAATTGTTCACTTCTGACAGCTTTCTATATAATGAAGCCCTAGATACATTTGTAATTTCACAAATTTGATTTACAGTCATATTTCCTTCTTTATATAGCTTTACTGCATAATTCATTCCTGCGTGATTTTTATGATATTTCTTTAACCGTCCTTTAAACTTCCCTTCTTTCTTTGCGAGCTCAATTCCTTCACGCTGACGCAAACGAATAAGGTCTCGCTCTAATTGGTTAACACCAGCCATTACCGTAATTAAGAATTGGCTGTATGGATTATCTTCTGATAAATCTAGCCATGTATCCTTAAGTGATTTTAAGCTTGCCTTTTTATTTCGTATTAAATCAATCAATTCAAATAAATCTTGCGTACTTCGAGTGATCCGAGTTAAATCTGTAACATAAATAACGTCACCTTCCTGTAAATCCTCTAACATTTTTTGAAGTTGTTCACGATCCTTTGTGGCTCCTGAAATTTTTTCTTCATAAATAATATCCATTCCAATTTCGTTCAATTGCTGAAATTGCCTTGAAGGATTTTGGCTAGTCGAACTGACGCGTATATAACCGATTTTCTGCAAAATTTCACCTCGTTTTTGAGACAAGTCTTATGAGACACTCTTAACTATGATTTTATCAGTCTACTATACTTGTATCAATAGAGTACACTCTATTGATATATAATTAAACTAATTAACTGAAAAATTACAGAAATGGGATGAGACTATATGAAAATTGCGAGAGGTAGAGAATTACTTACACCAGATCAGAGACTTGCTTTAATGCAAATCCCTGAAGATGAATGGGTATTGGGAACCTACTACACTTTTTCCAAACGAGATTTAGAAATTATAAATAGGCGAAGGAGAGAAGAAAATCGTTTAGGGTTCGCAGTTCAATTGGCCGTTCTTCGGTATCCCGGATGGCCATACACTCATATCAAAAGCATCCCAGATTCCGTCATACATTATATATCGAAACAAATCGGTGCCACACCATCCACGATTAGTCTTTATCCTCAAAGAGAAAATACACTTTGGGATCATTTGAAAGAAATTCGAAGTGAATACGACTTTGTAACTTTTACTCTAAAAGAATATCGAATGACATTTAAGCATCTTCATCAAGTAGCTTTGGAAAATGGTGATGCCATACATTTACTACATGAATGCATAGATTTTCTAAGAAGAAATAAAATCATATTACCTGCTTTCACCACACTTGAGAGAATGGTGTGGGAGGCAAGGGCGATGGCTGAAAAGAAGCTATTTAACATGGTTAATCAATCTCTAACAAAAAAGCAAAAAGAAAAGCTGGAAGAGGTCATTACTTCGCAGCATCCATCCGAATCCAATAAAACGATATTGGGTTGGTTAAAGGAACCACCAGGTCATCCTTCACCCGAAACATTTCTAAAAGTAATAGAACGACTCGAATACATACGAGGAATGGAGTTAGAAACGGTACAAATTAGTCATTTGCATCGCAATCGCCTGTTACAGCTATCTCGCTTAGGTTCAAGATATGAGCCTTATGCATTCCGTGACTTTCAAGAAAATAAACGATATTCGATATTAACCGTCTATTTATTACATCTTACTCAGGAGTTAACGGATAAGGCATTTGAAATTCATGACAGACAAATACTAAGTCTGTTATCAAAAGGCCGTAAGGCGCAAGAAGAAATTCAGAAACAAAACGGTAAAAAGCTAAATGAGAAGGTAATACACTTTACGAACATCGGACAGGCTTTAATCAAAGCAAAAAAGGATAAACTAGATGTTTTTGAGGTTTTGGAATCTGTTATTGAATGGAATTCTTTTGTTTCTTCTGTAGAAGAAGCTCAGGAGCTTGCACGTCCTGCTGACTATGATTATTTAGACTTACTGCAAAAACGCTTTTATTCACTTAGAAAATATACGCCGACGCTATTAAGAGTATTAGACTTTCATTCTACAAAGGCAAATGAGCCACTTTTACAAGCTGTAGAGATTATCCGAGGAATGAATGAATCTGGAAAGCGAAAAGTACCTGATGACTCACCAGTGGATTTTATTTCAAAACGTTGGAAAAGGCATTTATACGAGGATGATGGTACAACAATTAATCGTCATTACTATGAAATGGCTGTTTTAACGGAACTTCGGGAGCATGTTCGGGCAGGAGATGTTTCCATTGTTGGTAGCAGGCAATATAGAGATTTTGAGGAATATTTATTTTCAGAAGATACATGGAATGAAGCGAAGGAGAATACGAGATTATCAGTTAGTTTATCATTCGAAGATTATATGACGGAGAGAACCAAAAGTCTTAATGAAAGGTTAAAGTGGTTAGCTGCCAATTCCGTTAAGTTGGACGGAGTTTCTCTTGAAAAAGGAAAGATATCAATTGCACGCTTGGAAAAAGATGTTCCGGAAGAAGCAAAAAAATTTAGTGCGAGCCTGTATCAGATGCTCCCAAGAATAAAATTAACCGATTTACTCATGGATGTTGCTTATATAACAGGATTTCATGAACAATTCACTCATGCTTCCAATAATCGAAAACCGGATAAAGAAGAAACGATTATTATTATGGCAGC